>JBBRXY010000113.1:0-8500 GCA_038238185.1 Acidimicrobiales bacterium
GGCCACCCGAGCGGGCTCCAACTGCGGGGCGCTGATCGGCACCACGTTGGCGCCGGGGGCCTCGTCGGCGCCGTGCCAATTCACCGGGCCGTTCACCGGCAACGCCGGTGATGCCCAGACCGACGTGGTCACCGTGGTGGGCCACAACCCCACGGGCACCAGCGTCACCGCCAACGACAACGCCACCGTCACCATCACCGCGCTCCCGCCCCCGCCGCCGCCGATGATCCCGACTCTGCCCCCGCCCCCGCCCCCGCCCCTGGCCCCGCCGGTGGTGCGGACGCCGGCGGCCCCGGGCGTGGCCCTGTCCAGGACCGGCACCGACGTGACCGGGCCGATCCAAGCGGCCATGGTCTTGGTGCTGCTGGGAGCGATGCTGGTGGCAGTTGGGTCCCGCCGCCGCCGCCAGCGCCGCCTGGTGGTGGTCGCCAACGGCTCCGACCGACTGGGGGCTCTCCTGGGGACCCGCCGCCGTGGTGCCTGGCCCGCCAGTCGCCGCAGCCGCCGCCACCACCGACGGAGCAGCCACAAGCGCTCCTAGGGCCGGCTCCGACGGGCCGGGGTCGCTGACCCGGCCGGGTCCGCCCTGGTTAAAGGTTTTTCAGGGGGATGTCGATAGCCGTGGCATGTTCAAGAACACGAGTTTCCCCCGTTCACTCCTTCGCTCTGCCGCTTCGGTCGCCGTCTTGGCCGTCACGGCTCTGACTGCCTTCCAAGGTTCGGCCTCCGCCACTTCGCTGGCCACGCCGACGCTCACCAACCAAGCGTCACAGGGCTGGTGGGTCGGCAATCCCATCTTCGACTCGGGGAACCTGAGCGGAGCCGTCAACCCCACGGGCTTCATCACCTTCAAGCTGTTCGGCCCGAGCGACCCCACCTGCGGTCAGGCGCCGATCTTCACCTCCCGCACCGCAGTGTCGGCCAACGCCTACTACGCCTCGGCGTCGTTCACCACCGACACCGCCGGGACCTACCACTGGATCTCCAGCTACAGCGGCGACGACGAGAACAACGCCACGGTGCCGTCGGCCTGCGGCCTGGCCTCGGCGACCACGATGGTGGCCAAGCGCAACGTCACCCTCAGCGGCGACGCCTCGGACCCGTCGGGCACCGGGGTCGTCACCAACACCGCCACCCTCGGAACAGGCGTTGGTCCCACCGGGCCGACCGGAACCATCACCTGGTCGCTGTTCGGGCCCAACAACATGATCTGCAGCGGGGCCCCGGTGTTCACCGCGGTCAGCGCGGTCAGAGGTAACGGCACCTACACCTCAGCCCCGTTCACCCTCACCGCCCCCGGCAAGTACGGGTGGAAGCTCTCCTACACCGGTGACGCCAACAACAACCCGCAGTCCACCACGTGCTCCGATCCTGCCAACCAGGTCACCTTCGCCGGTGCATCGAACCCGATCTCGCCTATCACCCTCACCGCCGGGCCGACCGCCGTCAACCCCGGAGATGCCCTGACCGTCACCTGGAGCGGTGTCCCCAGCCCGACATCATGGGACTGGATCGGGCTCTACCCGGTCGGGAGCTACAACCCCATCGCCTGGCGCTACACCGGCGGCACCGCCGGGGGCACCACGATGATGACCGTCCCGGCGACGGCCGCCCCGGGGAACTACGAGGCCAGGCTACGCACGACCAGGAGCGGGCCCGTCACCGTCAGCTGACCGGACCCCCACCGCAGTCTCGAGGCCCAGGTTGCGCATCCACTGCGCACCCTGGGCCTTGGTTGTTTCCCACGGGGACTGACGTCTCGGTCCCGACGTCACTGAGTACTGTTGTCCTCGTCGAACGACGCGGTCGTGGTGCCGGGAGTTGCCTGCCGTACGGGCCTGCCGGGCCGGTAACCGGGTCATCCGTCCACGAGAGGATTCATGAGAGCCATCCGTCGGTTGAGCCCGGTCGTCGTCTTTGCCCTCCTGGTGGTGACGGCGTGTAGCGACGGGTCTTCGAGGTCGACACCGACCACGGCTCCCGGCACCACCTCAATTCCCGATCCGGCGGCGGCAACCCCGCGCGTGACATTTCCGCCCGGCGAGGTCGGGGTGTGGGAGTGCCAGGACGGTCGACGGCTCCGGCTGGAGGGCGACGCCCGGTGGCACTATGAGGGAGAGCCCCTCAACCCGGGCGGCGCCGACGACCCCAAGTTCGTCGCCGAGCTGTTCCAGTGCCATGGGCAGCCGGTGCAGAAATGAGGCGCCAATGGTGTGGGCGCAGCTCGGGTCCCGCCCGGGCGTGGTCGCGGAGCCGGGAGGCGGAACGACGATGACGCGCCTGTCGGCCGACCAGATTCGTGACGGGCTCGCCGAGCTCCCTGCCTGGGAGGTCGTCGATGGCTCCATCGCCACCGAGTACCGCTTCGACGACTTTCGCCAGGCGGTGGCGTTCGTGGTTCGAGTCGCCTTCGAGGCCGAGGCCGCAGACCACCATCCCGACATCGACGTCCGCTACAACCGGGTACGCCTGACCCTCTCCACCCACAGCGCGGGCGGGGTGACCGACAAGGACGTCGCTCTGGCGGCGGTGATCCAAGGCGTCGCCGACCGCTAGGGTCGACGCCATGGCTATCGACAGCGGTGCGGCCGCCTCCGGTGACGGAGCTGGGGGAGCCGTTCCCGAGAGCGCCGACCTTGATGACTTCGACCGCCGCCGCCGGCGGGTGCTGTGGTCCATGCCAAGTGGTCTCTACGTCGTGGGCAGCCGCGACGGAGACCGGCGCAACGGCATGACCCTCAACTGGGCCAGCCAGGTGAGCTCCGAGCCAAAGCTATTGGCCGTCAGCATCGAGAGGGAAGCGTTCACCTGCGAACTCATCGCGGCCGGGGGCGTGTTCAGCCTGTGTCTGATCGACCGCGACGATCGAGCCATCGTCCGCAAGTTCACCAAGCCGGTGGAGGTCGATGCCGCCGCCGGGACGCTCAACGGCTTCGCGTTCCACGACGGATCCACCGGCGCACCCGTCCTGGACGAGGCTGCAGCGTGGGTCGAATGCCGCGTACGCCAGTCGGTCGACCTCGGGAGTCACACCCTGTTCGTGGGTGAGGTCGTCGACGCCGGTTTCCAGAAGCCCGAGGACACGCCGGTGCTCCGGATGGAGGACACCCGCATGAACTACGGCGGTTGAGCCTCCTTCGGTGAGGCTGGCCAGCTTCAACGTTCTCCACGGCCGGGCGCTCGACGGCTCGCATGCGCCGCTCGACGAGCTGGTGGCGGCCTGCGTCTCGCTCGAGGCCGACGTGTTGTGCCTGCAGGAGATCGACCGCGACCAACCGAGGTCGGGTGGGTTCGACCAGACCAAGGAGACGGCCGAGGCCATGGGAGGCGTGGCCTGGCGATTCCAACCGGCATTGATCGGGGAGCCGGGCGGTCTGTGGCGCGTGGCGGGAGACGACGACGACACGGTCGCCGACTTGGCGCCGACCGCCGCAGCCTATGGCGTGGGCCTGATCTCGCGGTGGCCGGTGACGCGCTGGCGCGTCACACGACTGGCCGCGGCACGCGTCCGCTCGCCGGTCTTCGTACCCGGGCGCAAGGCGGTCATCCTCCTGGCCGACGAGCCCCGCGTGTCGTTGAGTGCCGAGATCCAGACTCCCGCCGGACGCCTCGTCGTGGCCACCACCCACCTGTCCTTCGTCCCCGGATGGAACATCGTGCAGCTACGTCACGTGACCCGGGCCCTGGTCGCCGCCGGCGGCCCCTGCGTGCTGCTGGGCGATCTCAACCTGCCCGGGCCGGTGCCTCGCCTGGTGTCGGGCTGGCGGTCGTTGGGCCGCGTCGCCACCTTTCCCGCCGATCGACCGTCGGTGCAGCTCGACCATGCCCTGGGCCACGGTGCGGTCCCCGAGGTGACCGCGGTGCAGGCTCGCCGCCTCCCCGTCTCCGACCACCGTGCCCTCCTCGTCGACCTGAGCGGCCCCCTGAGCGGGGGCCCGGGCCCGAGCGGCCCTCTGAGCGGGGGCCCGGGCCCGAGCGGCCCTCTGAGCGGGGTGTAGGGTCGCGCCCCGTGGCTGTGCGTGCCTTGGACAACACCGTTTTCGGGTTTCCGGCCGCCTGCTTCGTGTGCGACCGCGACAACCCGGACGGTCTGCGTCTGTCTTTCGCCCACGACGACGAGGCCGACATTGTAACGTCGGAGTTCACCCTCGGGGCCGCCTATTCGGGAGCGCCCCGGTTCGTGCATGGGGGCCTGGTGCTGACGATTCTTGACGAGGCCATGGCGTGGGCTGCGATCAGCATCGCCGGTCGATTCGCCGTCTCCAGGACATCGCGTGCCAGCTTCCGGCGACCGGTGCTGGTCGACGTCGCCCACCGCGTGGAGGCGGTGGTGGAGAGCCATGACGAGGCGTCGGTCAGCGCCCGGGCTCGGGTTTTCAACGCCGAGGGCAAGCGGTGTGCCGAGGCCAGCGCCCGCCTCGTGGTGCTTTCGGCCGACACTGCTCTCGCCGCCATCGGTGTGGAGTTGGGCGACAGCGCCGCCCTTGTTCGCGCCGGGCACCTGCGGGGCTCCGATACGAGCGGCGACGAACCCCTCCCGGAAAGCTCCGGCCCGTGACCATGATGCCGCCCGTGCCACCGCCGGTGCCCGAAGTCGACGTCGACGAGTTGGACCAGGCCCGTGCCGACGGGGCTGCCGTCATCGACGTGCGCCAGCCCGACGAGTACGACTCGGGTCACGTGCCGGGTGCCCGGCTCATCCCGTTGGCGGAGGTGGGAGCGCGGGTAGGGGAGGTCCCCGCTGAAGGTCCGGTCTATGTGATCTGCCTCTCGGGCGTCCGAAGTGCCAAGGCCACCGAGTTCCTCCGCAACCATGGTGTCGACGCCAGGTCGGTCGCCGGCGGCACCAAAGCCTGGGTCGCCAGCGGCCGTCCGGTGACCCACGGATCACATCCCGGGTAGCTCGGCGGGTACCGGCGCGTGTCGGTCGAGAAGTAGCCGGTCAAGGAACCGGGCGGCCAGGCCGATGTTGCTTCCGTGATCGTTCGGCGACATCGAACGGCGATGATGGGGAGAAACATGGAGCTGCACGAGATCGACCGGCAGGTATGGGGCCGCCAACGGGCCCAGTACTCGCGGGCCCGTCGGGGTCGCAACGAGAGAGGCGCGAGCCTGGCCGAATGTTCCCTGGTCCAGAACTTGACCCAGGCCCTGGCCCTGCGCCAGCGCGGACGACGGCTCGGCGCGCCGGTGGCCGAGTCCGACACCCCGATGGCGGCCTGACCTACGGATTGTCGTTTTCGTCCGGCGCCGGAGGTCGCAGGTCGACCCGGAGGACGAGAAACCCGTCCTCGATGGTGCCGGTGGCGTCGCCCAGCATGGCGAAGTCCTGGTAGTCGATCTTCATACGGTCGAGAAAGCGTCGTCGGTCGACGCCCTCCAGCGGGGGCATGCCCCGGCTGCGAACGGCGGTGGCCCGCTCCCGGAAGCGGTTTACCATGGCTTCAACGTCGAACTCGTCTTCCATTCCACGCACGGTACCCATTCGGCGCCGTTGCTCCCCGCTAGGACGGGCGGCGGTACACTTGGGTCGGCCCGTCCGCAACGTCGCAGGAGCCCCGCACGTGAAGAAGGGAAGGCACCGGCGCTTCGAGGAGGCGCGTGCGCTCAAGCGCAGCACCGAGGTGATCGTCGAGCCCTGCCCCGAGTGCGGTGCCGAACCCGATGACGAGCACGCGAGCTGGTGCCTGGCCGCCGAGGACGAGGAACAGCCTGACCCTGAATGACCCCGGTCGGGGCCCCGCCCGCGTCTAGGACCGGCGGACCGTGGGGTGGGGGAGGGGGGTCCCGTCGGCCGGATCGGACGACGAACGACGGACCCCAGGGCGGCGGGCGTCGAGCCATGCCGCCAGGCGACGGTACGTCGGCTCGCCGACCAGCCCGGCCAGCTCATCGGCCATCGTCACGTAGACGGGCTCGGCGCCCACGAAGGCCTCGGGCGCCTCGGTGCACCACCAGTGGAACTCGGCCCCGCCCGCCCCCCAGTTCCGGCGGCGCCACTCCGACACTGTGGTCGTGACGTGGTTGCCGTCGACGTGGTCCTCGCGGCGCAGCGGTAGCTGCCAGCACACGTCGGGCTTCGTGTCCATGGGTCGTTCGCCCCGCTCCAGCGCCGCCCGGTGCAGTGCACAACCGGGACCGCCCTCGAAGCCCGGGCGGTTGAGGAAGACGCACGCCCCCTGAACCAGGCGGGTGACGGTCTCTCCCTCGACGGTCGTACGGTGGACGCCCCGGCTGCGACCCTGGCGCCGGAACTGCCACTGGTCCGCCGACAGGGTGGCCGCCGCCGCTTCCACCCGGGTGACATCATCGGCATCGGTGAAGTGGGCGCCGTACGAGCAGCATCCCTGCACGAGCTCGGGCGCGGGCCCGGTGAGCACGCCTTGGCATCCCCCGCCGAAGATGCAGGTCCACGCCGACAGCAGGAAAGTGACGTCGAAGACCCAGGTGCGGTCCTCTTCGTCGTCTTCGAACGACACCCACTCGCGATCGGGAGTCCCCGGCGCGACGTCGGTCACGGCCGACCCCGATCGAGGTCGGCCAGCTCTCGCCAGAGCTCACCCGCGGCGAGCAGGCCTTTCCAGAACTGATCCATGACCATGCGCTCGTTAGGGGCGTGGAATCTGTCGTCGGGGTAGGCGACCCCCAGGTACAGCACCGGCGCGTGGAGGATCCGACCCAAAGCCTCCTCCGGTGCGCTGCCACCGATGCGGGTGAAGAGGGGAGTGGCGGTGAGGGGGCGCACGTCGTCGTAGAAGCCGGGGATCGTCACCCGGCCGTCGTCGTCGTGAAGAGCGGCTACAAGGGCGGCGACCAGATGGGCGGAGTTCGGCACGGCACCGCCGAACAGGCCCGAGTGCAGGTCGGCCGTGGCCGTGCGCACGTCGACATGGAAGGCGGGCGCCCACATGTCGGTGTCGGAGACGACCACCACGTCACAGCCCAGCCGGGCCCGCTCGCGTTCGAGCAGCGCCTCGAAATTCGGGCTCCCCACCTCTTCCTCGCCCTCCACCAGGAAGCGCAGGTTCACGGGGAGGGCGCCGGCGAGGGTGAGCAGCCCACGCGCGGCCTCGATCTGGAACAGGACCTGGCCCTTGTCGTCGACGGCGCCCCGACCGTGGCAGTTGCCGTCGGCGATGTAGGGCTCGAACGGGGGGGACCGCCACTCGTCGAGAGGGTCGACGGGCTGGACGTCGTGGTGGCCGTAGACGAGAGCGGTCGGTACACCGGGCCCGGCGTGCAGGTGGTCGGCGTACACGGCCGGCGCGCCGGCCGTATCCACGATCTCCACGTGCTCCATGCCGGCCCGGGCCAGCAGGTCGGCCGTGAGGTCGGCCGAGCGGCGAACGTCTTCGGCGTGGCCGGGTTGGGCCGAGATCGACGGGATCCGCAGCCACTCGAGCAGGTCGGCCACGATGCGCTCTCCTTCGGCGGCGACCCACGGGGCCAGGGCGAGGTCGGTGGCCACGGCTGGCAAGGCTACCGACGTCGCCCTGGCACCGTGGCCGGGTGGGCCTCCAGGGCGACAAACGGCGCCGGGGGGGTAGAGGCCGGCCTGCGGCAACCGATCGAGGCGGCGGCACCGCGCTGGTGGACCGCAGGTCGATCATCGGCCTGATCCGGGGCCAGGGCCGCGTGCGGTACCAGGCGCTGACAGCCGGAATGGGCGTGTCCGGTTCAAGAGCCCCGATCCCGCGTTCCGACCCCAGCCAGGAGCTACCATCCAATCAAATTGAGACGGGGCCGAAACCTCGGCAGCGGCCCCCCGACGGCGGACACGCCGACGCTCGGGGAAGGTGGCAGGGATGCGAGCATGGCGCTCGGCAACCAGGTATACGGGACCGAGGCACCGGGTGAACGGCCGACCGCCGTCGACCGGCCGCAGGTTGGGCGCCGGCCTCGTCGCGACCTTCATCCTCGCCGCCCCGTTCCTTGCCGTGTTGGCGCCGGCTTTCGCGGCCACCGCCATCACCACTGCGGCGACGCCGGCTACGACCATCGTCGGCAACCAGATCCGCGACACGGCCACGGTCACCGGTCTGGTGAACCCGACGGGGACCGGCGTGGTGCTCTTCTCGCTGTTCTCCGATCCCGCCTGCACCATCTCGGTTTTTGACTCTTCCCCGATTCTGTTGTCGCCGGCGGGCACCGCCACGTCCGACCCGTTCACCGTCACCGCCCCCGGCACCTATCACTGGGGGGCTCTGTTCACCGGTGACGTCAACAACAACTCGGCCGGGCCCACGGCCTGTGCCGACCCGGCCGAGGCGGTCGTGGTCACCGCCGCCCCGGTGGTCAGCCTCACCACCACAGCGTCGCCGGGCGTGACGATCGGTGGCACCGTCACCGACACCGCCACCCTGACCGGCGGCAACGCCCCCACCGGCACCATCACCTTCCGCCTGTTCGGCCCCGCCAACGCCACCTGCACGGGCACGCCCGCCTTCACCTCGACGGTGCCCGTGGCCGGCAACGGCACCTACACCTCGGCGCCCTTCAC
>JBBRXY010000114.1:0-8314 GCA_038238185.1 Acidimicrobiales bacterium
ACGTTGATGGCCACCGAGAAGCCCAGGCGCAGGTACATGCCCGACGAGTAGTTCTTGACCGGGGAGTCGATGAAGCGTTCGAGCCCGGCGAACTCCACGATGCCGTCGAACTTGCGGTCGAGCTCGGTCTTGCTCAGGCCCAGGATGGACCCGTTGAGGTAGACGTTCTCCCGGCCCGACAGCTCATGGTGGAATCCGGCGCCCAACTCCAGGAGCGCCGATACCTTGCCGTCGGTGACGATGGTGCCGGCGTCGGGACGCAGGATCTTGGCCATACACTTCAACAGGGTGCTCTTGCCCGAGCCGTTCTCGCCGATGAGGCCCATGGCCGTGCCCCGGGGAACGGCCATGGAGACGTCGCGCAGGGCCCAGAACTCCTCGAACGTGCCCCGCCGCCGTTTGAGCAGGGTCGACTTGAGCGACTGGTTGCGCTCCTTGTAGAGCCGAAACCGCTTCGACACGTTGCTCACGGCGATGACACTGCCGTCGGAAGCGGGGGCAGCCGCTTTTATCGAGCTTGGCGAGGTCACTCCTGGGGTCGGAAGCGTTCGTCGGCCTGGTCGCCGGCCGACATCCACACGTTGCGCGCCTTACCGGTGACCTTGCGGGCCAGGTGCACGGCAGTTTCGGTGCGTCCCGACCGCCGGCCCCGCAAGCGCGGTGTGGGCATCCAGGCGAAGATGGCCTCCACCTCGACCCGGTACGCCGAGTCGGCCAAGGCCGGTGGACACCGGTAGATGACCTCCGGCGCGGCCCGCGACGCCAGCACCACGTTGTCGGCGAGGAGTGTTCCGTTGCGGAACTGCAACTGGGAGAACTGGTCGGCCAGCTCGATCCGGACATCGTGGCGCTCCGACGACCGTCGCACGGAGAACGACAGGCTCAGACGGTCGAGGCGCAACACGCCCGGCTCGTCCGAGACCCGGATCATGACCCCCCGGAGAGGCTGGGCGGCGACGTCGGCCAGGACGTGGCACAACCCGTTGGCGTTGGGGCCGGCCGCCGCTCGGACGGCTTCGCTGAAGTTGCCCCCGGAGTCGACGAACACCCCGACGCTGCATTCCTGGCCGCCCTCGAAGGCCTCCGCCGGAAGCGTTCCGTCGAGGACGGCGCCGGCGCCCAGGCCGAGGCGTGGGTTGTGCATCGCCGCGGCGCCGAACGGCCAGTATACCTTGGTCATCGGCAGCGCGAGCAGCTGGCGGGGGGTCAGGTACTGCAGGGTGGAGACGAAATCGTCGCTCACCACCTGATCGGAGCTCTGCGAACCGAAGTTCTGGTCGTGCAGCCAGGACGCGAAGAGGGCGACCTCGGTGGTGGTGGGGGCCACGATGAAACGGGTCGTGGCGTTCACCAACTGGGGCACCGCTCCGGCGTCGAGGCCTCGCCCTTCGGGGGGAAGAGCCTGGTGGTACCGGCCCCATTCCCTCTGGAAGGCGAGGATCCCGCGCTGCACCGCAGCCCGCTGGAGGACCTGGACGCCGCTTTGCCGGGTGTCGTGCAACACCGGCTCACCGTTGTCGGTGAAGTCGAGCAATGTGCCCTCGTCGTGCATGCAGACCTGCTCGAGGATCTCCGGGCTACGGGTGATCCACGAGGCCTGATCGGGGACGCCGGCCGAGGCCAGGAAGCCTTCCGAGCGCACGCCGTCGAGGGTCCGTTCGAGCGCCCCCTCGTTGGTGAGCAGGTACAGCCCCAGGGTGTCGATACCGGCGCCGGCACCGGCCAGGGCGGCGTCGAGGTTCACCTGGATGGTGCAGCCCCAGCCCAGGTCGACCACCACAGCCCGGCCGTCGGTGGGTTTCACCGTACGCAGCACGTAGTCGACGAGACGACCACGGACCTCGGCGGCCTTGGCCACGATCGCCGCCCGCACGTGGGGTTGTTCGGTGAGCCGGCGCAGGACGAGGTCGGCCAACTGCGGATCGTCGAGGCGGGTGTCGGCGTCGGCGGCGAGCCCGGGGAGCTGGACGAGGCCGATGCCCAGCGTGTCGCAGAGGTCGGCCAGCGTGGGCGACAGTTGACGATCGAGGAACGTCCGCAGCTCATCGAGCCCGGCCTCGAAGATGGCGGCCCGCGAGCTCACGTGGCGCGACATCCAGAGGATCTCGGCCCGCACCGGGCTCCGGAGGTAGCCGCGGGCCCCGTTGATGAGACGAGAGAGAAACTCGCCCTCGCGCATCATGCAGTAGACGGTGTCGATGCCCTCCTCGCGGGTCCGCCGGTGCACCCACTCGGCGAACCCGGTGAAGACCGGGCCCAGGACGGTGGCGCCAAAACGCCAGTAGGGATCGGTGGAGGCGGGCAGGCCGCTTCCTTCGAGCTGGCTCACGGCCTTGGCCCGTAAGGCCGTGAGGCCGAAGTCGCCCCGGACCGGGTCGAGAGTGGGCTTGGTCTTCTGGCGATCGTCGGTGCGGAGCAGGCCCTCGCCCTCGAGGACGGTGCGCAGCGAGCCGGGGTACTTGTCGAACAGGACGCTGCCGATGCCCTCCCGCTCGGCGCGCTCGCCGTCGGCGTCGGCGTTGTCGCCGATGTGCAGCACCCGGCTGGGGTCGACGGCCAGGGCGTCGAGGACCACGGGGAACAATCCCGAGCCTTTGCCCACCCCATGCTGGCTCGACGTGAACACCTCGTCGATCCTCAGCTCGTCGAGCGGCTGACGGTCGAGGATGTGGCGCAGCTCGGCGGCCGAGTAATAGGTGTCGGACACGGCCACGATGCGCATGCCGAGCTTGGCCTGGGCCACCCGGGCCAGGCGGAGCACCTCGAGGTCGGGGAAGGTGATCGTCTTCTCGAAGTCGACCTCGAAGGCGGGGCCGTCGAGGATCGAGTCGGAGAACAGGTAGGCCGGCATCTCCCGGTAGATCGCCGCCAGGGTCACTTCGGGGATCTTTCCGGTGCGGGCGACCCGTTGCCGGGCCCGCCGCTCCGCCCGTTCCCGCAGTCGGGCGAACAGCTCGGGAACGATCCCGTCGACGAGGTGACCAGCGTCGCCGAGGCGTCGACCCAGGAGGACGAAGGCGTCGACCGGCTCAGGGGTGATACGCCAGATGAGGGTGTCGAAGATGTCGAGAGACAACACCGAGAACGAGCCCTGCTCCAACCGGCGCTCGGCGTGGACCAGCCGGGCGTCGTTGCCAGCCGGCCCCGGATCGGGCCCCCCGGGCCCGCCATCCCCCTCAGAGGGCCGCTCGGGCCCAGGATTCTCGACTTCGTCAGATGCCACTCGTGCGCACGTCTCCAGGCTCGGCCCGGGCCAAGGTTACCCTTGCCCTGGTGATGAGACCCTCCCCTACGCAAGCGGACGGCGACCGTGCCGACAGCCCCGAAGGCCCCGAGAGCACCCGCGGTGGGCTGTTGCTGTACTCCCTCGCCGCATTCCGGGAGATCATCCTGGGCTGTCTCGACCTGATCGAGGGTCGATCGGTCACCGAGATCGGCGGCGAGGACGGCACGTTCACCGGGGAGCTGCTGTCGTGGGCCACCGAGCGCGAAGGCCGGGTCTCGTGCATCGACCCGTTTCCTTCCGACGCCCTCGCCAACCTCCTGGACCAAAACCCGGCCGGTGAGCTGCATCGCCGCACCAGCCTGGAGGCGCTCCCGGACATGGCCCCCAGCGACGCCTACCTCGTTGACGGCGACCACAACTACTACACGTTGGTCCACGAGCTGGAGGCCATCGAGGCCATCTCGGCTGGCAACTTCCCACTGGTGTTCCTCCACGACGTGGGCTGGCCGTCGGGGCGGCGCGACATGTACTACGCCCCCGACACCGTGCCCGCCGAGGATCGCCACCCTTACGACTACGACAAGGGCGTCACCGTGGGAACCGACGCCCTGGTCACCGGTGGCTTCCAGGGTATGGGCGAGTTCGCCTGGGCCCTCCACGAGGGAGGGTCGGCCAACGGGGTACTGACGGCGATCGAGCAGTTCCTGACCGACCGTCCCCATCTCGAGCTGGCGGTGGTGCCCTGCGTGTTCGGCCTCGGCGTCGTCTACTCCCGCTCGGCGCCGTGGGCGGAGCGCGTGGCCGAGTTCCTCAGCCACTACGACCGCGACCCGTTGCTGGAGCGCCTCGAGCAGAACCGCCTCGATCTCTACCTGCACGTGCTGAAGCTGCAGGAAGACCTCGACGGCGCAGGGCTGCGGATGCGTGACCTCGACGTGGAGAACCGCGCCCTGTGGGGCAGGGTGCACGAGCTCGAACACCAGCTGAACGAGGTCACCGACCGGTCCTGCGACCTGGCGGCCGAGGTGATCACCACGGTGACGGCCCGGTCGTTCATCGTCGCCGAACGCCTCTCGCGCCTGCACGGCCGGGGTGGCGGGCCCGGCGTCTCCGGCTCCCGGCTCCGCGCCCTCGCCGACTCCGCCTCCGAACCGACGGCTGGCCCCGCCCGGTGAGTCGCCGGCGTCCGCCGCGAAGGCGAGCCGGCGTCGTCTCGGTGGTGCTGGTGAACTACCGGGGCGCGTCCGACACCATCGAGTGCCTTCGGGGTTTCGACCGGGTCGACTGGCCGGCTGACCGCCTCGAGCTCATCGTCGTCGACAACGGGTCCGGAGACGGGAGTGTCGAGGCGATCCGCCAGGCGGTCCCGACCGCCGTCGTCGTGGCGTCGCCGGAGAACCTCGGTTTCGCCGGCGGCTGCAACCTGGGTGTCGAGCGGGCCGCGGGCGACTACATCGGGCTCATCAACAACGACGCTCGCCCCGACGCCGGATGGATCACCGCCGCCGTCAACGTCCTCGAGGCCCAGCCATCGGTGGCGTCGGTGGCCAGCAAAGTCCTCCATTGGGAAGGCACCACCATCGACTATGTCGACGGGTCACTGGCCTGGTTCGGGATGGGCTACAAGCGCGAGGTCGGGCGCCCCGACGCCGGCTCGCACGATGAGGCCGCCGACGTCCTCTTCGCCACCGGTGCGGCCATGTTCGTGCGCACCGCCGTCTGGCGCGAGGTCGGCGGTTTCGACGACCGCTACTTCATGTTCTACGAAGATGTCGACCTGGGATGGCGGCTCAATCTCGGTGGCCACCGCGTGCGGTACGAGCCCGGCTCCGTGGCCTACCACCGCCACCACGCCTCGATGCGGGGTTATGGCAGTTGGCGCGAGCACTTCCTGCTCGAGCGCAACGCCCTGTTCACTCTCTACAAGAACTACGACGACGATCGTCTGGCCCGGGTTCTGCCCGTGGCACTCGCCTTGGCCGTCCGTCGTGGCCTGGCCCGGGGAGACGCCGATCATCACGCCCTCGACCTGGGCCGGATGCCGATCGGCGACGTGTCGGCAGTCGGCGAGCCCGAGCGCACCGACGTGTCGCGCGAGACCCTCGCGCCGGCGTTCGCGATTGGCGACTTCGTCGACCATCTCCCGGGCCTTCAGGCCGATCGGCGTCGCGTCCAGGACGCCCGCCGGCGCACCGACGCCGAATTGCTTCCCCTGTTCCGCGACGCCATGGAGCCGGCATTCGCCGACGAGGGCTTCCTGGCGGGCTACCGGGCCGTGGTCGACGCCTTCGGCATCGCCGAGGCCTTCGGCGGCCGACGCCGGATCGTGGTGGCCACCGAGGAGCCCCTCACCGCGGCCATGGCCGGTCCGGCTATTCGGGCGTGGAACATGGCCGCCGCCCTGGCCGTCGACCACGACGTGGAGCTGGTCACCCTTCGGGACTGCAGCGTGGACCATGCCCGGTTCAAGTGTCGATCGGTCACCGACGACGAGCTGCGGTCGCTCGAGCGGTGGTGCGACATCCTCGTCGTGGGCGGGATGCTGGCCTGGGTACAACCCTGGATCCTCCGGACGAAGAAGGTTCTCGTCGTCGACGTGTACAACCCGTTCCACCTCGAGCAGCTCGAGCAGGCTGCCGACTCGCAGGACCGCGTCGGCATCGTCGACGAATGCACGTCGGCCCTGAACGCCCAGCTTTGCCGGGGAGACCTGTTCCTGTGCGCGTCTCCCAAACAACGGGTCTTCTGGTTGGGGCAGCTGGCCGCCCTCGGGCGCATCAACCCCGCCACCTACGACGAGGACCCCACCCTCGACTCGCTCATCGCCGTGGTCCCGTTCGGCCTGCCCGACACGCCGCCGGTGCACATCGGCCCGGCCATGCGCGGCGTGGTACCGGGGATCGGGCCCGACGACCGGATCATTCTCTGGGGCGGTGGCATCTACAACTGGCTCGACCCGCTCACGCTGCTCCATGCCGTCGACCGCCTGCGACGCCGCTGCCCCGACGTGCGACTCTTCTTCCTCGGCCTCCGTCACCCCAACCCCGGGGTGCCGGAGATGCGCATGGCCGCGGCTGCCCAGGAACTGTCGGCGGAGCTCGGCCTCACCGACACCCACGTGTTCTTCAACCACGGCTGGGTTCCCTACGCCGAGCGCCAGAACTACCTCCTGGAGGCCGACATCGGGGTGAGCACCCACCGGCTGCACGTGGAGACCGCCTTTTCGTTCCGGACCAGGATCCTCGATTACCTGTGGGCGTCGCTCCCGGTGGTGGCCACCGGCGGCGACGCCTTCGCCGAGGTCATCGTTGGGGAAGGGGCGGGACTCATCGTTCCCCCCGACGACATCGATGCGCTCGAGGAAGCCCTGTTCCGGCTCCTCGACGACGCGCCGGCTGCCGCCGGCTGCCGCGGGGGCGCCGCCGCCGCCGCCGCCCGGCTGACCTGGTCGGCGTCGCTGGAGCCTCTCGTACGGTTCTGTCGCACGCCCCGGCGCGCTCCCGACCTGTTGGACGGGCTCGGCCCGCCCAGTCCCGGGGTTGGCGACGAATCGCGCCCGGTTGACCTGCGACGCGACCTCGCCCTGTTGCGCGAGTACCTGGGCGAAGGTGGCCCTTCGGAGGTGGCCCGCCGGGCGTACGGCCGGATCGGGCGCCTGCACCTACGCTCGCGGCCGTGACCCGGACGCCGGCCATGACGAGAATCCTGCCGTGACCAGAATCGCCGAGCTCGTAGAGTCGCGGGAGCTTGTCGTCAACCTGACCCTGCGCGAGCTGCGGGGAAAGTACAAGCGCTCAGTGCTGGGCTGGGCATGGTCACTGCTCAATCCACTGGCCACCATGGCCATCTTCAGCGTGGTCTTCCTCTACTTCTTGAAGGTCACGTTTCCTCCCGGTCAGCCCAGCGGCTTCGACTCGTTCCCCTTCGCGTTGCTCATCGGGTTGCTGCCGTGGAACTTCGTCGCCAACGGCATGAACGGCTCCATGGACGCCCTCATCGCTAATTCGAACCTGGTGAAGAAGGTGTACTTCCCCCGCGAGGTCCTCGTGTTCGCCAACGTGGCCTCTTCGGTCGTGACCCTGCTGATCGAGCTCAGCGTGCTCTCGATCGCCCTGGTGATCGCCGGGAACTTCGTGATCCCGTGGCTCCTTCCCGTGGCTCTGCTCGTAATCATCCAGACCGTCTTCGTCGTCGGGATCGGGTTGACCCTGGCCGTGCTCAACGTGTACTTCCGCGACGTTCAGCACCTGGTGGGGATCCTGTTGCAGCTCTGGTTCTACGCCACGCCGATCGTGTACCCGGAGACCGCCGTGCCCCCGAACAAGATCGGTGGCGTGGGCGTGCTCACCCTGTACCGGCTCAATCCCATGGTGCGTTTCGTGGAGGCGTACCGCGCCTGCCTCTACGACCTGCGTCTCCCTCCGGTCGCCGACATCGCCTACCTGGTGGGTGCTGCCATCCTGGCTCTCGTGGTCGGGGGCCTGGTGTTCGTCCGCCTGGAACCGAAGCTCGCCGAGGAACTATGAGCCTCGTCGGGTCCTGTCCCGTGGCCGGCCCCTCCCACCTCCCTCCGGTCGGCGGGCCCCTCCCCACGGGCCACCCGTCTCGGGAACGTGATAGCGACGCCCTTCGGGCGGCGGTTCGCCCATGAGCCGGATCGTCGTGGCCACGTGCGACGCCCTCACTCCCAAGATGGCCGGGCCGGGCATCCGCGCCCTTCAGATCGCCGTGGCCCTGGCCGCCGAGCACGAGGTGCAATTGGTGACCACGTCGGTCGTCGGCGTCACCGATCCCCGCTTCGCGGTGCGCAGCGTCGACGACCGCGAACTCGAGGAGCTCGAACGTTGGTGCGACGTCTTGGTATTCCAGGGGTGGCTCATCACCGACCGGCCCTTCCTGCTCGAGTCCGACAAGGTGCTGGTGGCCGACATCTACGACCCGATGCACCTCGAACAGCTCGAACAGGGCCGTGACGACGGCGAGCAGGCCCGCCGGCTGGCCGTGCAGGGTGCCACCGAGGTGCTCAACGAGCAGCTCTGCCGGGGCGACTTCTTCCTGTGCGCCAGCTCGAAGCAACGCGATTTCTGG
>JBBRXY010000115.1:0-8206 GCA_038238185.1 Acidimicrobiales bacterium
ACGCTGGTCACCGACGCCGTGGTGGGAGGTGCTGGGTCGGGAACATTCACCCTCGACCTGACTGTTCCGGACGGGACCGACACCGTGGGCATGGCGCTGGTGGGCGAGAACCAGGCGGCCTACTCCGTGAGTGGGGTCGACCTCCACCGCCGGGAGACGCCCTCGACCACCGGGGACGTGTTCCGGGCCTTGCTGAACGACCCCGACACCGGGCTGCCCCTCATGGCCCCTGGGAGGGTCTACGGGACCGACATCATTCAGTTTGACTGGACGGTGCGGAACCTGGGTCTACGGGCCGCCCTGGACCGCTTGTGCCGTGCCGGGGTGGCGCTGCCGCTGCGGGAGTGGCGGGTGCATCCGGACAACACCGTCGACTTCGGGACGGCCGAGGAGCTCTACACCGACCACGCACCGGGCACCCCTGAGTCCTTCGTGGTCGCCTTCCCCGGCGACATGACCATCCTGGACGAGCCGAGCGTCGAGGAGATGGAGGAGGACCTGCTCACCGAGCTCACCGTGGTGGGGGCCGAGAAGACCGGGCCGAGCGGGGTGCCGTTCCACATCACCGGCGTGGCCACCGATCCCGCAGACGGGGCGCTCGACTTCTACGGCCGTCCCTACTCCCGGCGCCGGACGGTGACCGACACGACCGCGGACCACCCCGTCTACGCCACCGCGCTGGCTCGGCACCTGCTCGACGTGGCGAACGCCCGCAACCCGACCAGTGCCATCGCCCTAGCCGACTGGCGCACCCTCGGGGACTTCACGTCGGGGGACTGGATTTACCCGTGGGCCAAGGACGTGATGGAGGGCACCGAGCCGATCACCCATAAGGGCCGGACCATCGCCCCCGCTCGCAGGCGGACCCAGCAGCGGCGGTGGGAGTTGGGCGGCTCCCCCTTCCGGCTGGTCCTGCGACGCGCTGACGGGACGACCCAGGACATCCCCGACCGGCTGGTGATCTGGTCCTCATCCACCACCGCGGCGGTCGACCTCGGAGACGTTCTGGTCGATGTTGACACCGACGAGCAGGGCGGCCCGGCCGGCATCCAGTTCCTGCGCAAGCAGGCATCGGACCCCGGCACGCGCTGAGGTTCCCGGTTCCCCTGCCGATGGCACGTACTCTGGACGGGTGACTCCCGAGAGCCTCATCTTCATCCTCGTCGTGGTCATCCTCGTGGTGATCCTCGCCAAGGCGCTCTGATGGCCGGAGGTGACCAGGCAGCTCCCCACGGCGTGGATCGTCGAGGCATGGACCCTGCCGTCGTCGCCTACATCGGGGCGCTCCAGGACCACTTCATCCAGTCTCACGCCAGGGTCCATGAGGACTTCGTCAAGTCCCATGAGCGCGAGCACGGTCTCGAAGACTCCGCCACTACGACCGCTCGCGCCCTGGCCGCAGAGAAGCTCGAACGGGAAGTGGCGCACATCCAGGCGCTCTACGACAGGGTCCTGGCAGAACGAGACACGCGATACCAGGAACGGTTCAACGCCCAGGTGGCGGCCGTACACGCGGCCCTGGCTGCATCCGAGGAGGCGGTCACCGCGGCTCTAAGCGAGAAGGAGAAGGCGGTGGCCGCCGCCTTCGAGTCGTCAGAGCGGGCCATCACCAAGGCCGAGATCAGCATCGAGAAGCGAGCCGATGCGACCTACGTCTCGCTGACCGAACTGACCCGCTCGCTCGGTGACCTCATGCCTCGGGCTGAGTCCGACGTGCGGATCGGGAACCTCGAGGACCGGCTGGCAAACCTGAACTCCCGCCAGGATCGCCAGGACGGCCAGTCCAAGGGGATCAGCACCACCACCGCCGCGCTCGCCACCATCGTGACGATCATCATCTCTCTCGCTGGAGTCCTGCTCGTTGTCCTATCGCGGTGACCGACCTGACAGGCCCGGATCATGGACAGGCGCAGCGGGATACGTCGGCACCCCGTTGCGCATCACCCCCGAGGAGCTGGTCCGGCTCCGCCTCGCCCACGACCCGCTGAACGCCGCCGACCACACCACCCACCTCGACGGCGTACCGCTCGTCGTCGACCTCGACATAGGAGCCAACCATGATCTTCAACCGTGAACCTGCCCTCATCCTCGGAGCTATCGGCGCCATCATTACCCTCGTCACCGCCTTCGGCCTAGACCTGACCGGCGAGCAGGTGGCCGGGATCAACACCGGCGCCGTCGCCATCCTCAGCGTCATCATCCGCGCCAAGGTGACGCCGGTCGACGTGCCGTGAGCGCCGACACCTACGAGGAGCTGGCGTCGGAGTACCTGCAACTGGCCCGAGAGGACTCGCACGACCCGTCGAACGCGGACTTCGCCGAGGAGCTGGCCGCCGAGATGCTGGCGCTGTCGAACCTGGCGCTGAGGCAGTGACCGTCCCGCAGTTGTGCCCGTGCGCGCGCCGCCACACGCCGCCCATCACCAAGGCCGAGACCGACAAACACCATTCTCCGCCCTCTTCCTACCCCCTGGCGCCCGGCGCCGTCCGCCGGGTTGACAGGGTGTGCGTGGCGACGCATCGCCGCATTCACCGGCTGCTGAACCTGTACGTCCGTGCCGGTGGCACGCCGGACAAGGCCGGCCTGAAGGGCTTCCGACCGATCGAGCTGGAGCTGGCCGCCTACTCATGGGCCAACGCCGACCACACCGGGGAACGCCTGCCCTACACGCTCACCGATGGCGTAGCCGAGTCGCTGCCTGAGTGACGTGCGCTCCTGCTCACCGCCGGTTCACCCTCCTCGCCTCCGGTGGCGTGCGGGTGACGTGGGAGTGCGGGGCGCATCGGGACTTCCCCGACGAGGAGGCGGTCGACGTCGAGTACCTGGCCGATCACCTGCCGCACCACCACCACCAGCACCTACGGCTACCCTCGCATTGAGGGAAGGAGCACCGCCCATGACCCCTGTGCAGATCATCGAGGCCGCGGCCCAAGAGCTGGAGGCTTCCGGTTTCGAGGTCTGGTTTGAGGACGGGTGGCAGGACCGGGGGCGGCCGGGGGACTTCATCCCGCAGGGCATGGTGTGGCACCACACAGCGGACCGGGCCTACGGCTCCGACTACGCCATCCTCGGCGCCATCCGTGACGGCATCGACCAGGGCGGCGGGTACTGGCTCCCCGGCCCGCTCGCTCAGTTCGGGCTCGGGCGCTCCGGGCGCGTGTACGTCATCGCCGCCGGGAAGGCCAACCATGCGGGCGGGGGTGGATGGGCTGGGCTCTCGGGTAACGGCACGGTGTGGGGCTGCGAGGCGGCCAACGACGGCATTGGTGAGGAGTGGTCAGCTGCACAGATCGTCGCCTACGTCTCCCTCGCCACCGCTCTCGCCCGCCACACCGGCTTCGGCGCCGAGATGGTCTGCCGCCATGCCGAGTGGTCCGATGCCGGGAAGATCGACACTGCCACGCACCCCCTCGACGATGGCGACTGGATCCGTGCCCAGGTTCAATCTCGACTCGACGGCGACCCTCTACCGCCCCCTCAACCTCAACCCGACCCGGAGGTACCTGCCTTGTTCATCTTCGACGCACCCTCAACCCGTGGTGGAGGCATCTGGTACACCGACGGAGCCACCTGGAAGCGGGGCGTGCCCAACGGCGAAGCCCTCGCCCCCTGGCAGCAGGGCCACGTTCCCCACCTCGGCGTGATCGGGGAGGAGTACTTCGACGCCCTGCCGGTGTTCGAGGCCCAGACCAAGCAGGCCGTGCGCGCCGGGCTCTCCGGTGCCGAGGTCGAAGCCATCCCCGGGCCGATCGCCCACTACGCCCCGGCTCCCCTCGGCTGCGCGGGTGACGAGGAGTAGCCCCCGGTGTAGTCTGTAGCTGCCGGGAGGTGTCAGGGTGCCACCGCCCTGTCCTTGGGCCTGGCAGCGATTCGAGGGCCGCTCTCCCGCCGGGGGCGGCTCTCGGCGCGTCAGGGGCTAGCCAAGCGGGGCTAACCCCGGTATACTGCGGACACCTACCCCAAGGAGGCTCCACAACATGAACGACCGCAGGCACGTCACCGATGCGATCAGCGTCAGCCGCCACAGCGATAGCGATACCGATACCATCCACCTGAGCTACCACGCGCACTTCGCGGAGGGCGAGTTCCTCACCTCTGCGCTTTTGTTGTCGAGAGCGCAGGCCAAGGACTTGGCCGCTGCGCTAACGGCGATAGCCGAGGCGACGGTATGACCGACCTCCTGATCGTCCTCGCTGCGGGGTTGGCCTTCGCCGGCGGCGCCACTGCCCTCAACATCAAGGCTTCCGGGAGCTTGAAGGTGGCGTCCTTCGTCGCCATCTGGCTCGGTGCGCTCGTGGCGGGTATCGCTCTGGTCCGCATTGCTAGCGAGGGGTTGTCATGACCGACCTGTCCCCCATCCCCCCCTCCATTCTCGCCCCCACCGATGCCGGCTGGGTGGAGGCGCTGACCGGGGATGAGCTACCCGAGCCCGCCAAGCGGTGGAGGATCGACGGCACCGGCTCGGCTGCGTGGGCCATGGCCCACGTCATCAATTCCGGTGCCCAGCTCGAGGCCCTCACCGCCCAGGCGGTCGAGTGGTACGGCCGCATCGACGCTTGGCTGGTGCACGAGTCGGCCCCGCCCCGCGCCACCGCGGCGTTCTTCGCCGCCCACCTGGAGCGCTTCGCTTTGGACACCCGGGAGGCCGACCCCCGCAAGAAGTCCGTCACCCTCCCCGGCGGCAAGGTGCAGACCCGAGAGGCCAAGCCCCGGGCGGTGGTGATCGACGAGGCCGAGGCCCTGGCGTGGGCGGCGAAGAACGCTCCCGAGGCCATCCAGACCACGGAGAAGCTCCGGCTTGAGGCCCTGCGGCTGCGGCTCACCGTCAAGGAGATGGTCACGATTGCGTGGGTGACCAACTCCTGCGGGTGCAAGGTGTCCGTGCGTGACGAGGAGGGGCTCGACATCCCCCCGGTGGGCACGGAGACGGAGTGCTCGACCTGCGGGGCCGATGCGCTGATCGGGATGGTGGAGGTGCTCCACTCCCGCTGGGTGGTCACCGACGCCGAGGGCGGGGACGTGCCTGGTGTCGACGTGGACCCGGGCGGGGTCACGGCCAAGGTGGTGGTGGGGTGAGTGACCTGCGGAGTGACCTGCGGCAATCCGTGATGGCGGAGTGCCTGGATGTCTCTCGGCTGGCGTGCGCCATCTTCGACGCCACCGAGGCCGATGCGATCACGCCGGCCACCGCATGGGACGTGGTCGCCATGAAGGAGTCGGTGCATGCCATCCACGCCGCCCTCCTCGCCATGGTGATCGGTCGATGGGACACCCTTGTATCCGAGTGATGAACTAGCCCCTATAGCTCTCCACGTCCTGCTCATCCTCGGCGTGCTCATCCTGCTCATCGACCTCGTGTCCGCCGTCCGCCGGCACCGTGCCGACCCGTGGCGGGAGCTGGCCCGACGCAAGCGCCCTGTCCCACCCCAGCGGTAGACTAAACCCCGGTACACCCACCCTCCCCAAGGAGCCAAACCCATGCCCAATGCCCGCCCAGTCACCAAGCCCACCGCACCGGCCCCGGAGCCCGAGCAGACCGAGGACGTGGCTGTCGCCCGCATGTCCCCGTCCCTGAACCACTTCGCCCCCGCCTTCGTCCGCTTCCAAGCCGACCTGCAACCGGTGACGAAGAACGCCAACAACCCCCACTTCGGCAACGACTTCGCCGACCTCGCCGCCATCCTCGACGAGGCCCTGCCGCTGCTGAACGACAACGGGTTCGCCCTGATGCAGTTCCCGAGCGGTGAGAACGGCAAGCTCGGGCTGCTGTCCATGCTCATCCACGAGTCCGGCCAGTTCGTCTCCGCCACCATGCCGCTGGTCCCGGTCAAGAACGACCCGCAAGGGGAGGGGAGCGCCATCACCTACGGGCGCCGGTACGCCGCCTGCGCCATCCTCGGGATCCGCACGGTGGACGACGACGGGATCGCCGGCTCGGGTGGATCGGTGCGGCGGATCGAGCCGCGCCAGGAGCGCAAGCGCCAGGCTGAGCCCGAGCAGACCGACCCCGAGGACTGGTTCCGCTCGAACGGGTGGAAGGGCAAGCTGCACCACGACGAGATACGGGCCGAGCTGTCCGCCGCCGTAGCCGCCCTCCCCGAGTCCGTCCGTACCACCTTCCGTCGCTGGTACGACGACCAGAGCCATCCATGGAAGGCCCCGTGGCCCGAAGCGTTCGCCGCACTGGTGGGCCGGAAGGTCACCGAGTTCGCCGCATTGCCCTCTCAGGACGACGAGAAGGCCCCTTCTACGCCGGGTGAGCCTGATAGCCCCACTGAGGCCCCTGCGCCCACTCCTGCTGAGTGCGCGTGGTGCACCAAGCCGGGCGAGCTGCTGACCCCGCTGGTCAACTTCCTGGACGCCCCCGGGCCGATGCACGCCGACTGCCACCCCGAGTTTGTCTCCGACAACTCAGCGTGATCGTCACCGCCCGCACTGAGGACGGCCGGGTCGCATCGTTCGTCACCGCCGACCCTCCCACCGCCGCCGCCCTCGAGCGCTGGCGCCTGCTGGCATCCATGCCCGGACTCGCTGAGGCTGAGTGGACCGGCCGCCCCGGTGACAGCGTGGTCGCCCGCCGTACAACCCCTAACCCCAAGGAGGACCCATGACCGCACCCGTCTGCTTCGTCGACACCGAAACCACCGGGCTCGACCCCGACCGCCACGAGATATGGGAGGTGGGGCTGATCCTGCCGGACGGAGCGGAGTACCTGTGGCAGCTTCCCGTCAACCTGAGCCGAGCGGACCCGATCGCCCTCAATATCGGCCGGTTCCACGAGCGGCGGGCCAAGGGGCTAAAGACTGGTCACGCCAACGGAGATACGACGGAGCTAGTGGGGACGGAGACGTTCGCCCGCCGATTCGCCCGCCTGACCCGTGGCCTTCACCTAGCCGGCGCCGTCGTGTCGTTCGACGAGAAGCGCCTGGAGCGGCTCCTGCGGGCCAACGGCGAATGCCCCATGTGGCACTACCACCTGATCGACGTGGAGGCCCTGGCCGTTGGGTACGCCCGAGGTCGAGCACGAGGGATCGCTGCCGCACGAGGGATCGCTGCCGCCGGCGACGTGACCCGCTTCGAGTTGGCGGTCAAGGTGTCCAACGAGGTAGAGCCACCGTGGAAGTCCGACGCCATCAGCCGCGCCGTGGGTGTCGACCCCGACCAGTTCGACAAGCACACCGCCCTAGGTGACGCCCGGTGGGCAAAGGCCATCTACGAGGCGTGTATGGGCGATCAAGCCCGTGTCAACCTCCAAGCCGAGGCCGTGGCAGCCCCGCTCCCGAAGGCGTAGGCTACCGACCACACGAAACGAGAAGGGGCCGACCCTCCCAGGTCGACCCCTTCCAGACAAGAGGAGGTATGACTCCCATGCCCGACAAGGGCCATCGTAGTCCAGAGCCGTCAGCCAAGGTGGCGCAGCTTCTCCAGACGGAGGAGTGGTCGCCGGCATGCATCGGACTTGCCGCCGTAGCGGACTGGCGCATCCGCAGGCGCACGAACGAGCACGAGTCCCACTTCCTCGACGTGTTCGCCGGGAAGCGTCACGTGCAGGTCTGCATCTCGCCCACCGGCCGCTCGGTGCGGGTGTACGTGGATGGGCATGAGGCATGAGCACAGAGGCCACCGACTGGGTATTCGAGAACAGTAAAACCACCGGCAGCGAGCGATTGGCGCTTCTGGCGCTGGCATTCGCGGCCGACGAGGCGTTCGCCGGGGCAGCCGAGAGCCTTGACCTATGCCACCACATGGCGAGGGTTGATGTCTACGAATGGCGGCGGGTGCTGGTCGCATTGGTACAGGCCGAAAGGCTGACCATTGGCAGCCGCTACTACGTAGTCGGGATGGTGCCGTGAGCCGCATCCATGGTGCTTCCTACGCCACCCTCCCCGAGTGGATTCTTGATGCCGACCTGAGCGACCGGGCCATCCGCCTGTGGTGTATCCTCAGCCGGTACGCCTCCACTGAGGGGCGGGCATGGCCGGGACGCCCGAAGCTGGCCGAGCGCTTGAAATGCAGCGTGAACAGCCTCGACCGGGCCGTGGACGAACTGGTGTCGGTAGAGGCCGTACAGGTCGAGCCGCACTACCGCAGCGACGGGAGCCGGACGGCCAATAGCTACTGGCTCTGGCCCTCGGCCCCCCCCCCGGCGGTGGGCGGGCGCCCCCGCCGCCCGGGGGGGGGCGGCGCGCGGGCCCCCCGGGGGGGG
>JBBRXY010000116.1:0-8050 GCA_038238185.1 Acidimicrobiales bacterium
CTTGGTGGTCGACGGCATCGTCGGCACCAAGACGTGGACGAAGCTCATCGTCCAGATCCAGAAGGGCGCCAAGGGTGACGCCGTCCGGGCCGTCCAGTCGCAGTTCCCCTTCCTCAACGTCGACGGCGACTTCGGCGACCTCACCAGCAACGCGGTCAGGGGTTTCCAGACCCGCTCCGGTCTTGACGATGACGGCATCGTCGGTCCCAAGACCTGGCGGGCGTTGACGCTGAGCCCCAAACTGGCCGGCATCTGAGCTTTAGCCAGGTCGACAGGGACTCGGTCCCGATTTGCGCATGACGGCCCGGAATTGTGGTGCACCTGGATCACTTGCCGGGGATCCCTCAGACTCGGATCGGAAGACCTCCGCCGCCCGGACGGCGAACAGCGTCGGACGCATCCGCAAGACGATCCGGTAGCAGGGCGATCGTTCCTGCGAACCCTGAGCTTGCGCTATCGGGTCCATTCCTCCGTGCCTCGTCGTAGGCGTTTCCGGACGCATGTCAGCTCTCCTCGACCGGCGCGATAGCGGCACCTGTGCGCCACTACTCGCGGAGCGTCTAGCGCCCCCAGTACCTATCTCGGGGGAGCGGTCAGGGACCAAGGGAGGGTCGGGCCGCTCTGGTCGCAGTCATGCCCGGAAGTCTGCGATCGAGCGCCCTTGCGCCGGCGGCCAGGCCGAGGAACACGCCGGTGACCAACACGACGTTGACGAGCACGCGCGCGTAACCGAGGTCGGCGACATCGACGAAGGGATAGGGGTAGTAGCTGCCGGCCAGCGGACCCCTAATCAGCGTGAAGGCAAGCCACACGACCGGAATGACGACGGACAGCCGAACCACCGCTGGCGACACCATCGCTCGGGGACCGAACATCAGCCAACCGCCGACGGCCAGGATCGGCACGAGCTTGTGCGTCAAGAAGTCGGCAACGGCCGCCTTGCCCTCATACTGGGTGATCGGGTCGAGGGCCACGATCACGACCACGAACGTCACCGCGATCATGACGACCGCGGTCAGGTAGGCGGCGCGAAATGCCAACGACGGTCGGTCGAGGCGAACGGCCAGCAATGCCGTCGTTGTGCCCACCAACAGGTTGGACCAGATGGTGAAGAAGCAAAAGATGTTGGTGATCCGCTGCGCGTCGGTGTCGAAGAAGCCTGCGTCGAGCTGGGCGACGGCGCGCACCTGGATCACCATGGCGACGACGACGACCAGTGCGGTCAGCGCGAACCAGATTCTCGCCCGGACGTGCACCGGCTAGAGCCTACGCGTCAGCGTTGAGCGCGCTGTAGCTCGCTATTCCCATGAGCGTGCTGGCCATCGGGGGCGTGTCCCGAAAGCGCCGGATGTAGTGCCAGTGATGGAGGACGCGATCGTCCGTCATCAATCAGGGTCGACACTTGCGCGGCGCCAAAGCGTGAGCCGCTTGGAGTCGGACAACTGGCCGTGGGCATCGGCTCGGTCAAACTCTGGCCCTACCCGGGCCCGGGCCTCCATGATCGCCGACCGTCAGCGGGTGTTGACCAGGAAGTCGGCCACGTCGGTGAGGTAGATGCGGATGCGGGCCACGGCCTCCACGGGCGTGCCGCGGGCGGCGGCCACCGCGTCCAGCGTCCCGAGCATGTGGCGCAGCCAGGCGTCGCGCTCGGCCTCGCCTATGGCGAAGGGTGCGTGACGCATGCGCAGGCGCGGGTGCCCTCGCTCGTCGCTGTAGGTGGAGGGTCCGCCCCAGTACTGCGTGAGAAACCCGGCCAGGTGGCGCCGGGAGTCGGTGAGGTCCTCCGGGTACAGGGGGCGTAGAAGCAGGTCGGCGCTCACGCCGGCGTAGAAGCCGTCGACGAGGTCGACGAAGAACGGCCGCCCACCGACCGCGTCGTAGACGCTGCCGTCGAATCCCTCATTGCTCACTCCGTCGACGCTATCGCCGAGCCTCGACAGCGGAGAGACTGCGCCGTAGACCAACTCCTTCCGGCCCGGTACGCTCCGGCGCCATGAACGTCGACATCCGGCATGCCCCCGCGTTTGCAGTGGCACGCGTCACCCTCGAGTGCGGCGAGCAGGTTCGCGCCGAGTCGGGCGCCATGATGGCGACCTCCTACGGCGTGAGCGTCGGGCGAGTACGCAGGGCGGGGCACTCAAGGGGCTGATGGCACGGTGATGCTCGCCAGCTACGGCGCCCTCGACACGGTGACCCTGGGCGAAGGCGAGTCGGTCACCATCGACTCGGGCCACGTCGTGGCCTTCTCCCCGACGGTGACGAGCCGTCTTCGCAAGGTCACCGGCGGGGTCGTGCAGATGCTCAAGTCGGGCGAAGGTCTCGTCTTCGACTTCACCGGGCCCGGCTGGGTCATCACCCAGTCCCGCAACCCCGCCGCCCTCGAGGCATGGATCCGCCAGCTCATGCCCGGCGAGACGGGCGGTTCCGGTGGCGGGTTCTCGCTCCACCTCGGCGGCTGACCGGCGCCCGCCCGAGCGACCCGTGTCCGAAGCCTGAGGCCTTCACGGATGCTGCCCGGCTTGGATGGCGGCGAGGGTCGGACCGACGAACGCTAGGTCGATGCGAATCTGGTAGAGCTCGCTATCGGTCAGTGGCGTCGCGCCGCGGAGCTGCACCTCGATGCGTCTGGCGGGATCGCACAGCACCGTCACGCTGCTGCCGTCGGAAGCTGCGGCACGCTCGAAGGTCAAGCCACTGGCGAGCGATTGCGGCGACTGGGACGAGCAGTTGCGGAGGAACACCGAGACGTCGAGGCTCCTCCCCGTCAGGGCGGCGTCGGGGCTGCCGATGATCCAGAGCGGCAGTGACCCGCGGTACTCGACGAAGCCGTCGGGGGTCTCGATGAGGGCGATCCCGGCCAGGAGGCTGTCGATGTCAGCAGGCGTGAGGGTGTCGCCCGACGCCACCAGGGCCCACGAGCCGAACTGGAAGCCGAGGCGGTGTCCGGGTCGATCGACGATGGCAGCCGAGGAGCGGGAGCCCGAAGGCACCGTGAGCGGTTCGCCCCCGGGAACGAGCATGTCGATGGAGCCGGGGACGACATCGATCCTCCATCCCCGGTTCTCGCCTGCCTTGGCATAGACCGATCCGTGGAGGGCAAGGTTGGCAAACGTGGCACCCGTCACGCCTTCGCCGACGGAATCGGGCAGACCCAGGTTGATGCGGGTGCCGTCGAGCAGGTCGATGGGTACGCTGACGTCCAGCCCGACCACGATCGGGATGGCTCGCGAGGTCGGCGGCGGCCCGGCGACGACGGTGCGGCGATGTCCCGAGGTCGACACCAGGGCGGCCACGCCGATGAGCATCCCGACGACCACGAGCGATGCCGCGACACGTACACCCTGAAGGCGCCGGCGCCGGCTGCGGGCCCTCTGTCCGACCGCGGCGATGTCCAACGCCGCCGACGGGATCGGCGCCGCGCTCTCCAGGAGCTCTTCCAGGTCACGAGCTGCCATGTTCGGCCTCCTCGTAGGTGTCCGGGTCGGCCAGGAGCTTCGACTGCCGCAGCCTGGCCGTGGCCTGATGGGTGAGGGCGGTGACCGTGCCCGGCGCGCAACCCATGGCGACGGCCGCTTCTTGAACCGAGAGGCCGAGGTAGTGGCGGGCGACCACGGCCTGGCGCTGGCGGATCGGCAGCTCGAGGATGGCCGCGTTGACGGCCGCCGCCCGGATCGTGGTCTCGGCAGAGTCGACCGGTCGCGGCTCGGACACGACCCGACGGAGCAGCCGTTGCTCGATCGTACGTCGTCGAGCGGCGGATCGGGCCAGATTGACGCCGACCTGATAGCACCAGGCCATCGGATGGTCCGGCCGTCGGGTTGTGGTCCACCTGGCCCAGAGGCGGGCGAGGGCTTCCTGTGCGAGATCCTCGGCCTTGTCGATGTCGCCGCAGAACAGCCCAAGCGCCCCCACCAGCCGCGGATACAGGTCGCGACAGACCTCCGCCACCTCTGATTCATCGGTCATGGCACGGCCCAAGCATCGCACTGACAGACGAACGGGACGCCCTTCACACTTAGAGGATTATCCAGGGCTCGACGGCGGCCGTCGGATAGGCGAAGCTCCGAAGCCATGAACAGGCCCGACGCCGGAACCCAATCGGATGTGGCGCGCCGAGCGCGCTGGGAACGGGTGCGGGGGCGCATGGGCGATCTCGGAGTCGACTGTCTTCTTCTCTCCCTCGGTGCCGACCTGCCGTGGCTCACCGGTTACACGGCGATGCCCCTCGAGCGTCTGACGATGCTGGTGCTTCCCATCGACGAGGTGCCGACCCTGGTCGTTCCCCGTTTGGAGGAGCCCCGGGTCGAACCCGTTCCCGACCTGTTCGCCATTCGAGCCTGGGACGAGACCGACGACCCGGTGGCCATCGTCGCCGCCCTCGTCGGTGGTCGAAGCTCGCTGGCCGTGTCCGACCGCACTTGGGCCACGTTCCTCCTCGCCCTCCAGTCCTCGCTGCCGCAGGCCCGCTGGCACGCCGCCTCGGTGGTGACGGCGCCGCTGCGGGCGGTGAAGGACGCGGCCGAGGTCGGGGCCCTGCGCCGGGCTGCGGCCGGCGCCGACCGGGTGGCCGCCGCCCTGACGTCGGGCGAGATCGGCCTCGTCGGTCGCACCGAGGCCGAGGTGTCGCGAGAGCTGGGCGAGCGCCTGCTGATCGAGGGCCACGAGCGGGTCAACTTCGCCATCGTGGGCAGCGGGCCCAACTCGGCCAGCCCCCATCACGAACCCGGCCCCCGGGTCATCGGGACCGAGGAGGCCGTGGTGTGCGACTTCGGCGGGGCCATGGCCGGATACTGCTCCGACATCACCCGCACTGTGTTCACCGGCGACCCTCCGGCCGATTTCCGCCACCTCTACGTCGTGCTCCGTGAAGCCCAGGCCGCGGGCGTGGAGGCAGCCCAGGTGGGGGTGGCCTGCGAGGACGTCGACGGTGTGGCCCGGCGCATCATCGGTGACGCCGGCTACGGACACTGGTTCGTCCACCGCACCGGTCACGGCATCGGCCTGGAGGAGCACGAGGACCCGTACCTGGTCGGCGGCAACTGTCAGGCTCTGGTTGCCGGCCATGCCTTCTCGGTGGAGCCGGGCATCTATGTGCCAGGCCGGTGGGGAGCTCGTCTGGAGGACATCGTGGTGGCCACCGATGCCGGGCCGGACTCGCTCAACGTCGCCGACCACGCCCTGGCGCTCGTGGAGACCTAGAGGTGGACCTGCGTCTACGGCGACGGTCGGCCTTGGAGGCGAACTTCCTGCTGTGAGGCGCCGGTGTCCCTGGGCCGGGACCGACCCCCGGATGCAGGCGTACCACGACGACGAGTGGGGTGTGCCGGTTCACGACGACGTCCGCCTCTTCGAGTTCGTCGTGTTGGAGGGGGCCCAGGCCGGGCTGTCGTGGTCGACGATCCTGAACAAGCGGGACCGCTACCGCCAGGTCTTCGCCGGCTTCGACCCGGCTCGGGTGGCCGAGCTCGACGAGGCGGCGATCGCCTCCCTCCTCACCGACCCGGGGATCGTGCGCAACCGGGCCAAGGTCAAAGCCACCGTCGGCAACGCCCGGGCCACATTGGCGGTGCAGGCGGCCGAAGGAAGCCTCGACGCCCTGTTGTGGTCCTTCGTTGACAACGAGCCGGTACGCAACCGCTGGGTGACTGCGGCGGAGACCCCCGCGTCGACGCCGGCGTCGGAGGCCATGAGCCGGGAGCTTCGCCGCCGGGGGTTCCGTTTCGTCGGGCCCACGATCTGTTACGCCCTCATGCAGGCCACGGGCATGGTCGACGATCACCTGTCCGACTGTTTCCGCGCCTCGCCGGATTGAAGGGCCGTCATTCCGCGCGACGGCTCGATAGGTTGGGCCGTGGGACACGGGAGGTGGCGCATGCCCTCGTCGCTGCGGGACAAGGTCACGGAGGTCTCAACCGAGGCGGGGGCCAAAGTCCTCCAGGGCCTGGAGCGGTGGATCGCCTCGGCCTCGCTGGTGCCGAACACGCCGTTTCTCTCCACCGACGGGCTCGACTGGGTGCGGGCCCTGGAGGAGAGTTGGCCGGTCATCCGGGCCGAGCTCGACGACGTCCTGCGCGACCACGACGACCTCCCCAACTTCCAGGACATCTCCACCGACCAGGCGTCGATCACCGACGACGACCGCTGGAAGACGTTCTTCTTCTTCGGCTACGGGTTCAAGTCCGAGCCCAACTGCGCCCGCTGCCCGGAGACGACCAGGTTGCTCGAGGCCGTGCCCGACATGACCACGGCCTTCTTCTCGATCCTCGGCCCCCGGAAGCGCATTCCCGAGCACCGGGGCCCCTGGAAGGGTGTGCTCCGCTATCACCTGGCTCTTCTCGTGCCCGAGCCCACGTCGGCCTGCGGGATCAGCGTGGGAGGCGAGGTGGCTCACTGGACCGAAGGCGGCAGCCTGCTCTTCGACGACTCCTACGACCACGCCGCCTGGAACGACACTGACGGGACCCGGGTGGTGTTGTTCATGGACGTAGCCCGACCTCTTCGTCCGCCGGTGTCGTTGCTCAACAAGGCCGCCATAAAGGCGGTGGCCCTCTCACCGTTCATCCGTGACGCCAAGGACAAGCACCTGGCCTGGGAGAAGGCGTTTGCGGCCAAGCGGGGGAACGGTCAGTAGCCCGCAGCCGGTCCTACCTGCCGTAGTACGGCGACTGCCGGCCGCCGCCGGTTTGGTGCTGCCAGGTGGCAAGGACGTCGTCGATGCGGTGCAGGCGGGACCGCAGGCGCAGGACCACGACCTCGCGGTGGGCAAGGGGCACACCCAGGACGATCACGATGGTGACGAAACCGCCGAGGGCCATCAGCAGGGCCGTCACGATAAATAGTTGCTCCATGTCGTTCCCTCCTCGTGGCACGACGGTTTCGGTTTCTCCTGATATCGGCCGTGTGCCGGGATTGCTTGAGTCCGGGGCGAGCCGGCGCCGCCGGGGTGCCATGGGAGAATTCGTCGGTGATCCGCCTCGACGCCGCCACCGTGTTGTTGCAGTGGGCCACCGGTGGACTGTTCTTCCTGTGGATCACCACCCGCCGCCGGGAGCTCGGGATCGGCTACGGGTGGCTCCTCCGGTCGGTCTACGCGGTGATCGCGGTGGGGGCCTTCGTGGCCGGCCGCCTGGTTCGACCCGATGTCGTACGGGACGCGTGCTCGTTGGCCACCGCCGGCGCCGCGACGGTGGCGCTCGGGGTCTCCATCGTCCGGCGCAAGGCGGGCGTGTCGGGCGAGCGCCTTCGCCGCGAGCGCAAGCAGGCGCGCGTGGCCGCCATGGTGGGCGAGCCCGGCGACGATGCACCCGGAGCGGGTTCGGAGGTAGTGGCGGCGGCGCCCGGTCCCGCTGAGTTCGCGCCCTACCTCGACCTCATCGCCCCGGTGATCGGTTTCGTCGGCCTGGTGGCCGCCGCCCTGGCTGCCGGCGGGCCCCACCCCCTGGCCATCGCCCGGACCCTCGTCGGTGCCGCCTTCCTCGGCTCGGTCACCGACGCCATGCTCCTGGGCCACTGGTACCTCGTGCAACCGGGCCTGGGCCGATTCCCGATCTTCGAGCTGATCCGGTGGCTGGCCGTGCTCTGGCCCATCGAGGTGGCCGTGCTGGTCTGGCCCGTCGGCATGTTCTCGGTGCTTTCGGGCTCGGTCGACGACGGATGGAACGGCACCCTGGGCTGGTTCTGGGTGGCCTGTGCAATAGCGACCGTGATCCTGGTGTTCGTGACCAACGCCGCCCTCAAGGAGAAGGCCTACTCGGCGGTGATGGCCGCCACCGGCCTCCTCTACCTGGCCATCCTCACCGCCTTCGGCACCGACCTGGTGGCCCGTGCCGTCCTCACCCGCTGACCGGCTCCAACGCTTCGGCGCCGGCGAGGCGTCAGGACAGGGCCTGAGGCCAGGTCACCGTCAACAACTAACGGGGCTTCGCCCCAGCCCGACAAGCGGTGTCCCCGCCAACTTGAGGTCGGCTGGGGATAGGGGCGGGCTGGGCCGAAGTCCCGTTGGGGCGCGAGCTCCGGCCGAGCGCACTGCAGGTGCGAGGTGGTATGCCTC
>JBBRXY010000117.1:0-8029 GCA_038238185.1 Acidimicrobiales bacterium
AGCGCTTGGTGCTCGAGTCCGATTGTGTCCGGACCCGCTGACGGGCGACCTCGACGACCGAGTTGGTGGATGTGGTTGCGTCCTTGTGCTCCTGGGCCTCGAGGGCGGCGAGCTTGGCTGAGAGGTTCACGGTGTCCTTTCCTACGAGGCTTTGGTGGCCGAGTGGAACCAGCGGGCGAACAGGCTCTTGCGACCGGCCTTCTCGGCGGTCTCACCGATCCGAAAGCGGGCGTCGTCGGGGAGGATCGGCGCCAGCCCGGCCTCGATGCGGTGGCTGACCTCGGATCCGGGCGAGAAGGCGAGGATGGGCGTTCCCACGTTCACCGACTTGCTGACCTCCCGGGCATAGGGCAGCACGGCCTGGAAGCCCTGGGGGAAGAGCCGCGTCACCTGGTCGATGTCGAGGCCGACATCCCGTTCCGCCTTGTTCAGGATGAGCTTGACGTTCTCGCCCGGCATCTTCAGCTTCTCGAGCGTGTTGAGGAACACGCCCATGTTGCGGACGCTGGGCAGGTCGAGGGTGGCCATGACGTACAGGTGGTCCGACAGGTCGAACGCCGCCAGCACGATCTCGGTAAGCGCCGAGGGGGTGTCGACGATGACGTAGTCGAACCTCTCGCGGAGCATCTCGATGATCTTGGTGACGTCGGGCGGGTGGATCCGGTCGGCATCCGACGGGTCCTTGGGGGCGGCCAGGATCTGCACGCCGGTGTCGTGGGTGACGAGGTACTCCTCGAACCGGGCGGGCATGTCCCCCTCGTCGGCCTCGTCACGCTGGAGGGCATCGAAGATTGTGTAGCGGGGCCGGAGGCGAAGCGATGTCGACACCTCACCGAACTGGAGGTCGAGGTCGACGATGCACACGCTGCGCCCGGTGTGGTGGTGGAGGAAGTAGGCCAGGTTGGTGGCGAAGAACGTCTTCCCGCACCCGCCGGTGGCCGATCCCACCGTGAAGACCGTCCCCTGGCGGGCGGGTGCCGTGGGGTGGTCGATTGTGCCGACGGAGGCGATATGCGGCCGCTGGTGGCCCACCTCGATGGCCCGCTCGATGGCATCGCGCAGCACTCGTTCGGTGACCGGGAGCTGAAGCAGGTCGATGGCCCCGGCCCGGATGATGTCGCGCAGCTGGGCGTCCGGCCGGTTGGAGAACGCCAACAGGACGATCATCCCCGGCAGGTCGTCGTGGATGATCTGGAGCCGGGACAGCCCTGCCTTCGTGCCCAGGCTGGGGCCGGCGATCAAAACGTCGAAGGGGCCGTCTTCGGTGAGGATCTCACCGACCGTTCCGACCCGTTCGCAGGAGACGACTTCGGGACGAGGCCGGAGCTCCCCGGCGATCTCCCGGACCTGGCGGAGAAGCTCGGCGCCGCGGTCGAGGACGAGGATTTTCGGGTTTCGCACGTCAGCCTCCTATGATAGTTGCTTGAGAGCGTCGGCGGCATTGATGCCTGGGGTCGGCGCCACAGTGGGGGCGGCCTTGTTCACGAGCGAGAAGTACAGGGACTGGAAGCTCGTGAGGTAGACGAGGTGCTCTGCTTCGGGGGCGGTGACGGCCAGGAGGTACGTGAGCTTCGTACCGGGGGGAGACGCCAGTGCGGCCGGTCCGCTCGGGTCGACGATCAGCACCTCGGTGTTCTGCATGATCAGCTTCGCCGAGGGGGCTCCCGGCCCGTCCTTGACCACCCCGAAGATGTCGATGTGGTCCTTGGCCTCGACCTTGCCCGACACACCCGGGACAGGGTCGAGGCTCAACGCCAGCGCCATCTTGCCGTCGGGGATCGCGACTGCTCCCTGGGTCTGCGGTGCCGCGAACTGAGTGGCGGTGATCGTTGTTCCCTTGGAGATGTTGCCGGCCGCCGTCTTGCCGGCCAGATTGGAGGGGTCACTAATGGCACCGGCGGGTTTGTCCGCAGTGTCGACGGACTGGGTCTTGACCAGGCCCTGTTCGACGGCTTGGGCGCCGGCCGTCCCCGACGGGATGTCCTTGGCCGCGACGACGACGGTGGCCTTGCCCTTCGCCGCGGTCTTGGTGCCGCCGTCGCTGCCGTTGCGCAAGACGAAGAACGTCGCGCCGGCGCCGATCACGAAGACGGCCAGACCGATCGTGACGATGAGGTTGGAGCGCTTTGCCATGTGAATCTCCCGGATGCTCGTGGCGCCCGCCCTTCGACAGGCAGCTTGCTCCCGGTGTTATCGGTGGCTTCGCCGACGATCTGTAGCCCCGAGTCGGCCCGTCAGTGGGCCTAAAGACTCATGCAGCCGCTACCGATACCTCGGAAGACCGAACCTCGCGACTGGAGTGCCCGTGACCAAGAGAGCTGTGTTCTCGCATTCCCCTGCCCGGGCAGACCCGACGCCGACCCTGCGTGGGCCGGGCGCACGATCCCGACGTCGTCTTGGCGCCGAGTCAGGTGTGGCCGTCCTCGAATTCGTGCTCGTGGTGCCCTTCTTCCTGTTCATGGTGTTCGGCATGGTCACCTACGGCGTCATGCTTGCCGAAAAGCAGAAGATCACGAGCACTGCAGCCGATGCCGCGAGAGCGGCGGTTGGCACCACGCCGGGGACCGAAGTAACGGCGGCCATGGATCGGATCAAGGCGATTCTCGGAACCCCCGGGACCACTTACACCGTTGGCCCCGACACGTCGGTGCCAGGGGGTCGGCCGCAAGTCGCGGCTTGTCCGGCACCCGAGATCGTCTACCAGTGCATCACGGTGAAGATCTACTATGAGTATGGAAGCCATCCGATTATGCCCTCTCTGAACATACCTGCGCCGAACGGCAAACAACTCCACCTCTTTACACCGGACAGGATCACATCCACGGCCGTCATCCGACTCTCTTAGTTCTGTAGCAAAGACCAAAGGAGCACCAACGCGTGAACCGGAAACCACTTCGAACTGGCGACGAAAAGGGGGCTATCTTGGTGCTCTCTGTGGTAGGCGTAGTACTCGCCGTGATCGCCGCCGCGCTCGCGGTCGACCTCGGCCGGCTGGCCGCCGACAAGCGCGACGATCAGAGGATTGCCGACATGGCGGCCATCGACGCCTCCCGGAACATCGCGTCGGCCTGCGCCCGGGCCAACGCCAGCGCAGTACGCAACGGCCTTCCCGCCAACAGCCTCACCTGTGATCCCGTCAGCCCCGCTGACCCGACCAAGGACGTGATCGTTGGGCGGATGTCGGGGGGCACGTTCACTCCCGACGCCACCGGTGATGCCGTGCAGGTCAGGGTCATCTCAGCGTTCAAGGTGGCCTTCCCGTTCGTCGGCGGTCGAGACCACACCAGTGGCAAGGCTGTCGCCGGTTCAGCGTCCGAGGCGGAGTTTTCCGTCGGCTCGTCCCTGGCGGACTTCGATGCCAGCCGATCAGTGCTCGACAAGCTGATGGGGGGCTGGCTCACCGGTATCACCAACGCCCAGCTCTCCGCTCTGAGCTACAACGGCCTGGCCGGCGGAAACGTCTCACTCCGCGCCCTGCAGACCGGGCTCACCAGTCTCGGCTACACGGTCGGGTCCCCGACTCAGCTGCTCACGACCCAGGTCACCGTGATCGACCTGTTGAAGGCGACGGCCAGCGCCCTCTCCGCCTCGGGGCAATCGACGGTCGAGGTGAATAAGCTCATCGCCTCCTCGATCTCCAGCTCCCTGAAGGTGAAGCTCGGCGACCTGGTGAACCTGGCGGCGCCCGGAAGCAGCAGCGCCCTCGACACCACTCTCAACGTGTTCCACCTCGTCACCGGTGCCGCCGAGGTGGCCAACGGCAGCAGCTTCGTCGCCACGGGGCTCTGCGTGACCGCGGTCGTGGCAGGGGTCTGCGTCGGGCTCAAGGTCATCGAGCGAGCCCAGGTCGCCGAGGGTCCAGTCGGCACCAAGGCCCACAACTCCCAGGTCGTCCTCCAGCTGGCGATCCCCGTGGCCGGAGTCGGCACTGTCAATGTGGAGGTGACGGCGGCCGACGCCGAGGCCACGCTGAAGACGATCACCTGTGGCTCCCCGCCCGGTATCAGCCTGGGTGCGACCACCAGCGCTGCAACTCTCGGTGGCGTCACTACGATCGCGGGTATCGGGTTCACCGTCTCGGGCGCTCTGGCCGCGGGCTCGTCCATCGCCGACCAGGCGTTCGGCTACACGTCGGATTTCCTGCCCCTGGTGGGTACCGGGACCGCTCGTCAGGTCGGGGCGTCCACGCTCGATCTGACCCCCGCGTCCCTGACGGTGACCCCGAGCCCGAGCAACGTCCTGACGGCGGTTACCGCCGCGACGATCAAGACAACGTTGGCCCTGGTGCTGCCGGCCCTCGGTCCGGTGCTCGATCCGCTCCTCCAGCCCACCCTGAACGGCCTCGGGCTGGAAGTGGCGGCGGCCGACCTCGGTGCCATGAACATCTTCCCGGCGCCCCCCGCCTGTGGGAAGCCGCACCTGCTTGGTTGATCCTCTCGCAGGGCGCGCCATTTGGCGTGCCCTGCGGCGGGAATTCGGTACGACTCGGTAGTAGTGCCGCGCATCTAGATGCGCCTCGGCCCTATTGCCGAGCGCCGGCCTGTCGTCCACTCTGGGAGGACGGCCCTTTGTGGACCGGGCCGAGCGAGGGCAGTCTGACATGGAGCACGGATCGTGGCTGGGGGACAGGTCGACCATGAGCCGATGCACCCTGGTCTGGGCCCACGCCATGGCCAGTTCCCGCGCCCACGAGGACGAGCTCGGGCTGTTCGACTGGTCGTCGGTGGCCGGCGTGGCCGACGTGGTCCGCTACGACGCCCGGGGCCACGGCCAGACCGAGGCCATGCAGTACTACGACCGGGCCTACCGGTGGCCGTGCATGGTCGACGACATGCTCCGGGCGGGGGGATCGGGTCCCTTCGTGGCCGGGGGAGCGGCGATGGGCGCCGGGGTCGCCCTGTGGACGGCGCTGCGGGCCCCGAAGCGCGTGCAGGCCATGGTCCTCACCGCCCTGCCGCCGGCGTGGGAGGAGCGATCGCCCCACGCCGAACAGTGCGAGAGGGCCGCCCAGGTGGTCGAGGCCCGGGGACTGCCGGCCTGGGCCGACGACGTCCGTCGCCGGCCCCAGCCACGGATCTTCGCCGAGGAGTTGCCCGAAGCCAACGAGGTGACCGCCCGCCATCTCCTCACCATGGAGGAGAAGGCCGTACCGGCGATCCTCCGGGGCGCGGCCGCCTCCGACTTGCCGACCCGCGACGAGATCCGGAGCCTGGTCGTGCCCACCCTCATCCTCGCCTGGGCCGACGATCCCGGCCATCCGGTGTCGATGGCCGAGTCCCTCGCCGACCTGCTCGTTCTCAGCGAACTGCACGTGGCCGGCGACCTAGCCGGCATCCGGGCCTGGCCCGAGCTGGTGCGGGACTTCCTGGCCGGCATCTGCTGCTGGGAGTAGGCCCAGCCGGCGACTGCGGTCAGAGGCGGCTGCGGGCCATGAGGCGCCCGGCGGCCCGGATCTCGTCGGGATCGTAGGGGGGGTCCACCACCAGGATCAGCCGGTCGACCCCCGAGCGGCGCAGACGGGCTCGCTCAGCGCTGCCCTGGTCGAGCCAGCGCTGGTCGAGGCCGGCGAACGCGGTGACCAGGAAGTCGTTGCGGTCGTGGCCGGTGTCGGCTCGAGCCTGCCGGGCCACGTCGACCAGCTCGTCGATCCGGGGATGGAACGCCTGGACGTTGATGCCGTCGCCGACCTGTCCGGCCAGGGCGGCCATCTTGGGCCCAAAGGCGCCGACCACGATCGGAGGTGTCGGCTCGGGTCGGGGGAAGCCGGTGGCCGGTCCGACCTGATAGTGGCGCCCGTCGAGTCCCTGCGTCGCTCCCGTCCACACCTGGCGGACGACGGTGATGGCCTCGGCCAGTTGGGCCCGCCGGAGCGGATCAGCGGGCACTTCTCGGCCGAGGGCCCGCTGCTCCGCGGCGTACGGGGTGCGTGGTCCACCGCCCGCACCCATGCCCAGGATCACCCGGCCCCCGCTCATCTCTTGGAGGGTGGCCGCCTGGGTGGCCACCAGCAGCGGATGGCGGTTGGCCACGTTGAGCACCAACGGGCCGATGGCCAGGCCCTCCACCACCGACGCCAGCCCGGCCAGCAGCGTCCACGACTCGAGCACCGAGTCGGCGTGGTGGACGCTGCCGACCAGGTGGTCCCAGGTCCACAGGCCCGAGAAGCCGGCCTCGGCCGCGGCGACGGCCGCCGTCTTCATGTCCGCCCAGCGCGCCGCAAAGGGGTCGAACAGGAGGTCGGTCCTCGTGGGCACCGCCCGAGACTACGAGACGCGACCTTGGCTACCCTGCCGGTTGTGCTCCGTCATGTGGCCATGTTCACCTGGAAGCCGGACGCGTCCGATGTGTCCATCCGCTCCTTCTCCGAAGGGCTGGCCCTGCTGCCCCCCCGGATCCCGGAGATCCGGTCCTACCGGTTCGGCCCAGACGCCCGCCTCGTGGGAGGCAACGACGACTTCGCCCTGGTGGCCGACTTCGACGACGTCGCCGCCTATCGACGCTACGCCGAGCACCCGGCGCACCGTCACCTCATCGCCGAGCTGCTGATGCCAATCGTGGCCGGCCGCCACGCCGTCCAATACGTCGTGTAGCCCGGGTTCACCCCGCCGGGGCGGGGTTCGGTGCCGGCGCCGACCCCAGGAAGCCGACCATGTCCTCGTCGCGATAGAGATTGTGGGTCGTCGGATGCTGGGGAGCCTTCCCCACGACCCGGCCGTCGGGCGTGTGGCCCCAGAAGCCTTCGTACACCTGGCCTGGGCGATGAGGATCGGTGATGTGATGGGCGACCTGGCGGACCTCCAGGCCCGACAGCTCCCACGACGGCTCGTCGAGGAACAGGATCATCTGGGGCTGCGAGAGATCGATGGCTCGGGTAAAACGGTCGGCGTCGTCGCCCAGGTGCAGAAGGGTGGTGAGGGCGAGCGCGTCGGGAGGACCCCACGTGGGGTTCAGGGGCAGGAACAGCTCCAGTGACCACCGGCGGATCTCGGCCCAGAAGCCCAGCGGGTCGGGGTAGTAGAAGCCCTCGTTGGCCCGACCGAGGCTGGGCGGATGGTCCTCCCACAGCACCAGGTTGTCGCGCCACGTCGGCGGTTTGGTGGTCACGAGCAGCAGCCAGGCGTTGATGGACGCGGGCGAGTTGGGTGGCCAGTAGCGCTCCTGCTCCACGAGGGCCCGTCGGGCTCGGCCCTTCGCCTTCTGGGCCGCGCGGAGTCGCTCGTCCGCTCGCGCCGAGTAGAGGAGTGGGTCGACCTTGATCCGGCGATCATACGAGGGGCCCCGCCGCGAGGAGCGGCCGGTCGGGGGAGGACGCCCGTCGTGCGGGAGGATGTCTGACGTGGTCGTCATCGGTCTCACTGGAGGTATCGGCTCGGGGAAGTCCGCAGTTGCAGAATTGTTCGCCGAGCGGGGGGCGGTCTTGATCGACGCCGACGATCTGGCTCGCGAGGTCGTCGTTCCCGGCGAGCCCGCCTACGCCGCCGTAGTCGACCGCTTCGGGCCCGCCGTCGTGGGCGCCGACGGCCGGATCGACCGCTCCGCCCTGGCCTCGGTGGTCTTCGACGACCCGCGTTCGCTCGCCGACCTCAACGCCATCGTCCATCCTGCGGTGGAGGAAGCCCGGGCCCGACAACTGGCCGAGGAGGACGTCGCCGGGCGCGTCGTCGTGTACGTCGTCCCCCTGCTCGTCGAGGTGGGGTGGCACGGGGCCGACGCCGTGGTGGTGGTCGACTGTCCCGAGGAGGTGGCTCTCGATCGCCTGGTGAGCGACCGGGGGATGACCGAGGACGGGGCCCGCCGCCGCATGGCCGCCCAGGCCACCCGGGCCGAGCGCCGGGCCCGCGCCGACCGGGTGATCCTCAACGACGGCTCGTGGGCCGCCCTCCGCACCCAGGTCGACACCACGTGGGAGTGGATCCGGACCGTCGAAGATCGTTCCGGTCGGGGTTCGGGGGGGCCCAGCCCCCCCAAACCCCACCCGTACGGCGCGGGGGGGGCGGGGGGGGACGCCGCCGGCGGTGCGCGGGCGGCC
>JBBRXY010000118.1:0-8018 GCA_038238185.1 Acidimicrobiales bacterium
TCCATGGCCGTGGGGGCGGTCACTGCGGTGACGAGTTGGTCGACGAACGTGGCCGGCACGGCTGCGCCGGCGGCCGGGGCCGAGAGCACGATCCCGCCGAGGGTGCCGGAGAGCATCGTGGCGATGACGAGCAGAGAACGAAGTCTTGGCATCCTTCGAGTGCGCGATTGCGCCCGGTGCTCGGTTACCGCACCCCTACACTGCCGCTGTCGGACCGGCCTCTCCTCAGTCGGCGTCGTCGGAAGCATCCTCCCGGGCGGACTTGTCGTCGGTCTTGGCTGCGCCGTGGCCGTTGGCGGTGCCGTCCTCAGCGTTCTCCCTGTCGTCGGCCTCCTCCTCGGTCTCGTCGAAGACCCGGCTCTTCAGGATGTCCTCGGCCTCGATGCGCATGAGGTCGGCCTTGCTCACCTTGGCCTGATCGGCGATCACCCGGCTGGCGTGGCGGAGGCGGGCCCGCTCCAGGGCGTTGCGCACGCTGCGGGCATTGGCGAAGCGAGGCTGGCCGACGCGCCGGCCAAGGTATTCCCGGAAGCTGCTGGCTGCCTCTTCGGACATCTCGTAGTGCTGCTCGGTGAGCATCAGCTCGGCGATGGCCATGAGCTCGTCGACTGAGTAGTCGGGGAAGTCGATGTGGTGGGCGATGCGTGAGCCCATACCCGGGTTGCTCTCGAAGAAGGTGTCCATGCGGTCCTTGTAACCGGCGAGGATGACGACGAGATCGTCGCGCTGGTTCTCCATGATCTGGAGGAGGATCTCGATGGTCTCCTGGCCGTAGTCGCGCTCGTTCTCCTTGCGGTAGAGGTAGTAGGCCTCGTCGATGAAGAGCACGCCGCCCATGGCCCGCTTCAGAACCTCCTTGGTCTTAGGAGCGGTGTGGCCGATGTACTGGCCCACCAGGTCGTCGCGGGTGACCTGGGTCAGGTGGCCCTTGCCGAGGTAGCCGAGCGACTTGAGCAGCTCGGCCATGCGGATGGCCACGGTGGTCTTGCCCGTGCCCGGGCTGCCGGTGAACGACATGTGCAGGGTGGGCCGGCTCGAGTTGATGCCGAACTTCCGTCGCATCCGGTCGACCACGAGGAGGTCGGCGATCTCGCGGATACGGGTTTTGACCGGCACCAGCCCGACCAGCTCACGGTCGAGGCGATCGAGGATCTCGTCGGTGTCGGACTCCTTGCGCTCGGCCTCGACGTCGATGACGTCTCCCTCACCCAGCTCGTTGGCCTTGCGCTCTACTTCCTCCTCGTCTTCTTCTTCGGCCTTGGACTTCGGTTGGTCACTGCCCTTAGGCATGGAAAAGCTCGTCATACCGACGGATCGTAGCCATCCTCGTGCGTCCTTAACCCTTTGAGGAGCCGCCTGAGGGTCTTGCCCCCGGAGGTACGCGGCACCTCGGTCACGAACACGAGCTGGCGGGGCAGCTTGGCCGTCGACAGCTGTTCGGCCGCGAAGGTCCGTAGCTCGTCGAGCGTCGGCGGGTCCTCGGGGTCGGCGGCGACGACGTGGGCCACCACCCGTTCGCCCCACTCGGCATCGGCGCTGCCCACCACACCGACATCGACCACCCGGGGATGGCCCTGAAGGACGGATTCGACTTCAGCGGGGCTCACGTTGACCCCGCCCGTGACGATGAGGTCGCGCAGCCGGTCGACGACGACGAGCGTCCCGGGTTGTACCCAGGCTCCAGCGTCGCCGGTGCGCAGCCACCCGTCGGACGAAAGGGCGGCGGCGGTGTCGTCGGGGCGCAACCGGTAGCCCCGCATCACCATGGGCCCCCGCACCAGGATCTCGTGGTCGTCACCCAGGCGCACCTCGACGCCGTCGAGGGCCCGGCCGTCGTAGGCGACGCCGCCCCACGTCTCGGTCAGCCCGTAGGTGGCCACCACCGAGGCCCCGGCCGCTTCGGCGCGGGTGCGGAGCGCGGGTTCGAGGGGGGCACCGCCCACGAGGATCGAGTGGAAGCGGCTCAGGTCGACGTCGGCGTCGAGGCACCGGCGCAACGTCGTGGGGACGAGGGAGACGAAGGAGGCCGTGCTCTCGGCCACGACCGCCGGATCGAACCTGGCCACCACCTCGAGCGGCGCACCCGTGGACCACGCCCGGGCCACCACCCCGAGGCCGCCGACGCCGTGGAGCGGGAGGCAGCACAGCCACCGACCTCCCTCGGGGTTCTGGTCACCGAGACCGATTCGGTCGCTGGACGCCAGGGCGCGCCGGCTGGCCCGGGCCGACGCAGTCAGGCCCGAAAACGTCAGTTCCACTCCCTTTGGCTCGCCCGACGTGCCCGACGTGGCCAGCACCGCGGCCACCCCGGCGCTCATCGGCGTGCCGCCGGGGAGGGCTCGTATGCCCCACTCCCCGAGCTGGTGGGTGGGACGCATGGCGTCGAGGATCTGGCGCCGCTCGGGGGCGGGCGCCCGGGGGTCGATGGGCAGGACGGCCCGGCCCTCGTCCCATTCGCCCACGATCGCCGCCACTGCGTCCGGCCCGTCGAGCGCCACTGCGGTGAGGGCGTCTTTCTCGGGTTGGGCCACGGAACGCTACGGTAGCGGGGTTCGTAGGAGTGATCGCTCTAGGAGTAATGACGCCCGTGGATGACAGCCCCATTCGACCGGGAGCGACGTGGAAGCGCCAGGGTGACTTCGGCGACATTCGTTACGAGTTGGCCGAAGGCGTCTCCCACGGCACGGCCAAGCTCACGATCTGCCGCCCGGAGGTGCGCAACGCCTTCCGCCCCCAGACGCTTTTCGAGCTGGCCGATGCCTTCGAGATGGCCCGCGACGACCCCGAGGTGGGGGTGATCATCCTCACCGGCGCGGGCCCGCTGGCCTTCTGCTCCGGCGGCGACCAGAAGGTCCGGGGCGACGACGGCTACCGCGACGCCCACGGCGTGGGCCGCCTCAACGTCCTCGACCTCCAGATCCAGATCCGTCGCCTGCCCAAGCCGGTGATCGCCATGGTGGCCGGCTACGCCATCGGCGGTGGCCACGTGTTGCACCTGGTCTGCGATCTCACCGTGGCCGCCGACAACGCCCGGTTCGGTCAGACCGGGCCCCGGGTGGGGTCCTTCGACGGCGGTTACGGTGCCGGCCTCCTCGCCCGCACGGTGGGCCAGAAGAAGGCCCGGGAGATCTGGTACCTGTGCGAGCAGTACGACGCCGCCGACGCCCTGTCCATGGGGCTGGTGAACCGGGTCGTCCCCCTGGCTGACCTGGAGGTGGAGACGATGGCCTGGTGCCGGCGGATCCTGGAGCACAGCCCCCTCGCCCTGCGCATGCTCAAGGCCTCGTTCAACGCCGACACCGACGGTCTGGCCGGCATCCAGCAACTGGCCGGCGACGCCACCCTCTTGTACTACCTGTCGGAGGAGGCCCAAGAGGGGAGGGACGCCTATGTGGGGAAGCGGCGGCCCGATTTTTCGCGGTTCCCCAGACGGCCTTGATCCGCCCCCGGCGTCCCGGGTCCTGTCCCTCAGGGTCCCTCCCCATGGGGCCCCTGCCCCATGGGGACCCCTCCCTACGGGCCACCCGGGACGCCTCGCCCTGGCCACCGGCCCCCACTTCCCCTCATGGCTAGAGAGAGTAGGAAAGTCAACTTCTCCCTGTGGGTTCAGGGGGCTCGGCCGAAGACGCTTGGCGCCGCTGTTGCTCCCGTCCTTGTTGGTACTGCGGCTGCCTCTCGGTATGGGCCCTTTATTGCCTGGCGCGCCCTGTTTGCTCTGGTCGTCTCGCTGGCTCTGCAGGTGGGCGTGAACTTTGCCAACGATTACTCGGATGGGGTTCGGGGGGTTGATGTCGAGCGGAAGGGGCCGGTGCGCCTGACGGCCTCGGGGCTGGCTTCGCCGGGCGCGGTCAAGGTCGCCGCTCTTGTTGCCTTTTTGGTTGCCGGGGTGGCGGGGCTGGTGCTCGCTGTTGTCGTCGACCTTCGTTTGCTGCTCATCGGGGTGGCGGCCATCGGGGCTGCGGCGCTGTACAGCGGGGGGCCGCGGCCGTACGCCTCGGCCGGACTGGGTGAGGTGTCGGTTCTGGTGTTCTTCGGCTTCGTCGCCACCTGCGGCTCGGCCTACGTCCAGATCGAACGGGTGCCCTGGTTGGCCGTGGGCGGGTCGCTGGCCGTGGGCCTGTTGGCCTGCGCCATCCTCGTGGTCAACAACCTGCGTGATGTCGACACCGACGCCGTCGTCGGCAAGCGCACCCTGGCCGTTCGCATCGGCGCGGCGCGGGCCCGCCTGCTCTACGCCGGGTGTGTCGTCGGTGCCCTCGTGAGCGCGGCGGCCATGGCCGTGGTCGCCCCCGGGGCCCTGCTCGTCGTTGCCTGTGTTCCGCTCGCCGTCGAGCCCCTGCGCACCGTGGCCCGTCGCCGCGAGCCCTCGGCCCTGGTCGCCGCCCTGATCGCCACCGCCCGGCTCCAGCTGGTCCTGGCCGTGCTGCTGGCTGTGGGCCTGTGGCTGTGAGGGCTCCGACGATGGAGGCGCTGAGGGGCGAGCGCCGGGTGGTCGTGCCCTTGCGGGTGTCGGTCGCCGGGTTGCGAGCGGTGACCGCCTTCCTCCACCGGGGTTCGTCGGGATGGGGCGAGCGCACCGAGCCACCCCCGGGCTATCCGGTCGACGCCCACGCCGCCCGCAGGGCGGCCGAGGAAGCGGCATCGGGCACGTGGCCGGCGGAGGTGCGCCATCGGGTGGCGGTGAACGCCCTCGTTCCCGCCGTCGCCCCCCACGAGGCTGCCGGCTTGGCCGCGGCGGCCGCTGTCGCCGGCTTCCGGTGCGTGAAGGTGAAGGTGGGAACGGCTCCCCCCGCCGGCGACGTGGCGCGGGTGGCGGCGGTACGAGATGCCATTGGGCCGGGAGTGGCGCTTCGCGCCGATGCCAATGGCGCGTGGGACCTCGAATCCGCCACCAGGGTGCTTGGCGCCATGGCGTTCTACGACTTGGAGTTGGTCGAGGAGCCGGTGGCGTCACTCGAGGACCTGGCGCGCCTCCGGCGCCGGACGACCATCCCCTTGGCGGCCGACGAATGCGTGCGGGGGATGGACGACGCCCGACGCCTGGCCCGTCTCGACGCTGCCGACGCCGTGGTCGTCAAGGTGCAGCCCCTGGGCGGCGTGGCCGCGGCGATGGCCGTCGTCGAAGCCGCCGGCGTTCCCGCCGTCGTGTCGTCGCTGTACGAGACATCGGTGGGCATCGCCGCCGGCCTGGCCCTGGCCGCTGCCCTCCCCGAGCTGCCCTGGGCGTGTGGGCTGGGAACAGCCGGGCTCCTTGCCGGTGACGTGGTCGCAGATCCGCTCGTACCCGTGGGCGGCGAGCTCGTCGTGCGCCGCTCCGAACCCGATCCCGAGCTGCTCGACTACTACGAGGCGTGATGGTCGTCGAGGAACGACGTCACCGCCGCCGTCCACTCGAGCGGGCGTTCGAGATGAGCGGCATGGCCGGCGCCGGAGATGCGGGCCACGCACGCCGTCGGAATCGCCGCAGCCATGCGGTCGGCCACGGCCCCGAACTTGGCGTCGCGCTCGCCGACGACGAGCAGCACCGGCATGGTGAGCTCGCCCAGCCGGTTCCACAGGGGTTCCTGGGCAGCGGTGCCCAGAAGGCGGACGGCTGCCGCCAGGCCCTCTGGGGGGTTGGCGTGCCGGGCGGCGCGGTCGGCCGGCGACGGATGCAGCCCGGCGAACATGGGCTGTTGCAGCCACTGCTCGACGAAGGCAGAGGTGCCGCCGGTTTCGATCTGGGTGGCCAGCGTCTCGTCGGCCCGACCTCGGGCGGCCCGTTCGGCGGGGTCGTCCAAGCCGGGCGACGCTCCCACCAGCACGAGGGCTTCCACCAGGTCGGGACGGTCGAGCGCCAGGCGCAGGCAGAGGCGTCCCCCCAACGAGTACCCGACGTAGGCGGCCGCCCCCCCGACCTCGCCGATGGCTGCGCCAGTGTCGGTGAAACTCAGCCGGACGCCGGACGAACCGCCGTGGCCGGGAAGGTCTACCCGCACGACCTCCCGATCGGCGGCCAGGCCGGTTACCACCGTGTCCCACGACCGCAGGGTCTGGGTGAAGCCATGCACCAGCACCAACCGCGCCGGGGCCGGCGAGCCTTGGACCTCACGGTGCAGCACCTGGCGATTGTGGGCCGGTGACCGGCGACGCCGCCACCGGGTTCGCCCTGGCCCTGGTCGACGAGTGGGCCCGGGCCGGTGTGGTCGTGGCGGCCGTGGCCCCCGGGTCGCGGTCGACACCGCTCGCTCTCGCCCTCGCCGGTGACGGCCGGATCCGCGTCGAGGTCTTTCTCGACGAGCGTTCTGCCGGAGCGTTCGCCGTGGGCGCGGCCAAGGCGTCGGGCCGGCCCGCCGCCGTGGTCACCACCTCTGGTTCGGCCGCCGCCCTCCTTCACGGTGCGGTCGTCGAGGCCCACCACAGCCGCACCCCCTTGCTGGTATGCACGGCCGACCGCCCCCCCGAGCTGCGCGACACCGGAGCCAGCCAGGCCATCGACCAGGTGAAGCTCTTCGGCGACGCCGTGCGGTGGTTCGTCGAGGTCGGGGTGCCCGAGGACCGACCCGGCGTGGGTGCCTACTGGCGGTCGGTGGCGGCGCGGGCGGTTGCCGAGGCGGTCGGGCCGCCGTCGGGACCCGTGCACCTCAACCTGGCGTTTCGGGAGCCGCTGGTGCCCACCGGTATCGCTGTCGACGCGCCGGGCCGGGCCGACGGCGCGCCGTGGACGTCGACGACGTCCGGTCCCGCCCCGCCCCATCCCGACGACGTCGATCGCCTGGTCGAGATGGTGGCCGGCTCGCCCAGGGGTCTGGTCGTGGCCGGCTGGGGGGCGCAGGCCACTTCCGCTTCCGTGGAGCGCTTCGCCGCCGCCGCCGGTTGGCCGGTGCTGGCCGACACCGTCGCCGGCCTCCGCACCGGTCCTCACGCCATCTCGACCTACGACGCCCTGTTGCGTCACGAGCCCTTCGCCGCCGGCCACCGGCCCGACCTGGTGTTGCGCCTCGGGGCTGCTCCCACCGGGCGGGCCACCACCACCTGGCTCCAATCGGTGGCCGGCCAGGTGCTGGTGGATCCGGATCGCTCGTCGCTCGACCCCGCCCGGGCGGCGGCCGCACGGGTGGTGGCCGATCCCACTGCCCTCCTCGATGCACTGGCTGATCGACTCAGTGGGCCGACCCTCGACGCCGGCTGGCTGGCCGGCTGGCTGGCGGCCGAGGCCACGGCCCGGGCCGCCATCGACGACCTCGTCGACTCATGGGCGTCGCCCTTCGAGGGCCGGGTTGCGCGAGACGTGGCGGGGTGTCTTCCCGACGGGTCAACCCTCGTCGTGGGTTCGAGCATGCCGGTGCGTGACCTCGAGTCGTTCGCCTGCGCCCGCGGCGGACTTCGAATGGTGGCCAATCGGGGGGCGAGCGGCATCGACGGCTTCACGTCGACCGTTCTGGGGGTGGCCGTGGTGAGTGAAGGCCCGGTGGCCGCCCTCGCTGGTGACCTCACCTTCCTCCACGACGTGGGCGGCTTGCTCGGCGCCACCCGTCGAGGCATCGACGCGACGATCGTCGTGGTCGACAACGACGGTGGTGGCATCTTCTCCTTTCTGCCCCAGGCCGACTTCGCCGAGCATTTCGAGCGGTTGTTCGCCACCCCTCACGGCACCGATCTGGTGGAGGTGGCCGCCGCGTTCGGGGTGCCGGCGGTCCGGGTGACTTCGGCCGGCCAGGTCGTCCCCGCGGTCGAGGAATCGCTGGCCGCCGGCGGTGTGGGGGTTGTGGTTGTCCCCACCGACCGGGCGGCCAATGTGGCGCGTCACGCCGAGGTCTGGGCCGCAGTGGCGGTCGCGATGGAAACGACCCTGGCGGCCTGGCGCCGGCCATAGCTGGATCCCGCCCGACTGGCACCTAGTGTTCTGAGTTGGAAATTCGATAAGAATATCGGTCTGACGGGAACCTTCGCAAACGGGCCCGCGTTCTGTGCGCAACGATGGAGGTGCGCATGGCCAGGACCGGTCGACCGAAGCAACCGTTGGTGCTCTCCGAGGA
>JBBRXY010000119.1:0-7862 GCA_038238185.1 Acidimicrobiales bacterium
CACTATCCAGAACTGGTCGACCAACGTGTACAACCTGGTCACCAAGCGGGCCCGGGCCGAGGCCGAGTCGAGAGTCGAGTGGATCGACGGCAACATCGGTAGCCGCCTCACCATGAAGTACCCGTCGGTGTACCTGGTCGGCCCCAAGGCCTCGGGCGAGGTGCTGTCGGTGGCCTACGCCGGTGCGGGCATGCACCAGGACGCCGGGGCCAAGATGGTCCACGCCGCCCCCGAGACCACGTCCACCATCGTGTCGAAGTCGATCTGCAAGGACGGCGGGCGCACGTCCTACCGGGGCCTGGTCAAGGTGGAGGAGGGTGCCTACGGGGTGAAGAGCCACGTGCGCTGCGACGCCCTCATTCTCGACGCCGACAGCCGCTCCGACACCTACCCCTACATGGAGATCAACGAGCAGGACGCTCGCATCGGCCACGAGGCCACCGTCTCCAAGGTGGGCGACGACCAGCTCTTTTACCTGATGAGCCGGGGGCTGTCCGAGCAGCAGGCCATGAGCATGATCGTCAACGGGTTCATCGAGCCCGTCACCCGCACGCTGCCCATGGAGTACGCGGTGGAGTGGTCCCGCCTCATCGAGCTCAACATGGAAGGCTCCGTCGGCTGAGCTGAACCCCCCAAGTTCGTGGTGCGTTGATCACGCCCGACGTCGCTGCGCGCGCCGAGAATGACGTGTGACCCGACGAAACGTCGCACCCGGTGGGATCATCTTACGATGCGTGAGCCCCTTGGCGTCCTGGAGCCGCCCCGGCCGGGGCCCGATCCCGACGTTCGCCGGGGCTGGCCCCTCCGGAGGGGACCGACGCTGGTTGTTGCCGGGCTCGTGGTCGTAGCCCTGGTGGGCGCCCTCGTCGTCGTGGCCCGCCAGTCCAGCGACAATGCGCCACGTGCCCTTCCCCGGCTCGGCCCCGCCCGCGACGTCTATGACGGCGACCTCGGTGACCCGTTCGTCCTGTCCGTGACCAGGCCGGGCCAGGCAGCCCGGTTCGTGGTCTTCGGCACCGGTGATTGGCCGGCCCGGGTCCCCACTGCCGTCTCGTCGGACCTGACCACCTGGCAGGAGGGACCCGACGCCCTGCCCCAGCTGCCGGCGTGGGCCGCTCCCGACCCCAAGAACTCGTTCAGCTGGGCTCCGGCCGCCCTCGACACCGGCCACGGCTTCGTGCTTTACGTGAGCCTCCCCGATGCCGCCAGCGGGCAGCAGTGCATCGGTGCGGCGACGTCGGCCGTGCCCGAGGGCCCGTACACCAGCGTCGGGGACGGGCCGCTCATCTGCCAGCACGAGCTGGGCGGGTCGATCGACCCCGCCGTCACCCGCGACCGGGGCGGTGCCCTCCACATGCTCTGGAAGAACGACGGAAACGCCCTCGGCGTGGCGTCGAGCATCTGGGAACAGGCCCTCAGCGCCGAAGGCCTCGGCGTGGCGGGACCGATCCACCGCCTGCTCACCGCCGACGCTCCCTGGCAGGGAGGCATCATCGAGGAGCCGGCGGTGATCCCCGCCGCCGACGGCGGTTGGTGGTTGTTCTATTCGGGCAACTTTTTCGACGAGCCCGAGTACGCCACCGGCCTGGCCTACTGCCCCAGCTTCGACGGTCCGTGCTCTCCGGCCCAGCAGGGGCCGTTCCTAACCACTGCCCAGCTGAATCAACCCAAGCAGTCTGCGCCCGGCGGCCTGGAGACGTTCACCGACGGCAAGGGGGGGGTCTGGGCGGTCTTCGACACCTGGAACCGGCCCACCCGCAACGGCCGGTTCTACTGCTGCCGCTCCCTCCAGCTGGCACCGATCCTGTCGTCGTGAGCTACCCCAGCACGCTCAGCGCGGCGCCGTAGTCGGGCTCGGCCATCTGGTCGGCCACGTACTCGGCGTGGGCGATCCTGCCCTCGGGGTCCACGACGAAGACGGCACGCTGGAGCAGGCGCCACTCCCGGATGAGGACCCCGTAGTCGCGGCCGAAACGCTCGTCGCGGTGGCCGGTGAGCAGCCGGTGATCGGTGCCCGTGGCTGTTCGCCACCGGGCCTGGGCGAAGGGGAGGTCCATGCTGATGGTGAAGACGACCAGCTCGGCCGGTAGGTCCTTCCTGGCCTGCTCCCATCGGCGGATCTCGACGTTGCACACCGGCGTGTCCAGCGAGTTCACCGTGTTGATCAGCCGAACCTGGCCGTTGCTGTCGCGCAGGTTCACCGAGGCCATCTCGTGGCCATCGAACTCGTCCAGGGTGAACTCCGGTGCCAGGTCTCCGACACTCAGCTTCGAGCCGACAACGGTCAGCTGCTCTCCGAGCTCGAACGCTTCCCCGGTCCGCTCTTCGGTCACATCGCCTCCATCTCGTAGTTCCCGGGCGCGAAGAGCGCCGGTAACCGGCGCGTTTGCGCCCGGGTAGGGCAGGGCCGGTCATCTTCCCAGCTCGGGTTCGGGGCTCGAGCCAGGCTGGCGGGCCTCGGCCACCGCCGCCCACAGGTCGGTCGCGCTCGGTGGGCCCACAAACGAGGCTCGGACCACGCCCTCGTTGTCGGCCACCACAATGGTTGGAACGGCCTCCACGTGGTAGCGCTTGTGGAGGTCGGGATGGGATTTGACCTCCACCTCTTCCACCGCCACCGCGCCGCTGGTGAGGGCCCGGGCCTTGTCCACCACCTGCTGGCACGAGTCACAGGTGGCGGACGTGAACAGGGCCACCAACCACGGGGCGTCCGGGCGGACGAAATCCTGACGGTCAAGCTGGGTGGGGACGGCCCACGTCGGCTGCGTCGGGGCCTGCGGCCGTCGCCGCTCGGCCAGTACGGCCACGACGACGGCGACAATCACCACCACCCCGGCGAGGACGAACCGCTCCATGCGCCTCAGTGTGCCGCACCGGGGAGGCGTGTCCCGTCCGGGCGGCCGTTAGTCGCGCAGTGGGATGCCGATGGACATGCTGATGCCGATGCCCTTCAGGTGGTTGACGACGCGTTCGACGACCACGGGTTGGTCGGAGGTCACCAGGACGGGGGTTGCCGGTAGCTTCATCGAGTCGTTGAGGCGGACGGACCGGCGCCCTCCGGGGGCCACCTCGATGTTCTTCAGGGCGGCGTTGGCCACCTGGGTGGCATCGCCGAGGATCGTGATCGACGCGTGGGCCGTCGCCGGCCCCGGGTTCTGGATCACCACGTACTCCTCGTTCGTGTCGTCAGCCCCTCCGGCGGCCAGTATCCACCGGCGGGCGGTCACCTGGGCGGCCGGGGTCCGAGCCACGCCGTTGCGCTTGTCGGCGATGGCCGCGTCGACCGAGCGCTCGACGACCACTCCCACCCCGTTGAGGGAGCGGACGGTTGCGGCGTGGGACACGCTCTTGGGGATGCGCGCCTCGTCGTTGGCCGCGATCGTGACCCGCCCCTCGGCCGGGACGGTGAGCACGAACGGTTCCGCTTGGCCCTGTTCGAGGGTCAGGGCAACCTCGACCCGTGCCTCCTTCTTGGTGGGGTTGAAGACGTGGTAGCGCTCGATGACTCCGTCGGTGACCAGGCCGTCCGGGAGGTACCAGAGGGTGCCCGTCGATGCCGCTCCCAGGGCCAGGGAGATGCCCTTGCGTCCGGCCGTGCCGTCGAAGGTCTGCAGGCGACTGACCACCAACCGGCCGGCACGGGTGGTGATGGTGGCGGTGACCTGCTCACGGCGCTGTGCGAAGTCACCGACGTTGACGAACGCCGTCGTCCCGCCTTGTACGGCCAGGCCGGTGAGTGCCTGAGGCGTGACGGGACCGTCTTCGGTACCGAAGACCAGATCGACGACGGCGTCGTCGGGGAAGGGGTTGAAGAGGAACAGGCCTTCGGTGGCGTCTTTGGTGGTGACGCCGTCGGCGAAGTACCACTGTGCTGAGGCAGTCGACGCGCACGGGGCGACGGTGTCGCCGTAGGGCCCGCTGTCGGCCAACTCCACCACTGCTTCCCCCCCGTCGAGCTCGACGAGGGCCGAGGCGAAGACGGCCGGCGCCACGTCGGACAGGCGGACGGTCTGGCGACTGGCCGGTCCGACCTGGATCGGCACCGCCGTGGGGAGTGCCTGGTAGGGGAAGACGGTGATGGCGCCCTGGAGGGTCCGCTGGGAGGCGTTGGCGACGACCACGGTGCCGTCGGCCCCACCGTCCTTGTTGGCCGTGGCCCCGGTGCAGTACCAAGCCGACGACTTGGCATTGGCGGCCGCGGCCATGGGAACGGGGGGAACGGTGTTGGTGCGCGAGGCCGGCCGGCCCTGGCGGTCGATGAGGCCGCCCCCCACGAGCAGGATGGCGATGAGGGCCAGTGCCGGGGCGCGTCGAGCCGGGTTCACCCTGGCTCACCGTCGGCCATGGCATCGCCGGCGGGCGCGTTCGAGGTGGCGACGTCGGGATCGGCCGGCTCCGACGATGCCCAGTGGGCCATACCCGGTCCCGCCGGGCCGGGCGGTCTGGCGACGAGGCTCCGGCGCATGCGGGTCATCATCCGGACGGCCACGAGCCACAGGATGAGTCCGAGGACGAGGAGGCCGTAGCGGAAGAGGGGAGTGCGATAGCCGAGGATGCCGCGTCCGGCGCCGTCGACCTGGTAGGCGTTCGCCCGGCCGAAGGCCGACGTGCGAGGAGCCTTTTTCCCTGCGACCGTGAGCTCCCAGTTCGCCGACGGCGCCTCCGACACCAGGACCTGACCGGCGGACGCCACATTGCCGGCGAACTCGACGGGCCCCTTCCCGGGCAGCACCGGCGTGGCCCCGGAGAGGTCGGCACCACCACCGATGGCATTCACCGTCTCGGGGGTTACCTTCGTTCCGACGGCGAGCTGGCGGCCCGGCCCCCAGGCGATGTTCTCGTACACGATCGTCGCCGGATCCGACGGCAGCAGGCGCAGGTCGAGCTGAGACGCCAGGCCTCGCGTGAGGGCCGTCGGTGGAGGTCGCTGCGGACCAGCGCTGCCCCCCGCGCCCAACTGGCGGGGGAGAACCAGGTATCGGACGGCCAACGGAGCCAGCAGCCGACCGAGCCTTGACGTATCGCCTCGCTCGGCCTGACCGATGGCGGTCTCGATGGTTTGGGTCGCGTGGGAGGCGGGGCCGGGGAGGTTGTCGGTTCCCAGCGGCGTGCCGTCGCGGGACGTGGCATAGGCCAGGCCGCCACCGATCTCCCAGCTGCCCAGGGGAAGGACCTCGGGATCGCCCAGCCAAAGCATCCGGAAGGAGCCCTCGGCCTGCTTCTGGGCCGTGTAGGCCAATGACCGGCTGAGGGCGATGGGCGGAAGTCCCCATCGACCGTCGCGGGCCCCGGCCAGGATGGGCAGGGCCGCCAGCATCACGGCCACGCCGGCGACGGCCGACGCGACCTGGCGCCAGCCGAACCGGTAGCCGGAGAGGTCGAACTCGAACGCGGCAGCGCCGAGGGCCACGGCCGCTGCCAGGGCGATGGCGGCCGGGGCCAGGAGCACGTCGGGCGCCTGGGGGTGGATGGGGAACCATCCGCGTCCGCCGAGCCACGCCACACCCACGCACACCAGCACCACGGCCCAGCACCGCACGGCCCAGGCTAGGCGCCATCCCCGGGCCAGCACGAGAGGTAGCGCGGCCGCGACCAGGAGGGCCCACCCCAGCACGCCGGCGCCGATGGGCCCGATCTGGAAGCGGAGCAGCGCGCCCAGCCCGAAGGCGCGGGAGGTGGGCGGTGCGGCACCGACCAGCGCGGCCCAGCCTCCCCCGAACTGGTCGATCGACCACGGGAGGAGGAGAACGATGGCACCGACCAGGGCAATGGCCGTGGCGGCCAGGCCCCGTGCCGCGCTGCTCGCCTCGCCGGCCACGATCGATCCTACGAGGATGCCGACGGCCACGAGCAGCACGGCCAACGCAATGCTGGGCACGAAGGCACACAGCGCAGCCAGCATCAGGGCAAATCCGAGGATCTCGACCTGCCGGCGCACCGGATCGTCGTCGTCCTCGACGGCGAAGGGGGCCAACCCGCAGAGCCGTCCCACGCGCCGGAGCAGGAACGGCACCGCCGCGTAGGCGATGAGACCGTCCCAGTGCCCCCGGGCGAGGGAATCGTAGGAGAGAGGCACGGCCAGGTAGACCACGAGCAGCACCAGGCGGCCGAGCCCTGAGCGCAGCGCGTGGCCCAGTCGCCAGGCGCCGACCGCGGCCACGGGCCAGACGGCCAGGATCAGCAACTTCTGGAGGAGGCCGACGTGGCCGAGCAGCGCTACCGCGCCCACGCCGAGGGCGCCGAACGCCGGTGGTGAGGCCGCGCCCGCCCCCATGCCGGTGGTGCGCCAGCCGTGCAGGGATTGGCTCAGGAGGTTGGAGACGCCGGGAAAGGGAGCGAACTGTCCGACCGCAGGCAGGCGTCCACCGAACAGGTATCGGGACCCGACGAGGAAGGCCAGGATCAGTATGACCAGCAGGCCGGTGGCGGCCTGGGCCGGCCGGTTGCCCACCCGACCGACGAGATCATGGCCGGCGGCGACGAGCGCCCGCGCTCGTTCTTCGGGATCGAGGCGGCGACGGAGGTAGGCACTCATGCGCACGCTGCTGCGGACCTGGAGCCGGCGCACCTCGCTGTCGGGGACCGAACGGGAGGCCTTCACCGCACGACGCTGGGCCCGGAGCTGGCCGAGGTGGCCGAAGTTCCACGGCCACGCCGCAAGCAGGGCCCGAGCCTCGGTCCACCGGCGGTTGAACACGGCGATGATCGCCTCGACCACGGTGACCACGGCCGCCTGGGGCAGCACCCGGACGAGATGGAAGAACGAGTAGTTCTTCAACATGGTGCGCATGTGGTTGCGCGCCAGGTACCGGGTATGGCTGCGGTTGTCGCCGGGAGCCTCCAAACCACCCTCGCGATGGCGAGCGACCGCGGCGGGGGCCACGATCACCCGGGCCCCCGCCACCTGGGCCCGCCAGCACAGGTCGACGTCGGCGCCGTGGTCGGCCATCGAGGCGTCGAACCCGCCGAGGGCCAGGAACAGGTCGTAGCGAACCAGCATGCAGGCGCTGGGAACGGCGAACACGTCGCGGACCGAATCGTGCTGCTCCTGGTCGAGCTCCCCCCGGTCGACCAGGGAGCGCGTTGCCGCGGTCTTGTCGACGTTCAGGCCCACCTCGAGGAGATGGTTGGGGTTGTCCCAGTCGACCAGCTTCGGGCCGACGATGCCGGCGTTGGACCGCAGGGCCTCTTCCACCATCAGGCGGACGGCGTCAGAGGCCAGGGCGACGTCGTCGTGGCAGAACACGAGGAAGGCGGCACCCTGCACGGTCGAGAGGCAGTCGTTGGCCAGGGCGGCGAAGCCGGTGCGGTCGGGTGGACGGCGCATGTAGGCGTCCGGGAGGACGGCGGCAACACGCGCCGCCGGGTCGCTCGACATCGGGCTGGCAGGGTCGCCCGTATCGATCACGAGCACCGACTGGTTCGGGTAGTCCTGGGCACCGAGGGCAGCCAGGGTCTGTTCGAACCACTCGCCCTTCTCCGATGCCACGACCACCGCAACGACGGGCGGTGTGGAGGGCTGGGAATCCATTCTTGATCGAAGGCTACCTAAGCGGCGGCCGCCGAAGGCAGACCCTCGGGATCCGTGGTTTGCTGGAGGAGTGAACGAAGACACGCCAGATGCCGATGAGGAACCCCATGGCGACAGACGATGTGGGTGCCAACGTGAGTGATCGGGTGAGGGAGGCGGCCTATGCCGCCGTCGGGCTCGGAGTGCTGGGGGTGCAGGGCCTCCAGGTGCACCGGCGGTCTGTGGCCAAGCAGGTCGAGCCCCAGGTCCGGGAGGCCGCCGTTCGTCTCCAGCGCCTGGCCTCGGCGGCCGACGACGCGGTCAACCCCGTGCTCGAGCGCCTCGAGGACCG
>JBBRXY010000120.1:0-7848 GCA_038238185.1 Acidimicrobiales bacterium
AACGCGCGTTCGTCAGGCTCGAGGCAGAGATGGATCGTCTCGCTGCTCGTTCGCAGCTGGCGGCGTGACTACCTCAATGGGGTGCCAACATGACCTCGATGAAACTTGACTCATCCCGGCCGGCTTCGCCGGCCCAAGGCTGCTAGTCCCGCAATCGGAACGACGACCGCCTTCCGGGGCGAGATCCAAGGTGTCCAAAGGCGTGAGGTCGCAGCTACTCTCCGCAAGCCGATCGGCTTACGGGACGATGGGCGCGGCCAGCTGGAGGGTCTCTTCCGGGTTCAGGCCTCTGGATCGGACGCGACGTCGAGCTGATTCAACAAGCGTTGCACGGCGGCGACGAGCGGTGGCAGGTCCGTCTCGACCGTAGCCTGGACGATCGCGTGAGCCGTGTCGAAGTACCGGTGGGCGAGGTGGTCCCGCATCCCAGCCACGTCTCGCCACGGGATCTCCGCCTCGGAGGCGAGCCGCTCCGAGTCGATGTCCTTGACTGCCTCGCCGATCTCGATGAGTCGCACCCGGACGGCGTCGAAGACAAGGCCATCGTCGAGGCCGCCGCGCTTGAGGTGGGTCGCGATCGCCTCCAGAGGCGAGGATGTCGGCCAGCCGTTGGTCGTCCCGCCGGCTCACAATGGGATGGCCTCGCTGAGGACCAGCGCTCGCATACGCGGCTTCAGCGTGTCGGCGGGTACGACGTCGACGTCGACTCCCAGCAGCTCGCAGAGCTCACGCTCGAGCCCGATGAGATCGAGCAGGCTCACTCCGTCATCGACGTCGACCAGAAGATCCAGGTCGCTCGTCGCCGTGTCCTCGCCCCGGGCGACGCTCCCGAACACCCGAACGTTCCTCGCGTGTCGCCGCCCGACAGCCTCGATGACGGCCTTGCGGCGCTGTCGGAGGCGTCGTCCCAGCGGCGAGTCGGGGATGCCGAGGGCGCGATCGGGTCTTGGCACGACGTCGAGGACGAGTTCGTGGCCGGTGGCCTCGATGAGTCGCGCAAGCGTAGGCACGCTCGGCTCGCGGCGTCCCGACTCGTAGGCACTGATGACGGACTGCGCGACGCCGGCCCGGTGAGCAACATCGGTCTGCGACAAGTGCGAGCGCCGTCGAGCCTCACGCAGCACGCTGGCGGGAGTGACCGTCATAGAAGGAGAGTATGACGAATTGTCTATGGGCAGCAACCTCGGCGGTCGTGGATCCGCCTCGCAGCCGCCCTGCCATGCCCTGGCGGACACCGGCGACTGGTCGTCATCCTTCGCAGGAGAAGCGATGTCGGAGCGCGGATCGTGATGAGTCCCGAAACTGGAGCCCCATGCGGGGCGGTCGCCGGATCCCGTAACGGGATCCGCTTGCGGGAGTCGGCCCTGGGACGGAGGTGGCGGCTGGTTCCCGCGGGTCTGCAAGCGGCGGCGGCTCGCCCGGACGGGACGCCAGACTGGTGGCATGGATCGAACGATCGTCGAATTCCGGCAAGACGACAGCGGCACGTGGATCGCGGACCTTGAGTGCGGCCACAGCCAACACATCCGCCACCAGCCGCCCTTCAAGCTGGCGCCCTGGGTCCTCGAGGATGAGGGTAGGGCCTCCCGGATCGGCCAACCGCTGGAGTGCCGGCTCTGCGATCAACAGGGCGACTCCCGAGCAGGCGTCGGATTACCCGCACCTCGTGCGGCCGCGCGAACCGCCATCACCGTAAGCGGATCCTGAACCAGACGACCGGCTATTGCAGCACCTACGGGAGCCACGCCGGTCTCACCTGCCGCCTTCGGAGCATTCCGAACTGGGCGAGGCCGGCTGCTCGGAAGCATCCGGGTAGCGCGGCTGTGGCGCTCTCGGGGGTGCCGGGTGGAGTAGTGCAACCGGCAGCTCGCGATCTGTCTTGCTCAGCTGCCAGCGACATCTGCTGCGACACTAGGCGCCGTCGCAGGGTCTGGATCCGGGCTTCGTGGTCATAGGTGCGGCTGTGCCCATGGGACGGGCTCGAGCTCGCCCACTGCGCGGCCCTCGATGCACCTGCTCCCGAACCGGCCCTGATAACCGAGTAGACGGAGAATCAATAGCTCCGCCCATTGCATTTCGACCCGCCATGCGTCGATGAGCGCGGGAGAGCCCGGCCAGCCGCTGCCGACCTTCTTCGGGGGGTGGATGAGACGGTTGCGGATCCAAGCGACGGCGCCGGCGGCATCGACGAGGTTGGCATCAGCTGTCCGGATCGCATCGAGGTCTCGGAGTGATCCGGGGACAATCGGGCTGATGCCGGCCCATCCGAGGAGCAGGCGCAGCACCGCTGCGGCGGGCATGTCTTGGACATCCTTCTGGGGTCGCCGAGGAGGTGCAGACTCGAACGGATGGGCTTGTGCGGGCGTTCATCGACGCTCTTCTCGGGCATGGCGGCCGCAAAGGTCATCACCCTTATTACGGCTACGGGGCCACCCCGGGGATGTCGTATTACTACGACCTGGCGGGCCGCCCGGTATCGGTGTGGGCGCTGTACCTCAAGCAGCCCGTCCCCAGGCTCGCGATCAGCTTCGGCGCCGTCAACAAGTGGGCGCCGGATCGGGCGCAATCGCTTCTCCACCGGCTCAAGTCCCACGCAGGGCTTGCCGCCGCGCTGGCCGACATGGACGGGGCCACCCTGCACAGGTATCCCGAACTGCCGATCGACCCGGTGCTGATCCAGCCAGGTGCACAGGCCGCCTTCCTTGCCGCCGTCGATGAACTCATCGAACCGTCGGTCGCCCCCCCACCTGCCGCGGGCGCCACTTCATAGCTGGTGCCCAAGGACGTACCGACCGTCCGGCAGGAGGAACGACGACCGGGTGCCGCAGGAGGAACGACGACCGGGTGCCGCAGGAGGAACGACGACCGGGTCCCGCAGGAGGAACGACGACCGGGGTCCCGCAGGAGGAGCCGTCAACGGGAGTCGCGTCCGCGATGTCGTTCGGCCCCCAACACTCGGACGGCCGGTGTCCCGCAAGAGTGGTCCGGTGAGCCGTCCCGGGACCGGGGGGCTATGCGGACGGAGCCGCGGATACCGGCATCGCACCCAGTACGCGCCGAACAGGGCGTGCCGTTCCCTCTGCTCGCCCGTGTGCGTGGACGGTCATGGCCCGCAAGGCGCGTCAGCCGTTGACACAGTGCGGGCCTCTTGCGCAAAGGAATCTGCCAGAGCCCGTGCGCACCCCCACCGCGCAACTAGACGGGCGATCGAGGTCGTCGGGACACCAGCCAAACGATTTCCGATAGACGTATCCCCTATGAACGTGTTTCGCCGACGAAGTGCCGTCCCCGGACGCCGGATCGAGGGGACACCGGCCGGCCGGTTACTGGCGATCCCTCTCGCACGGCGAACCAGCCAGTGACAAACCCCGTCTCTGTCAGGCTCCGACCCCGGATGCTCGCACAGCCATGTCCCGGCAGCCGGGCGGAATCGTGGCACGGTCCCGCCGCTTGCTTACCTGGGGTGCCGAGCGAGACGACAAGGGTCTGGCCGCTGCGGGCGGTCACACCATCGCAGCAAGCTGATCGGCACCAACCTTCCACTCCCCTCGACCCCACCGTACTGATCAACAGCCGCCCTCAAACGCTGTTCAGGGGCCGCGCTCGTGGGCGGCGCTCACAACGGGTCGAGGTCGAGACCAAGTTCGGGGTCGGGGTCCGGCGTGGCCGGCAGGTCGCGCAGTTCGTGGTGGAAGGCGCCGGCGCTGCTGCCAAGAGGTCCCAGCGGCTCGATGTAGCGCGGCCAGAGGTCGGGTCCATAGGCGTGGGCGATCGAGTGCCCGGCATCGGAGTTCAGCGCCTCAGGTGGGAATTCGAAGCCGGTGACCGCGTGGACGCCGAGTGTCCCTGGCCCGGCGAGGCGCCGCACGATTTCGGTGCTGCTTCGGTGCTGGCCGCTCTCTATTCGAGAGGTAAATGATGCGGTAGTGGCCATGCGGGCGGCCAGATCCTGCCGGTAGAGCCCGAGGCGAGCCCGGCGCATGATAATGAACTCGGGCGAACTGCTCGAAGGACTGCAGACGGGAGTTATAACCAGAACCTGTAAATCAACCCCATTCGAAAGCGCGTCGTTCCTTTCTGCTTGAGCAATCGAGAAGAATGCCAGAATGCCGCGGTGGAACGTTGTTGACGCAGGAACGAACGCCGGTGGTGACAGTACTGACTGACGAAGACACCACGCCGAGCTGACCTGCGGACGCGATGAGACCATCCGGGAAGGAGCCGGCGGCTCGTGACCCGCAACGGGCGCGCCGAGCCCACGCACCATCACCAGCGCGGCGGGCGACCTCGATGACAGCGACTACGTCTAGGCCGCCCCTAAACCTGACCGGAACGGGTGAGGCTGGTGACGCATGCCGCGCACACCAGGCGGTTGCGGTGGTGGCGCAAGTCGGTGGTGGACGCACAGAACACGCACGTCTGCTCCACCTTGGTGACCACGATGCGGTCGACGTCGAGGGAGATCTCCACCAGGTCGTGGTTGGCGATGCCGAGGGCGCGGCGGAACTCGACGGGAACGACGATGCGGCCCAGGCCGTCGATCGAACGGGTGATTCCGGCGGAGGACATCGAGGCTCCTCGGTAGGGTACGAACGTGGCCAAGTTCTACCTGACGACTCCGATCTACTACGTGAACGACGCGCCCCACATCGGCCACGCCTACACCACGGTGATCGGCGACGCCGTCTGCCGGTGGCACCGCCTCCTCGGCGACGACGTCCTCTACCTCACCGGCACCGACGAGTACGGCCTCAAGAACAGCCAGGCCGCCGCCGCCCTCCACCTGCCCCCCCAGGATCTGGCCGATCGCAACAGCCAGCGCTTCCGCCTGGCGTGGGAAAGCCTCGATATCGCCTACGACGACTTCATCCGTACCACCGAGCCCCGCCACACCGTGTCGGTGCAGGCTTTCCTTAGCGCCATCTACGACAACGGCGACATCGAGCGAGGCACCTACGAGGGCCTCTACTGCGTCGCCTGCGAGGCCTATTACACCGAGGACGAGCTGGTCGACGGCAACTGCGCAATTCACGGCCGTCCCGTGCAGCGCATGCAGGAGGAGAACTGGTTCTTCCGCCTTTCCCGCTACGAGCAGCGTCTCCTCGACCACTACGAGGCCCACCCCGACGCGGTGATCCCCGCCACCCGTCGCAACGAGGTCCTGGGCTTCATCCGCCAGGGCCTGCAGGACATCTCCATCAGCCGGAGCTCGTTCGACTGGGGGGTCCCGCTCCCCTGGGACCCGACCCATGTCACCTGGGTGTGGTTCGACGCCCTCCCCAACTACCTCACCGCGCCCGGTTACGTGGTCGACGAAGAGCGCTTCGCCTACTGGTGGCCGGCCGATTGGCACCTGGTGGGCAAGGACATCATCCGCTTCCATGCCGTGTACTGGCCGGCGATGCTCATGGCCGCCGGCCTCGAGCCGCCCACGCGCATCGGCTGTCACGGGTGGTTGCTGGTGAGCGGGGAGAAGATGTCCAAGACCCGGCTCAACCAGATCACCCCGGCCCAGCTGGTCGACGACCTGGGCGCCGACGCCACCCGCTACCACCTGCTGCGCGACACCACCTTCGGGGCCGACGGTGACTTCTCCTACGAGGGGATGGTGGCGCGCTACAACGCCGATCTGGCCAACAACCTCGGGAACCTGCTCTCCCGGGTCACCACCGTCGTGGGGTCAAAGTGTGGCGGCATCGGACCCGCCCCCCGGCCCGACAGCCCCCTGGCTGCGGTGGCGGCCGAGGTCTACGCGGCCACGGCCGACGCCTGGGAACGACTGGTCCCCGGCGAGGCCCTCGAAGCGACGTGGCGGCTCATCCGCGAGACCAATGCCCATCTCGAGACGAACGAACCGTGGAAGGCCGACCCCGGTCCCGTCGTCGACGCGGTCATGGCCGACGCCCTGGAGGCCCTGCGCATCGTGGCCGTGCTGGCGTCGCCGGCGGTGCCGCGCTCGGCGGCCGAGATCTGGCGACGCCTGGGTCTGCCCGGTACCCCCGCCGACCAGCGTCTCCCCGGCGCCGCCGCCTGGGGTGGCTACCCGGGTGGGCTGGCCGTGGAGAAGGGCGTCCCGCTCTTCCCCCGGCGCAAGTAGCCGCCGGTCATGGCCTGGACCGACAGCCACTGCCATCTCCAGTACGACGGACTACCTCCTGAGAGCCTGGCCCTGGCCGAGGCCGCCGGTGTCACCCGCATGGTGTGCATCGGCACCGACGGCCCCCTGTCGGCCGCGGCGGTCGACGTGGCCCGAGCCCATCCGGGAACGGTGTGGGCCACCGTCGGCCTGCACCCTCATGATGCCGTCAACGGGGTCGAGACCATTGACGGCTCCCTAGAGGCCCCCGAGGTGGTGGGCATCGGCGAGTGCGGACTCGACTACCACTACGACCATTCCCCCCGGGACACCCAGCGCCGGGTGTTCGCCGCCCAGGTGGCCATGGCCAAAGAACGCGATCTGGCCCTGGTGATCCACACCCGGGAGGCATGGGACGACACGTTCGCGGTCTTGGCCGCCGAGGGGGTGCCCGAGCGCACCGTGTTCCATTGCTTCAGCGGCGGTCCCACCGAGGCGCGCCTGTGCCTCGACGTCGGCGCCCAGGTGTCGTTCAGCGGGATCCTCACCTTCAAGAGCGCCGGCGACGTTCGCGAGGCGGCGGCCCTCGTCCCCCTCGACCGGGTACTCGTGGAGACCGACGCTCCCTACCTCACGCCGGTCCCTCACCGCGGTTCCCCCAACCACCCGGCCATGGTGGTCCTGGTGGGGGCGGCGCTGGCCCTGGCCCGGGGATGCGACGTGGCCGAGGTGGAGGCCGCCACCTGGGCCAACGCCACGGCCGTGTTCGGCCTGTCTTGACCGTTCCCCCGACGGGTCCGCCGGGGCGGCGGGAGGCGAGAGAGCTTCTCGATAGCAACGGGCTGAGCCCGAACCGGGCTCTTGGGCAGCATTTCGTCGTCGACCCCAACACCGTGCGCCGCATCGCCCGGCTGGCCGCGGTGGGCCCCGGAGACCGGGTGATCGAGATCGGGGCCGGTCTGGGAGCGCTGTCATTCGCCCTGGCCGAGACCGGCGCCGAGGTCACGGCGGTGGAGATCGACCGGGGACTGGTGCCCTTGCTGCGCCGCCTCGTCGAACCCGCGGGGGTGCGAGTGGTCGAAGGCGATGCCATGTCGTTGGACTGGGACGCCCTGCTGGGCGCGGGTCAGTGGGCTCTGGTCGCCAACCTGCCTTACAACGTGGCCACCCCCCTCATCGCCGATCTGCTTCGCGACGTCCCGGCCATCACCCGCATGCTGGTGATGGTGCAGCGTGAGGCGGGCGAGCGACTCGTGGCCGGACCCGGCGACGAGGGCTACGGCGGGGTCTCGGTGCGGGTGGCCTACTGGGCCGAGGCCAAGGTGGTGGGGCGAGTACCGGCGAGCGTGTTCCTGCCCCGCCCCGAGGTGGAGTCGGTGCTGGTCGAGCTACGGCGTCGGGACGAGCCCGCGGTGGGTCCCGATGTCGACCGGACCCGCCTCTTCGCCCTCATCGCCGCCGGCTTCGGCCAACGTCGCAAGATGCTGCGGCGGTCGTTGGCCGGTCTTGTTCACGCCGAGGCGTTCGCCGCCGCCGGTGTCCGCCCGGAGGCGAGGGCCGAGGAGCTCGACCTGGCCGCCTGGGCCCGCCTGGCCCGCTGTTCGCCTGCCTGAGAGGTGACGGGCGGCTTCGGCCCTACTTGCCGGCGCGACGCTGCCAGCGGGTGGCCTTCAGCATCTTCTTGTGCTTCTTCTTGCGCATCCGCTTGCGGCGCTTCTTGATCAGTGAGCCCATGGGTGTCACCCACGCTAGCCGGTCGCCGACCGGGTTCC
>JBBRXY010000121.1:0-7671 GCA_038238185.1 Acidimicrobiales bacterium
GACGACTGCGTCGTGTTCTCCCCGCCCCCCGGTACCGCCGCCGAGGTGGCTGCGGCCACCCTGGCCAGCCCTATCCGCGACTACCCCCCGTTCATCGACCTCGACGACCCCGTGTACGGGGTGGCCGACGATGAGCCCGACGCCTGGTTCGGCTGACCCCGACCGCCCCCGATCACCCCCCGAGCAACTCCACAGCCGCGACTCCGGCGGCGCCGGCATGTTGAAAGAAGCCGGGGTCGTCGGCCGGCCCTCGGCCCATGGTGGTGACTTCAAGGCCTAGTTTGGCCAGGACCTTGGCCATGTCGGGGACGTCGAACTCGACCACCCGGTGACGCTCCTCGACCTCGGGCCGGTCGCCGGCACCGGCGGGCACGGCCACGAGAGCGGGGCGCTCGGCCGCCCAGAGGGCCGCCAGGGTGTGCTGGCTGATCCCCCGGTGACGCTCTCGCGGATCGACGTCGGAGTACCGCAAGGCCACCACTGGGCGGCCGTCCAGGCGGGCGGCGGCGTCGACCACGGCCGCAACCTCCAGGCCCCCGAAGCCCAGCCTGCTACTCGTACCCACCCCGCCCGGGCCAGGGCCCACCACCACGACCTGGGCTCGGGCGCCTGCCACTGCCACCTCCAGGGCCGAGTGCAGGGTGACGGCCTCATGGTCGCCGCCGAAGGCCTGGCCGCAGGTGATCGTGGCCGCCAGCAGGCCGGCGTCCCGCAGATCGGCCACCAGATCGGAAAGGGCCAGCGGCAGGGCGGCAGCATCGGTCATCACATAGACCACCCGGGTTCCCGGCGCGGCGTGGGCCACGGCGGCCACCACACATCCCACCTGGCTGTGCAGGGCGCAGGCCACAACGGGGACGCCGCCGAGGCCCTCGGGAACCTGGTAGCCGAGTACCTCCTCGCTGGCGCCCGTGTCGACCTGGAGGCTGGTGTAGCGGAGCTTCATCACCGTGCCCGGTCCCGGCCGCGACCACGAGTCGCGCGACAGGTTCCAGTGCACGACATGCCACCCGCCGGTGCCCAGTCCCAGCTCCACGGCGGTCGTGTTCACCACCACCCGGTCGCCCAGGCCCACCGGCCCGATCAGGTCGGTGAGCACATAGGCCGGCTCCCCGTCGACCTCCACGCGCTGAAGCCCCGGGCGCTCGGAGAGAAGGCTGGTGACGACCGCAGTCCGGAAAGAGGCCAACCAGCTACCTAGAGACTGGCGATGAGCTTTTCGACCCGCTCGTCACGCGACTTGAAGGGGTCCTTGCACAGGACCGTTCGTTGAGCCTGGTCGTTGAGCTTGAGGTGCACCCAGTCGACGGTGTAGTCGCGCTTGCGCTCCTTGGCCTTGCGGATGAACTCGCCCCGCAGGCGCGCGCGAGTGGTCTGCGGCGGCGAGATGATGGCCTCGTCGATGGTGGCGTCGTCGGTGATGCGGTCGACCAGGCCCCGGTCCTGCATCAGGTAGTACAGGCCCCGCTGGCGGTTCACGTCGTGGTACTGGAGGTCGAGCAGCGCCACCCTGGGGCTGGTGAGCGACAGACCGTGGCGTTCCCGATAGGCCTCGATCATGCGGTATTTGATGACCCAGTCGACCTCGCGGTCGAGGCTCAGGGGGTCGTGGTCGAGCTTGGTGAGGCAGTGCTCCCACATCTTCAGGGCCTGCTCCTCGAGGGGGCTGAGGCCCCGGGTCTCGGAGTACCGCAGCGCCCGGGTGAGGTATTCGCTCTGGATCTCGACCGCCGACAGTTCGCGCCCGTTCTCCAGCCGGACCTTGCGCTTGCAGGTGACGTCGTGGCTGATCTCCCGGATGGCCCGGATGGGGTTCTCGAGGGTCATGTTCCTCATGACCACGCCTGGGTCTTCGAGCATGCGCAGGAGGATGCTGGTGGCTCCGACCTTCAGGAAGGTGGCGTACTCGCTCATGTTCGAGTCGCCCACGATGACGTGCAGGCGCCGGAACCGCTCGGCGTCGGCGTGGGGCTCGTCGCGGGTGTTGATGATCGGCCGGCTGCGGGTGGTGGCCGACGACACGCCTTCCCAGATGTGCTCGGCCCGCTGGCTCACGCAGTAGGTGGCGCCGCGAGCCGTGTTCAGGACCTTGCCCGCCCCGGCGAAGATCTGGCGGGACACGAAGTAGGGAATCAGGATTTCGGCGTAGTGGCCGAAGTCGTCCCGGCGGCTGGTGAGGTAGTTCTCGTGGCAGCCGTAGGAGTTGCCGGCCGAGTCGGTGTTGTTCTTGAACAGGTACACGACACCGCGGATGCCCTCCTCCCGCAGGCGCTGCTCGGCGCTGGCCAGGAGGCTCTCGAGGATGCGCTCGCCGGCCTTGTCGTGAGCCACCAGGTCCTCGATGGAATCGCACTCGGGAGTTGCGTACTCGGGGTGGCTGCCGACATCGAGGTAGAGCCGGGCCCCGTTCTCCAGGAAGACGTTGCTGCTGCGGCCCCAGGACACCACCCGCCGGAACAGGTACCGGGCGACCTCGTCGGGGCTGAGCCGGCGCTGGCCGCGCAAGGTGCACGTCACCCCGTACTCGTTCTCCAACCCGAAGATTCGGCGCTCCATGAATATCCCGTTCGGGCCCGGATCGACGGCGTTGGGCCAACCGCCACGGTACCGTTCTGGGGATGCAAGGGGCCCGCATGGTTCGCCTGGCCACCGTGAACAGCTCGTTTCACGCTCGCGTCATCGCAGCCAGGATCGGCTCCGAGGGCATCCCGACCGAGCTGCGGGGCAACCTGGACGGGCCCTACCCCATGGGCGACGTGCATGTGTTCGTCGCCGAGGACGACCTCCCCACCGCCCAGGAGCTCCTCATGGCCGACGAGGTGGAGTCGGCGTTCGACGACGACGACGCCGGTGACGGCCGCTCCTCCGTCGAGTTGTGGGTGGTGCTGGCGGCCGCCCTCACCCTCGCGGCCATCCTGTTCGCCCGATCCGTCTGACCCCCGTCCGAGGGACAGCTCCCGGCGTCAGCTCAGCAGGCTGTCGAGCTCGCTCTCGGGGAGGCGCCGGAAGGCCCTCCGGCCCGTGCCACGCTCGAGTACGGCCGCTTCGAGGTCGTGGGCCACCAGGGTGCGTTCCGGCCCGGCCAGAGCCCCGACCGCCGCCTGCACGGCGGCACCCAGGTCGAGGTCGCCGACGATGGACGGACGAAGTCGCTCGGCGATGGCCTCGGCCTCGCCACCGACCACGGCCGAGCCCTCCTCGTCGATCACGAAGCCGTCGTAGCGGATGCGGAAGAGCACATCGCCCTCCGGCTCGAGACCCACCTCGGCCACCAGGATCTCCACCTCCATGGGCTTCATCTCGTGGGTGAAGATCTGGTGGAGGGTCTGGGCGTAGGCGTTCGCCAGCGACCGGGCGTCGACGTCCTCGCGCGAGTAGGTGAACCCCTTCACGTCGGCGTTGCGCACTCCGAGAATGCGCAGAGAGTCGAACTCGCTGAAGCGGCCCACGCCGGCGAAGCCGATGCGGTCGTAGATCTCGCTGATCTTGTGCAGCGTGCGCGACGGGTTCTCGGCGCACAGGAGGATCCCGCCGTCGTAGGAGAACGCCACCAGGCTGCGACCCTGGGCGATGCCCTTGCGGGCGTAGTCGGCCCGGTCCTTCATGACCTGCTCGGGCGACACGTAGTAGGGCATGGTCATGGCCGGCCACCCCCCGCCTTCTTGCGCTCGATGAGCACGCCGAACCGCTCGGCCACCTCGTCCTCGGCCACCCGCTCGAAACCGTCGGCGGTGATGGTGGCCACCGTGGGGTAGATGCCCCGGATGACGTCGGGACCGCCGGTGGCGGAGTCCTCGTCGGCGGCCTCGAAGAGGGACTCGATGCACAACTCAATGGCCGCGCCCCGGTCGAGGGGGTCGCGCCAGCCCAGCTTGATGGTGGTGCGGGCGTCGCGCCCGCCCGACCCCGTGGCGTGGAAGTCGCCCTCTTCGTAGCGACCGCCCGTGATGTCGTACTTGAAGATGCGCCCACCTCCGCGCGCCAGGTCGAACCCGGCGAAGATGGGCACCACGGCCAAGCCCTCCATGGCCATGGGCAGGTTGCTGCGAACCATCTGGCCCAGCTTGTTGGCCTTGCCCTCCAGGCTGAGGGCCACTCCCTCGACCTTCTCGTAGTGCTCGAGCTCGGTCTGGAACAGACGCACCATCTCGACCGCGGGACCGGCGGCGCCAGCGATGCTGACGCCCGAGTGGCGATCGGCCGGGAACACCTTCTCGATGTCGCGGTTGGCGATGCTGTAACCCTCGGTGGCCCGCCGGTCACCGGCCATCACCACGCCGTCGGTGTAGCGCACGGCCACGATCGTGGTGCCATGAGGCGTGGGAACGGTGCCGGCCCCGATGGGCCCGGTGTCGGCCGCCGCACGGGTCTGGCGGAGCAGGTCGGAGAAGCTGGGCCCGGGGTCGTCGCCGGCCCGGAACAGAGGAATGGTCATCGCCGGGCGAGGCTAGCGCCCCGCCGGCGAAGCTCTCGCCCTCCTGGCGCCCTTCGAGGCGGCCGGGACCCTGACCGCCAAAGGCAGCGCGGTACTGAAATGGGCTTGCCGTGAGGCGGCGACATCCTGAACCCGACGCCGTACTCGTTGGTGCGCATCGATACCGATCTCTGAGCGGCGGACTACTATTCGGACTATGTCGACACTGTCGGTGAGCGAGGCGAAAGCGCGACTCAATGAGCTGGCTCGACTCGCCCACGCCCAGCACGAACGGTTCACCCTCACCCGCAACGGCACACCCGAGGCGGTGCTCCTTTCGGTCGACGACCTCGAAGGGCTCGAGACCACGCTGGAAGTTCTCGCTGATGGCGCGTCCGTGTCGGCGATCAGCGAGTCGCTACACGAGATCGAACGGGGCGAGCGAGGCGTCTCACCGGGCGATTTGCGAGACGACTTGCGCCGACCCTCAGCCGGGTGACCGAGGGCCCCTACCGGGTCGAGTTGCTGGGGCCCGCTCGGCGTGCGGTCGCCGAGAAGCTGCCGGAGGCGGTGGCGGCCGCAGTGCTCGAATTCTGCGCCGGGCCGCTCGCCGAGGATCCCAGGCGGGTCGGAAAGCCGCTGTTCGGCCCATTGGAGGGGTGTCATGGCGCTCGGCGGGGCACCTACCGTGTCGTGTATCGCTTCGCCGACGAGCAACGCGTCGTGTTCGTGCTCGACATCGCTCCCAGGAGTGACGTCTACGGCCATCGCCGGGGTTCGGCGTAGCGTCAGGCGCCGTCCCGGGCCAGGCGCAGGGCCCGCAGGTCGGCCAGGCGGCGCTTGATGACCTCGTCCCGGGGCTGGGCCACCTCGACGTATCGAGCCGCCGCCCGCAGCCAATCCGGATCGTCGGCGAAATCGCCAAGGGCGTTGTTACAGGTGAAGCAGAGCAGCGCGCGTAGTCGGCCGGTCACATGGTCGTGGTCGACATGGAGGACCCGCCCCTGCTTCGGGGTCCGGCCGCAAATACGGCACACTCCCCCCTGCTCCCTCAACATTGCGTCGTATGCTTCGAGCGTTAGGCCAAATTGACGCTTCAAGTGGCTCTTCCGACTGGCTAGCGACTTCGCGCCCGATGCCCGATATGCGGCCGCTTTCTCGGCGACTCGTTCCGGGTGGGTCCGCTGCCACTCGCGAACCCTCGCCCGGTTCGCCTCAGGATTCGCTCGGTACCGTCGTGCCTGGGCAGCGAGGTTGCAGGCCTTACAGTCGTTGCGATAGCCGTCGCGCATTCCGGCCATGCGGTAGAAGTCTGCGAACGGCTTGAGGACACCACACTTGTTGCATCGCTTCATAGTGACATTGTAACGAACAGGCGTTCGCCCTGTCAAGCTACCGATACAACCTTATTTGGGTGTAACTACTGTCCGCCCTTCTGGATATACGAGCGAACAAAGTCCTCGGCATTCTCCTCGAGCACTTCGTCGATATCATCCAGAAGCTCGTCCAATTCGGCCTTCAATTTGTCGCCCTGCTTGGACGTGGCGGGAAGCTCTTCGACGGCCTCCTCGGGCTGACTGGGCGTCTGGCGCCGCTTCTGCTCCCGTTCGGTCATGGGCTCCTCCTACGACGTTGACCCCAGCGCCTCGAGCAGGTCGCCAGGGGTCCTACATCTCTCCAACAACGTATCGACATGCGCTGCCGTTCCCTTCAAAGGTTCCATCATCGGGACTCGCCGCAACGGGTCGTCGCCAATGTCGAAAACGAGCGAGTCCCAGTTGGCGGCGGCGATCGACGACGCCCAGCGTTGCAGGCACCGGCCCCGGAAATAGGCCCGGGTGGTCGTGGGCGGCTCGGTGATGGCGGCCAGCACCGATTCCTCGGTGACGAGGCGCTCCATGGGCATCCGGGCGAACAGCGACCGCCCCGGACGGACGTCGTGGTACTGGAGGTCGAGGGCGGCCAGCTTGGGGTCGGACCAGCCCAGGCCATGACGATCGCGGTAGGCCTCGACCAGTTGGTACTTGGCCACCCAGTCGAGCTGGTTGGCCAGGCTCATGAAGTCGTCCTCGAGGGCGGTGAGAGTGGCTTCCCAGCGGCGGAGGACCTCGGCCCCCACCTCCTCGCCGACCGCTTCGAGACCGCGCTCGTTGGCGTACTTGCGGGCCAGGTCGAGCAACTCCCACTGGAGCTCCAGGGCGGTGATCGACGTGCCGTCGGTCAGGGTGAGGGGCTCCCGCAACGACAGGTCGTGCGACACCGAGCGTATGGCGGCGACGGGCGCCCGCAGGGTGAAGTCGCGATCGCGTTCGCCGAACCAGTCGTCCTCGATCATGGCCAGCACCACACAGGTGGTGCCCACCTTCAAGAACGTGGAGATCTCCGCCATGTTGGCGTCGCCCACGATGACGTGCAGGCGGCGGTACTTCTGGGCATCGGCATGGGGCTCGTCGCGGGTGTTCACGATGGGCCGCTTCAGCGTGGTCTCGAGACCGATCTCCTCTTCGAAGAAGTCGGCTCGCTGGCTGAGCTGGAAGTGGACGTCGACCGGAGGCTTGGCCACCGTCTCGGCGCCCACCTTGCCTGCTCCGCAGAAGATCTGGCGGGTGACGAAGTGGGGCATGACCTGGGCGGCGATGCGGGCGAACGGCACGGCCCGGTCGAGTAGGTAGTTCTCGTGGCAACCGTAGGAGTTGCCCTTGCCGTCGGAGTTGTTCTTGTAGATGGCGATGCTGTGACCCGAGGGCAGGGTCTCCGACGCCGCCTCTACCGACCGGGCCAGCGTGCGCTCCCCCGCCTTGTCGAAGCGAACGAGCTCGAGGGCGTCGGAGCACTCTGGCGTGGAGTACTCGGGGTGGGCGTGGTCGACGTAGAAGCGGGCCCCGTTGGTGAGCACGGCGTTGACGAGATGGGTCTCGATCTCGGGAGCCAGCGACCCTTCGCGGGCGAAGCCGCGGGCATCACAGCCGGGCGACTCGTCCTCGAAGTCCCAACCGACCTTACGAGCCAACCGGGCCACGTAGGCGTTGATCAGCAGCGACGAAGCGGTGATGGGGTTGGGTTCGCCGCCGCCCCGCAGCAGGATCCCGTACTCGGTCTCGATGCCCACGATCTTGCGCAGCGCCACGCAGGGAACCTACCCGCTCCGTCTGACGAGGCGGTGCGACGCGACCGGCCTCACAGGTACTGTCCCGTCGCCACCCGCTCGATGGCCCGGCCACCGGTGGGGTTGGTCTCCTTCTTGTTGTGGGAGACGA
>JBBRXY010000122.1:0-7537 GCA_038238185.1 Acidimicrobiales bacterium
AGTTTTTCAATGAGGACTTCTTCGCTGGCACCACGCACCTCGATGAGGTTGGGGGCGTCGGCCATGTTGTCCATGGGCGACTTGCTCATCGCCGACATGACCTTCTCGTATTCGTCCTGAACCTTGGCGTTGCCGAGCACGAACTCGTGCACGGTGGCGTCGTTGTTGACCACCTTGAACGTGACGGTCTCACCTTTGGCGACGTCGATCGTGGGCGGGGTGTAGCCGCTGGCCCCGATCTGGACGTCGACGGTGCGGGCCGCCTTGGCGGCGTCGCCGGGGCCTCCGGTGCCGACGGCACTTCCGCTGCTCCCGCTGCTGCCACAGCCGGCCAGCAGCGCCAGAGGCAACATAGCCCCGAGAGCCAGACGTCGAAGCCTCATATGTTCCTCCCGCTCAGTCGATGCGCTGCTCCGGCAGTATGCCCGATTCCTTACCATCTGGGAAAGAACCCCAACTCGGGACCAAACGGAAGCGCTCCGGGGTTCCACTATCTGAACCGAGGAGGACACGTTGGACAAGATCGACAAGACCGACGCCGAGTGGCGCGAGGAGCTGACCCCCGAGCAGTACAAAGTGCTGCGAAAGGCGGGCACCGAGCGGGCGTTCACCGGAAAGTACTGGAACACCCACGACGACGGCATGTACCACTGCGCCGCCTGCGGGGCCGCCCTGTTCGCCGCCGACACCAAGTTCGACTCGAGGACGGGATGGCCCAGCTTCACCGAGCCTGCCGTAGCCGAAGCGATCGAGGCCAAGCGTGACATCGGGTTCGGGATGATGCGCACCGAGGTCCGCTGCCGGCGCTGTGGGTCGCACCTCGGTCACGTCTTCAACGACGGACCGGGTCCCACCGGCCAGCGCTACTGCATCAACTCCTGTTCCCTCGAGCTCCAACCCACGGACGCCACGACCGCTCCGACAACCACTACCCCGGAGGCCTGATTATGACGACCAGCAAAGCGACGTTCGGAGCCGGCTGCTTCTGGGGCGTGGAGGCGGCGTTCCGCCAGATTCCGGGCGTGACCGCCACCGCCGTCGGATACGCCGGGGGCACCACCGAGGACCCCGACTACCGCGCCGTCTGCTCGCACGGCACCGGCCATGCCGAGGTGGTGGAAGTCGATTACGACCCGTACCGAGTCTCGTACGACCAGCTTCTCGACGTGTTCTGGGCCAACCACAACCCCACGACCAAGAACCGCCAGGGCTTCGACATCGGCGACCAGTACCGATCGGTGATCTTCGTCCACGACGACGAGCAGAAGGCCGCCGCCCTCGCGTCGCGCGATGCTTTGGAGAAATCGGGCAAGTGGCGCCGGTCGATCGTCACCCAGATCGAGCCCGCTCCCCGCTTCTGGATGGCCGAGGACTACCACCAGCAGTACCTGGAGAAGCGGGGCCAATCGTCCTGCGGGTTGGGTTGACCGACCCCCCACACCGTTCTTGGCGCGCTGAACGACGCCGTGAGGTGATCAGCGCGACAAGAACGGCGGGTCTACCGCGCTACCCGACGCATGGGCCGGTGCTGACGTCTTCGCCGCGGGGCTCGGCCAGAACCGGGCGCAGCTCCCGGTCGGAGATGGCGTAGGCGGTGGACGGCTCGTCGGGAGCGATGGCGAAGGCCACCCCGATCACCGCTCCGCTCTCGTTGACCAGGGCCCCTCCGGAATCGCCGGGGGCGAGACGCGACGCCAGGAACAACACGTCCCTGCGGGTGGCGGCCGAGTTGTAGATATCGCGCCCCGTGGCCGTGCGCCTGCCATCGACCCGGGCGGGCTGGACGTCGACTTCAGTCTGTCCCCCGGGATGGCCGAACACCGCCCCCTTGTCGCCCACCTGGGCCGTGCCCACGGGGAGAGCCGCCTGGTTCAGACCCGGCACCGACAGGACGGCGAGGTCGCGCTGGGGATCGAACACCACGACCCGGGCCGAGAGCCGTTTGCCGTCGGGCCGCAGCACTTGGGTGGCACGCTCGCCGGCCACTACGTGGGCGTTGGTCACGATGACCTCGGCCTCGGGCGCGAAACCGCTGCCCTCCATCAAGCGACCGCAGGCCACGCCGCTCACCCGGACGGTGGACGTCTTCACCCGGGCCTGTACGGCAGGGTCGAGCACATCGGGTGGGGGCGGGGTACCGGTTCGGGGCGACGGCCCGAGGTCGTCGAAGACCTGGGGAAAATTGGCATCGCGGACGGCCTGGCGCAAGGCCTGGAGCGACTTGGGTGGCCGGGGAACAGCGCCGTCGATGGCCTGGGCGATCGCCGAGTTTCGGGCCTGGCGCGAAATTGTCCCCGGTACCTCGGAGATGGCGGGAAGGAACAACCAGATCAAGATCAACGCGCCCAGAGCGCCGGCGACGGCACCGGCTCCCCTGTCCAGTTGGCGGGCCGGTCCGATCGGGATGAACTTCCGCAACCCGACTCCGAGGGTGGCCCCGACGGCTCCGCCCAAACTGGCGATCAGCACGAAGGCGCCTCCTACGACGATCAGGCGCGAAACGGAGTCGAGCTCACCCTCGATACCGAGGAGCCCGGGGAGGGTGTCGAGCACCTTGGGCGCCGCCCAGGCGGCCACGGCGATCCCGAACGCAAGGCCCACCCACGACAGCACACGGGCCACGAACCCCAGCCGGTAGCCGCCGACTGCCAGGCACACCACGAGAGCGATGAGCACCAGATCGAAGAGGCTCACTTATGCACCGCGCGCATGATAGGTAACGGGGATGCGATACCGGCGACTGGGGTCCAGCGACCTCGACATCTCCGAGATCAGCCTCGGGTCCTGGCTCACCCTCGGTGCGGGCATCGAGGCGGAGCGGGCCGCTGCGTGTGTCCGCCGGGCCTTCGAGGTGGGCATCAACTTCATCGACACCGCGAACGTCTACGGTCGGGGGGCGGCCGAGTCGTTCCTGGGGGAGACCCTGAGCGGGGTCGACCGGTCCTCGTACGTGCTGGCCACCAAGGCCTATTTCCCCATGTCCGACACCGACAAGGGACTCTCTGCGTCCCAGATCCACAAGCAGTGCGACGCGTCCCTGAAGCGCCTGCGCACCGACTACGTCGACCTGTACCAGTGCCATCGTTACGACGAGGACACTCCGCTCGCCGAGACGATGGGCGCCCTCACCGAGCTCGTCCGGGCCGGCAAGACGCGCTATATCGGCCTCAGCGAGTGGACCGCACCGCAGATCGAGGCCGCCCTGGGCCTCTCCGGGGTCGAGCGGTTCGTCTCCAGCCAGCCCGAGTACTCGATGCTCCACCGCAAGCCCGAGCCCGAGGTCATCCCGCTGTGTGCCCGCGCGGGCATCAGCCAGATCGTCTGGTCGCCGCTGGCCCAGGGCGCGCTCACCGGCAAGTACCACCCGGGCACGGCCCCGCCACCCGACTCCCGCGCCGCCAGCGACACCATGGGCTCGATGATGGGTCGGTGGCGCACAGATCACGTCCTCACCGCGGTCGACCGGCTGCGTCCCATCGCCGACCGCCTGGGCGTGCCGATGGCCCAGATGGCGCTGGCATGGGTGTTGCGCGAGCCCAACGTGGCTTCGGCCATCACCGGGGCGTCGCGGCCCGAACAGGTCGACCAGAACGCCGCCGCTTCGGGGCTCACGCTCGACGACGACGTCCTCGTCGCCATCGACGAGGCTCTCGGCGACGCTGTCGGTCCCTGAGGATCCAACCCTGCCGTCGGACTGGGGAGCTCTCCAACAGGCGTTCGTCGACCGACTCGGGCACCGGGCTGTGTCCGATCTCGACTCGGGCACGATCGTCGTGGTCCCGTCGATCAGCTTCCCGGTGGTGGAGCTGGACAAGATCGTGGCCGCCCGGTTCTACGAGGAGCGGACGCTGTTCCTGGCCCTGCTCCTGCGGCGGCCCGGCCTACGGATGGTCTTCGTCACGTCGACGGGCATCGATACGGCCATCGTCGACTACTACCTCCGTTTCGTCCCCGACGCTGCCAGTGCCCGGGCCCGGCTGCGCCTGGTGAGCCTCGACAATCCGGCCACCTCGCCGTTGTCGGAGAAGATCCTGGCCCGGCCCGACGTGATCGAGCGGGTGCGTGCCCTGGCCGGCGACCCCTCGGATGCCTGCGTCGTCACCTTCAACGTCACCCCCCTCGAAGGGGACATGTGCCGTCGGTTGGGTCTGCCCCTGTACGGCCCGGCGCCCGACCTGGCCTGGCTGGGATCCAAGAGCGGGGCTCGACAGGTGGCCCGCCGAGCCGGCGTACCGATCCTGGAGGGCACCGAGGACCTGTTCAGCCTCTCCGAGATGGAGGCGGCGGTCGGCGAGATCACGTCGAAGCGTCCCGACGCCGAAGCCGTCGTGGCCAAACTCAACTACGGGTTCTCCGGCCAGGGCAGCGCCATGATCGACCTGGGCGGACCGATCGCACCCATCACCTCGGCCCCGACGACGTTTTGTGCCTCGGGCGAGTCGTGGACCGGCTACTCGACCACGCTCGCCGCCGAGGGCGCCATCGTGGAGGAGTTGGTGCGGGTGCCGGGGACGGTGTCGCCGAGCGTGCAGCTCCACGTCTCCCCCGCCGGATCGTTCGAGCTGGTGTCGACCCACGACCAGGTCCTGAGTGGCCCGGGCAACCAGGTGTACGTCGGGTGTCGGTTCCCCGCCGACGAGTCCTACCGATCGGCCATCCAGACCGAGGCGACCAAGGTGGCAGAACGGCTGGCCGTCGAAGGGGTGATCGGTTCGTTCGGGATCGACTTCCTGGTGGTGCCCGACGGCGCCGGCCGGCGGATCTATCTGAGCGAGATCAACCTGCGCATGGGGGGCACGACCCACCCCTTCTGGATGGCCCGCCTGGCCACCGGCGCCACCTACCACACCACCAGCGGATTGCTCGTGGCGGACGGCCGGGCCAAGTCGTACGTGGCCACCGACAACTTCAAGTCGCCGTCGTTGATCGGCCGGTCGCCGGCCTCGGTGATCGACGCCGTCGACGAGGCCGGCCTGGGTTTCGATCCGCCGTCGGCGACGGGAACCACCCTCCATCTGCTCGGCGCCGTCCCCGGTTACGGCAAGCTGGGCGCCACCTGCATAGGCGACAGCCCCGCCGAAGCCGCCGAACTCTACCGTCGAGTGGCGGCTCTGGTCGTGGACTGAGGCCCGGCCCGGCCCACTGCCGCCAGCGCAGGTCTCCTCACCGCAGGACGGAACCGGCCTCTGCGCCGGCCAGCGGATCCGTGCCCGCCAGCGGGTCGGCGGCGGCGAAGGCCTCGTTCACGGTGCGGGCGATACCGGATCCGTCGAGGCCCAGGTCGGCCAGGATCACCGAGGCCTTGCCCTGGGGGATGTAGCGGTCGGGGATGCCCAACACGATGACCGGCGCCGCCGACCGTCCGGGGCTGAGGGCGGCGATCGCTGATGCCATCGCCGAGCCTGCCCCGCCCTCGCCGATTCCGTCTTCGACGGTGACTACCAGGGGATGCGTTGCCGCATCGGTGATCATCGTTGCGTCTAGGGGCTTCACCACCCGGGCATCCCACACAGTGGCGGACACGCCGTCGAGGGCGAGCTTCGCCGCCGCCTCCTCGGCCGCCTCCACCAGCTTGCCCACGGCGAGGATGCACACGTCGGTCCCCTGGCGAACGAGACGGGCCGAGAACCCCGAACCCACCTGATCCGGCGGCACCTGGCGCGCCCGGCCCTTGGGCCAACGGATGGCGGTGGGTCCGTCGAGGCGGCCCAGGGCGGCCCCAAGCATGACCTCCACCTCCTGGGCCGACGACGGGGCGAACACCGTCATCCCCGGCACCTTGGTGAGCAGGGCCATGTCGAGCACGCCGTGATGGGAAGGGCCGTCGTCGCCGGTGATGCCCGCCCGGTCGATGCAGAACACGACAGGGAGGCGGTGCAGGCCCACGTCGAGGTTGGCCTGATCGAACGCCCGCGACAGGAAGGTCGAGTAGACCGCCACCACCGGGCGAAGTCCGCCCATGGCCATGCCCGCAGCGGCGGTGACGGCGTGCTGTTCGGCGATGCCTACGTCGAGAAACCGGTCGGGGTGGCGGGCCTGGAACGGCAGGAGGCCGGTGGGTCCGGGCATGGCCGCGGTGATGGCCACTACCCGCTCGTCGTCGTCGGCGGCGGCCACGACGGCCTCGGCAAACGCCTGGGTGTAGCCGGCAGGAGCCCACGGCGGCGGCCCGGTGACGGGATCGAACACGGGAGCGTCGTGCAGGCACTTCTCGTCGTCGTCCTCGGCTGGGCCATAGCCCCGTCCCTTGTGGGTGAGGACGTGGACGATGATGGGCCCGTCGTGGTCGGCGGCCTGGGCCAGGACCCGCTCCATGCCGGCGATGTCGTGGCCGTCGACCGGGCCGATGTAGCGCACGCCGAGGGCCTCGAAGAAGCCATCGGGCTCCAAGACCTCCCGGAACGCCGCCCGGACACCCTCGACGCCCAGCTCGAGGTGCTCACCGATTCTGGGGACGCCTCGCAGCATTCGCTGCAGGCGGTCGCGGTTCTTCACGTAGGCCGGGCTCAGGCGAAGTCGGGTGAGGCCGGCGGCCAGGCGGGAGACCGTCGGGGCGTAGGACCGTCCGTTGTCGTTGAGGACGATGAGCACCCGGGCCTGGCTGTGACCCAGGTTGTTGAGCGCCTCGAAGGCCATGCCCCCGGTCATCGAACCGTCGCCGATCACGGCCACCACCCGGCGGTGATCCTCGTGGCGCAGGCGAAGGGCCGTGGCCATGCCGTGGGCGTAGGACAGGATCGTGGAGGCGTGGCTGTTCTCCACCCAGTCGTGGGGCGACTCCCGCCGGGCCGGGTAGCCCGACAGGCCGCCGGGCTGGCGCAGGGTGGTGAACTGGTCGCGGCGACCGGTGACGATCTTGTGGGCGTAGGCCTGGTGGCCCGTGTCCCACAGGAGGAGGTCGCGCGGGGAGTCGAACACCCGGTGCAGGGCGAGGGTGAGCTCGACCACGCCCAGGTTCGACCCCAGATGGCCCCCGGTCACCGACACCGACTTCACGATGAACTGGCGGATCTCGCCGGCGAGGACCTCGAGCTCGGCCTCGTCGAGGGGACGGAGGTCGGCGGGCGTGTTGATCGATTCCAGCAGCATCCGAGCGGGACGTCTCCTCAGGGCATCCAGGGCGCGCCCCCTGGGCTGCGCCTCCGGTCTGAACCTACCCCTGTCATGACCGGTTCAGACAGTCGGGGCGCCACTACGGTGACCCGATGGACCTCGACCGCTTCCAGTACCTGGCCCTGATGGGGACCTGCCTGGTCCTGACCCTCCCCCTCGAGTTCGTGCTGGGGGCCAGGGTGTGGCGCCAAGCCCGGCGCCTCCTGATCGCCCTGGTCCCACCCGTGGCCATCTTCACCCTGTGGGACGAGATCGCCATCGCCCGCCACCATTGGACGTACAACCCGGCCTACATCACCGGATTCAGATTGCCCGTCGACCTTCCCATCGAGGAACTGGTCTTTTTCATCGTCATCCCCATCTGCGGGCTGCTCACCTACGGCGCCGTAGGCCGGATCCTGCGCAAACCGTGAACGAGTACACG
>JBBRXY010000123.1:0-7408 GCA_038238185.1 Acidimicrobiales bacterium
CCGGTGCCCGCCGTCCCAAGCCCCTGTTCAGCGTGATCGTGGGCTACGAGGGCTTCGCCACGGTGTGCGAGCTGGCCGATGGCACGGTGGTGAGCCCCACCAGCCTGCGACCGTGGCTGGACACCGCCTGGGTGGAGCGGGTGGTGTTCGACGGCGCCAGCCGGGTCGTCGACATGGGCGTGGCCCGGCGGCTGTTCACCGGTGCCACCCGCCGGGCGGTGGAGTTGCGAGACCGGGAGTGTTTCCACGAGTTCTGCGACACCACTGCCGCCGACTGCGACATCGACCACATCCAGCCCTGGTCGGCCGGCGGGCCCACCACCCAGGCGAATGGTCGGGTGGCGTGCGGGTTCCACAATCGCCAGCGGGGGCCGTGACCGGACCGCAGACGCGGGGGGCGTGTTCAGGGGCCGTCACAGATCTTGAGAAATCGATTGATCGCGGCATCCGTGCCTTGGCGGGCGGTGAGCGTCTTACGGCGGTGGTGTCTCCGCCAGCTCGACGCCGAAGCCCTTCAGGGAGAGCTTGATCAGGACCTGGCCGTGGACGCGTAGGTCGGCGATGCGGGCTTCCGACAGTCGGTCGAGCTCGGCCACGCGGGCAGCCAGAGCGTCGGGGCCTTGGCGACGGGCCTTGCTCAAGAGCTTGGCGTTGCGCCAGACCTTGGCGCGCGACTCCTTGAGGAAGCGCTTCGTGCCGGCCTGATTGAAAGGGGTCAGGGCCCGGTCGAGCCAGGTGCGATCGCCCGGCTCTTCGACCTTCACCAGCTCCTCGTCCTCCGCCTTGACCCGATCGACCAGGACCTGGTCCATGAGGGCATGGTCGGCGGCCCGCCTGGCCACCACCGCATCGTCATCGAACTCGTCGTCGGTGATGACGGCCAGGAACGACTGGGGCAGGTCGTAGTTGATGTGGGAGTTCATGCCGAGCAGCAAATGCCGCAACGGCGGAAGTCGGGGACCCTCCTTGGTCACGCCGAACGCTGCCGCCCACGGCCCCGGTGGCCGCTCGCCCGCTTCCCATGCCTCGACGGCGTCGAGGTAGAGGTTGGCGAAGGCCACGTCCCATCGCTCGACCCATTCGCTGTCGGTGAACTCCTGGCGCGCCACCATGTCTCTGACCGCGAGGGTCGTGCGGCGGTAGGTGGAGAGAAACAGGCGCAGGGGATCCTTGCGCGCCTCCAGTGGAGCGAGAAGCGAGTCCATCCGCCCCAGCAGCGCCTCGACCGTCTCGGGACGTTCCGTCACCAGCGCCGAGTGTAGGGAGTCGGCCGCCGTCGTGCCCCGACGAGCCGGGCCCTGGTGTCGAGCGGAGCCGCTACCGTCGTTCGATGCGCCGTGCCCTGTCTGTATCCCTCGTTCTCGCCGCCCTCACCTTCGTCGCCGGATGCGGGAGCGACTCCACTTCGAGCGGGCCGAAGGCCACGACCGGGGTCACCACGACAACGGCGAGCTCGAGCCCGACAACCACCGTGGCGGTGCAGAAGGAGGTGCTGGGGACCGAGGTCGATCCTCCCGGCGCCTCGGGTCGCACCCTCACCCTGATCCGGTACACGATCGCCCCCGGCGCCAAGCTGGCTCCGCACATCCACCCGGGCGTCCAGATGGCATCCATCCAGTCGGGGTCGCTCACCTACACGGTCTTGTCGGGCGTCGCCACCGTGCAGCGGAGCCCGGTCGGTACCGGTCCGGTCGAGTCGGTGACGGGCCCGGCCACCATCACTTTGGGCACGGGCGACACGGTGATCGAGAAGGGCGACATGGTCCACTTCGGCGCCAACGACACCGGTGCACCCGTCGTGATCCTGGCCACCCTGCTCACCGAGGACGGCCACGACCTGGCCGAGCCGGTGACCACCACCACCGTCCCCACCACCACAACCGGCTGAAGCACCACGACCGGCTGAACGGCCGCCTACCGGGGCCGGTCGGGCGGACCGGGGTCCTGGTCGACGGGCCACTCGTGGACTCCGTCGAACACCGCGGCAACGGTCCGGGGCAGGGCCTGGTCGAGAGGGATGGCGCTGCGGGCGACACGCCGCAAGGCGGCGGTCGTGAGGTTTGCCGGCGTCCGCCGTTGGTACCAGTCCCGGCGCCGCTCGGTCAGCCATCCCGCCAGCTCGTACCGGTCCACGCCTGCAGCACGGGATGCGAGGACATCGAGGAGCAGCCCGTCCAGCTCGTAGACGGGCACGGGACGAACCTCGAGGTCGACCACGGCGTCAGGACGCCCGGCATGTACGGCGGCATGGGCCAGGACGTGCGCCGCCAGCATGTGGTCGAGGGCGCGGACGAGGTCGCCCACGGCGCCCACCCGCCCGGGCGGGAGAGCGCCCGTGATCCAGGCCCGCCAGGCAACGGCGTTGGGTTCCACCAGAGTGACCACCCGGCGGCAGTGGTCCCCCAGTCGGTCTGCGGCCACCGACGCCCATGTCGCGAAGCGAGCCGGTGCATCCAGGCCCAGCCAGAAACCGGGGCCCAGCCATGCCGGCAGGCCATGGTGGTGGAGGACGAGTACCGGCTCGACGCCCCGAGCCCGACTCGCTTCGCACCCACTGGCCCAGCCCCCGAAGACGGCTTCGTCGTACCGCCCCTCATCGGGCTCGGCGCGCGCCCAGTCGACCGGGAACCGGGCTTCCGGGTGGGATCGCCCAGGGCCTGATGGGCCATCCGATTGGGGTGGTGGAAGACCAGCGTCGACCATGGCGCCGAGATCGTACTCAGGGGTACAACGGATAGGGTCCGGCGATGGGTCCGCTGTCGGGTGTCCGGGTGGTGGAGGTGGCCAGCATCGGCCCCGGCCCGTTCACGGCCATGCTCCTGGCCGACATGGGTGCCGAGGTCATTCGTGTCGACCGGGTCCCGGGTTCGACCGAGCATGATCACGCCCAGGCCGATCCCGCCGTCGACGTGGTCAATCGGGGTCGCCGGTCGGTGGCCGTCGACCTGAAGCACCCCGACGGCGTGGCCACCGTGCTGCGCCTGGTGGCCGAGGCCGACGTGCTCCTGGAGGGCTTCCGCCCCGGCGTCATGGAGCGCCTGGGCCTCGGCCCCGAGCCGTGCCTGGCCGTGCGCCCCAGCCTCGTCTACGGACGCATGACGGGTTGGGGCCAGGACGGCCCGTTGGCCGCCGCCCCCGGTCACGACATCAACTTCATCGCCGTCGCCGGCGCCCTGGCCGGGATCGTGGCCGGGCCGGGTGAACCTCCCGTGGTCCCGCTCAACCTGGTGGGCGACATCGGCGGAGGGGGCATGCTGCAGGCCTTCGGGGTGGTGTGCGCCCTCCTCGAGGCCCGTGGCTCGGGACAGGGGCAGGTCGTCGATACGGCCATGGTCGACGGCGCCGCACTGCTGATGACGATGATCTGCGCCCTCCGGGCGGCGGGGAGGTGGCCGGGCCAGCCGGGCACCAACCTCCTCGACGGTGGAGCACCGTTCTACGGCACCTACGAGACCTCCGACGGTCGTTACGTCGGTGTGGGCGCTCTCGAGCCCCGCTTCTACGATGCCCTTGTCCGGGGCATCGGCCTCGACCCCGCCGACCTTCCCGCCCAACACGACCGCACCCAGTGGCCGACGACCAAGGAGCGCTTCGCCGCCGTGTTCCACACCCGCACCCGCGCCGACTGGTGTGCCCTGCTCGAGGGCACCGACGCGTGCCTGTCACCAGTGCTCGACCTCGACGAGGCCGCCGACCACTTCCACGTGCGATCGAGGGGCGCGTTCGTAAACGACGGGGGAGTCCTGCAGCCTGCGCCCGCCCCCCGCCTCGACCGGACGCCGGCCGCGATCGCCGGCCCCCCACCCCGTCCCGGCCAGCACACCGACGAGATCCTGGTGGCATGGAGCCACACCCCCGACGAGATCGCCCGCCTCCACCAGGTGGGAGCGGTGGCATGACGTCGCGTACGGTCGTGTTCTTCCACGCCCACCCCGACGACGAGTCCATCGCCACCGGCGGCACCATGGCCAAGCTGGCTGCCGACGGCCATCGGGTCGTGCTGGTCGTGGCCACCAGGGGCGAGAACGGCGAGGTCGAAGACGGCTTTCTGCGCCCGGGCGAGCCACTCTGGGAGCGCCGGGTGGTCGAGACTGCGGCCTCGGCCGAGATCCTCGGCGTGTCCCGGGTGGAGTTCCTCGACTACCTCGACTCCGGCATGATCGGCACCCCCGAGAACGACGTGGCCGGATCGTTCTGGCAAGCCGACGTGGAGCAGGCGGCGCAGCGGTTGGCGAACATCCTCACCGAGGAGCACGCCGATGTGGTCACGGCCTACGACGAGAACGGGGTCTACGGCCACCCCGACCACATCCAGGTTCACCGGGTGGGGATGCGGGCCGCCCAGCTGGCCGGCACGCCGAAGGCCTACATGTCCACGGCCAATCGCGACCGCATTCGCCAGTGGATGGAGCAGGCCGCCAACTCCGGGGCCGACATCGCCGACATGCCCGACGACATGCCCGATCCGGCTGACCTGCAAATCGGGGTTTCCGAGGACCGCATCACCACTGCCATCGATGCCCGCGACCAGGTCGATGTGAAACGCCGGTCGATGAAGGCCCACGCCAGCCAGATCTCGGAGACGTCGTTCTTCTTGGCCATGCCCCCCGACATCTTCAAGGAGGGTTTCGGGTGGGAGTGGTACATCCTCGACGGCGCCCCCCCGGGAACCCACGAGACCGACCTTCTCGAGGGTCTCTGAGCCGCTTGCTGGGCCTGAGCGGCCCTCTGGGCGGAGTGCCGATGCTGGGGTCGCTACTGGCCATCCACAAAGGCTTTGCCTGGGTCGTCATCGTTGGCAACGGCTTGGCCGGCCTGTGGGCCCTCGGAGCGGCGCGATGGCCATCGTTGCGCACCCGGGCTCTGTGGTGGTTCACGGTGGTCGTGGAACTGTCCGTGTTCGTCCAGGTGGCCATGGGCGTGGCCATGGTCTCGGGTCAGGGGCTGAAGGCGCCCCAGTTCCACATGTTCTACGGCTTCGTGGCCATCATGGCCGTGGGCATCATCTACTCCTACCGTCAGCAACTGCGCCAGCGTCTCTACCTGCTCTACGGCGGCGGGGGACTGTTCATCATGGGCCTCGGCATTCGCGCCTTGCTGGTGGGCCGAACGTGACGCCGCGGATCCGACTCGTGGTGCTGTTCGGGGGCCGTTCGGCCGAACACGAGGTGTCGTGCACGACGGCGGTGTCGGTCCTGAGGGCTGTCGATCCCGCTCGCTACATCATCGATCCCATCGGCATCACCCGTCAGGGCCAGTGGGTGCGGGCCGCCGATGCATTGCGGGTGCTGGCCGAGGCCGGGCCCGACGCCCTGCCCTCGGCTCTGGAGGCCCAGGGTCCCGAGGTGGGGGTCTTCGAGACGCTCGCCCCGCATCAGAGCAGGTCGCCGAGCGGGGCGTCGCCACCGGAAATGGGGCCGGTCGTGGTCCTCCCCCTGCTCCACGGTCCGTTCGGTGAGGACGGCACCGTCCAGGGCCTGTGTGAGCTGGCCGGCGTCGCCTATGTGGGATCAGGCGTGCTCGGATCGGCCGCGTGCATGGACAAGGACACCACCAAGCGTCTCCTGATGGCTGCCGGGCTCACCGTCGCCCGTTGGCTGGCCGTGCGCGACGACGAGACCGACACGGCCGACAAGCTTGGCGACCTCTGCCGGCGGGCGGCGGACGAGCTGGGCTGGCCGATGTTCGTGAAGCCGGCCGCCTTGGGCTCGTCCGTGGGTGTGAGCCGGGCGAGGGATGAGCCGGCTCTGGCCGCGGCCCTCGTCGAGGCCTTCTCCTACGGCGAGTGGGTGGTGGTCGAAGAGGCCATCGTGGGTCGCGAGATCGAGTGCGGAGTCCTCGGCGACCATCCGCCGCAGGCGTCGGTGCCCGGCGAGGTGAGGCCCAGCCGGGACTTCTACGACTACGAGGACAAGTACGTCGACGGGGCGGCCGAGCTGCTCGTGCCCGCGCCCCTTCCCGACGACGTGACCGAGGAGGTTCGCGCTCTCGCCGTTGCCGCCTTCACCGCCGTCCGGGCCGAGGCCATGGCCCGCGTCGACTTCTTCTGGGAAGAGGGCGACCGGGGCCTCATCGTGAACGAGGTGAACACCATCCCCGGGTTCACGCCGATCTCGATGTACCCCCGAATGTGGGAAGCCTCTGGTGTGGCCTACCCGGCCCTCGTCGACCGCCTGGTGGCCCTGGCCCTGGAACGCCACGCCCGTCGGGCGGGCCGGGTGGGCCGGAGTCGCACTACAGGTTGATCACCTGGAAGGTGAGCGTGCGGGTGACGCCTTCGATGAGCTGGAGGCGGCTGACCACGATCTTGCCCAAGTCGTCCATGGTCTCGGCTTCCATGCGCACGATCACGTCATAGGGGCCGGTGACGGAGTCGGCCGCCACCACCCCTTCGATGCCGGCCGCCTGCGAACCGACCTGGGCCGCCTGGCCCACCTCGGTCTGGACGAGTACGTATGCCCGCACTGACATTGCCGGTTCTCCCTTGATCAGACTGCGCTGAGGCGCTTCTCGAGGCCGGCCAGCTCGTCGCGCAACGCGTCGGGGAGGCGCTCGCCCAGGTTGGCGTAGTGCTCCTCGATGGACGGGACCTCACGACGCCATTCCTCGACGTCGACCCGTAGGAGCTCCGCCATGTCGCCGTCGGCCATGTCTAGGCCGGCGATGGAGATGGCCCCGGCGGCAGGCACCATGCCGATGGCGGTCTCGGTGGCGTCGGCCCGACCGGCCACCCGCTCGATGACCCAGGCGACGACGCGGCTGTTCTCACCGAACCCAGGCCAGAGCCACCGGCCCCCCGCGTCCTTGCGGAACCAGTTGACGTAGAAGAGCCTGGGCAGCTTGTCGGCGTCGGCGGCCTTGCCCACGTCGAGCCAGTGGCCCAGGTAGTCGGCCATGTTGTAGCCGCAGAACGGGAGCATGGCGAAGGGATCGCGGCGCAGCTTGCCCACCGCGCCGGCCGCCGCCGCCGTGGTCTCCGAGGCCATGATCGAACCGAGGAACACGCCGTGCTGCCAGTTGAAGGCCTCGTGCACCAGGGGGACCACCGACGAACGCCGCCCGCCGACGAGGATGGCCGAGATGGGCACGCCCTTGGGGTCCTCCCACTCGGGGGCCATGGAGGGGCATTGGGCGGCGGGGGCGGTGAAGCGGGCGTTGGGATGGGCTGCCGGACGGCCGGCTTCTGGGGTCCAGTCCAGGCCCTTCCAATCAGTGAGGTGGGCAGGGGCCTCGTCGGTCATGCCCTCCCACCACACGTCGCCGTCGTCGGTGAGGGCGGTGTTGGTGAACAGGCAGTTGCGCTCGAGGGTGCGCATGGCGTTGGGGTTGGTGTCGGCAGACGTGCCGGGGGCGACGCCGAAGAACCCGGCCTCGGGGTTGATGGCCCACAGGCGCCCGTCGTCGCCCA
>JBBRXY010000124.1:0-7255 GCA_038238185.1 Acidimicrobiales bacterium
GACGTTCCGCTGACCGCCGAGTTGAAGCTCGAGGTCTGGGACTCGCCCAACTCGGCCGGTGTCATCATCGACGCCGTGCGATGCGCCAAGGTCGCTCTCGATCGAGGCATCGGCGGGCCGCTCCTCGGGCCTTCGGCCTACTTCATGAAGTCGCCGCCGATCCAGTACCACGACGACGAGGCCCACGTGCTGGTCGAGGAGTTCATCTCCGGCGACTGAGCGGCGGCGGCGTCGGACGTCCGCGTCAGGGCTGCTGGTGGGGCAAGATCTCCCTGTGGCCCTGTCAGGTGTTGTGTCCTGGAACCGCCAGCCCGTCACCGATCCGGCGGCGGCCGACGTCGTCCGTTACGGGCCTGGCATCGCCACCGAGGCCGAGCTGCGCCTGCTCGGCCAGGTGGCCGACAATCGGGTCCTCGAGCTGGGTTGTGGGTCGGGCGTGAGCTCGGTGTGCCTCGCCACCCAGGGTGCGCGACCCATCGGGCTCGACTTCTCCGCCGAACACCTCACCCGCGCCCGGCGCCTGGCCGACAAGGCCGGGGTGCGGGTCGAATTCCACGAGGGCGACCTCGCCGATCTGGCGTTCTCCCGTGCCGACACCGTCGATGTCGTGTTCTCGGTCTACGCCCTCAGCCTGGTCGAGGACGTGAACCGGGTCTTTCGCCAGGTCAACCGGGTGCTGAAGAACGGTTGCCCGTTGGTGCTCTCCATCCCCCACCCGGCCTACGACATGTTCGTCGACGACGACGAGGATCCCCTCCTGGTGCGCCGGTCCTACTTCGACTCCTCCCGGGTCGACCTGGGGTCGGACCGTCCACCGTTCTTCGGCTATCACCACACCATCGCCGACCTGTTCGTCGGCCTCACGCGCGCCAACTTCCGGGTCGACACCATCCTCGAGCCCGAGCCTCGCGGCGACGAGCACGAAGGCCCCTGGGCCAGCGAGACGTCGCGGTGGGTGCCCCGGACCCTCATCATGCGGGCCCGCAAGGAATAGCGACGCGCCTCAACAGACCGAGTGCAGACTTCACGGGGGGCGAAGGAACGGCGCTTCCAGCGTCGTGACGGGGAGTCTGGCGAGTTGACAACCACCGCCACTCAGAGCCGGACGTACCCAGGGACGTCGTGGTGGGCTGTGTCGAGATACACCTTGGCTTCAGGGTTTTGGGCGAATCGGCCGTGGCTCCAGCGTATCTCGACGTGGCCGAGGACGGTCTTGGTATAGCCCGTTGCCTTCTCGGTGCACTCGGCGCTCCATGCCACCTGGGGTTGGCCGACGGGAGCGGGGCTGATGGTCAGGCGACGGAGCCGGTAGCGCTGACGCCAGTCCCATGGGGTATCGATTCGCAGACGAAGCGACCGATGCGGGTCGCTGCCCAGGATGAAGTAGGGGGCGCTCATGATTCGCAGTAGCCGCCATACCAAGGCCTCGGCCTGCGCCGGGGTACGGACGCGACTCGACCAATGGTTGGCGGTGCGAACGCTTACCTCCTGGCACAACTCGGCGTACGGGGCCCGCGCGGCCTCAGGCCAGGTTCGGGTTCGGAGAACGGGCCGCAGCTGTACGCGCTGGGCCGGCGTCAGCTCTTCCACACGGAGGGGAAGACCCTCCGCCCCAGCAAGTGAGGTAGTTGCCTCGTAGAGAGCCTGGTAGTGGGCTGGCGCACTGCGCATATACCAGTCAGTGGGGTCTGTGTCGCCGGCGCCCAGAAGGCGGTCGAAGATCCGGCTAGGGGAACGGTTGTGGAGGTTCTTGGACAGGTACTTGCAGCTGATGAGGTACACGTGGTCAACCCGCAGGTCGGCCGGCACAGTCTCATCGCCGGGCGCCTTGTGGCTGCCCTTCCACTCGACCAGCGCCGGTATGCGGCCCCGCAGCGCGTCGGGGGCGGCGAGAAAACCGGCGCCGTTGTCGAAGCCAACCCCGAATGCGCCGGCAAAAGCACCGTCGGACCGCAGGCGGTCTAGGCGGTCCCAGTCCAGGCTGGTGAGGTTGACCATGGCTGACGGGCGCTGCGCCAGGGCGAGGTCAAGACTGGGGTAGCCGAGCATCCCCAGAGCCGTCGCCAGCTCGGTGACGGTCGTGAGGTCGTCAGCCACCTGCGGGAGGGTCGTCGAAGATGGCGGAGAGGCGAATCTGAAACGAGACCACTTCTTCATCGACCGCCTCGGCCGTCCACAGCTCCTCGTCTGGGTACGCATCGAGCCGGGTGAGGACATACTCATCGCTGGCCACGAACACCTGGGCGGGATCTCCGTAGATGACGGGCCAGGCGACGCGAGGGACGCTGGCATTCACGAAGAGCGCCCGCCGATGGCGTAGCGGTGCAGGCGTTCCTGGCCTTCAGCGCTCAACAGCTCGACCATGTCGTACACGGCCCGGCCGGGACCGAGTACGACACGCAGGGCTGCGTCGCCCGCGCCGCCTTTGGCAGGGGCATCAGTAGTGAGCAGCACCAAGGGTACGCCTCGGTGGCGTGGGTCTTCGTGAAGGACGGCCGCCTTGCCCAAGGCTTTCCACAAGGTGTCGGTGCGCTTGAGCCCGGCCCGGCTGCTGGTGAAGCCTCCAGAGACGTCGAACGCCCAATCCGCGCCGGTCGCATCCCTGGCCACGAAGTTCACCTCCACACCCAGGTCAGGATAGCGCACGTCGGTACGGACATCGCTGAACCCGCAATGCTCCAGTACTCCGAGCGCGAGCTCTTTGGCCTTACGGCCCTCGCGCACGGCTCGGGCCTGAAAGTCCTCGTCGGGGTCGGCCGGGCCGGGCACGGCGGGAAGCTCCACGCTGCGAAACGGGCTTCGACGTCTGGCATCCTCCTGTGCCAGCCGAGTGACCTCGTCGGCGACCCTGCGCCGAGCGCCGGCGATGTACGCGTCGTCGGTGTCGTAGCCGATGTAGTGGCGGCCGGTTCGCAGCGCCGCCACCGCAGTGGTGCCGGAACCCACGAACGGATCGAGGACCAAGTCGTCTCGGTAGGTATAAAGATCGATAAGGCGCTGCGGGAGCTCGACCGGGAAGGGTGCGGGGTGGCCGACCCGGGTGGCACTCTCGGGAGCCATTTCCCACACGTCGGTTGTGGCCTCCAGAAACTCGTCTCTGAACATCGTGGCCGTCGACGGCCGGTCCTGGGCGTGGCGTTGGCGAGGGGTGAGGGCCCGGTCGAAGCGGCCCTTGCTGGCGATCACGACGCGCTCGGTCAGGTCCCGAAGAACCGGGTTGCCCGGCCGTTGGAAGGATCCCCACGCGCACGAACCACCGGCCGCCCGGCCCTTCCACCAGATCACCTCGCCCCGAAGCAGCAGACGCAAACGGTTCTGCAGGATGTCGATCACGTCGGCCGACAGTGACCGGTAGGGGCGACGGCCCAGGTTAGCGACGTTCACTGCGAGGCGCCCACCGGGCTCGAGTTTTTCAACGCACTGAGCGAACACGTCGGCGAGCATGTCCAGGTAGGCCCGGTAGTTCGCGGGAATGTGGTCGGTGCCCAGGGCCGCCTCGTAGTCCTTGCCCGCAAAGTATGGAGGCGAGGTAACCACCAGGGCCACGGTGGCGTCGTCGACCTCGCTCATGGCCCGGGCGTCATCGGCGATCAAGACGTCGACGGGATGACAACGGGTGCCGAGAACCTTGTCGGGCGACACCACTGGAGCGCTGAAACGATCGTAGAAAGCGCTGGCGTCGTGGCCCTCGCGCCGGCTCACGCCGAAGCTGGAAGTGGCAGTGGTAGACCGGCGGCGGCGGCCACCGGCGGCGGGTAGCGGGGAGACCGAACCGGTCACCGGATCGGACTCTCACTCATGTTCGCCGCGAGTGGTCGCGATGCTTTCAGTATCATTCGTATCCTCACAGCTTGAATGCCAAGGTTGTAGTTTGCCACGATTGCGCCCAGCCTGGCGGTCCTGCTCCATCTCGTCGATGTCTTTGAGTTGTGCTCCATTGAAGAGATCCTCGGTGGCCCCCTTGGTACCCGCGCCTGCCGGCGGGAACATCGGCATCGCACAGGCTCCGAGTAAATGGGGTGTCCAGACCCATGAGGGTGCGTCAGCCGTCGTCTTCGCGGGCGGCCCACCAGGCTTCGAGACGGCGGCCGGCCTCCTCTTCACCGAGGGGACCTTCCTCCAGGCGCAGCTCCAGGAGGAACTCGCGGGCCTGGCCGATGGCCCGGCCGGGGCCGATGCCGAGGCGCTGCATGATCTGGTTGCCGTTGAGGTCGGGACGCACGGCGTCGAGCTCCTCGCGCGTCCTCAGATCGACGATCCGCCGCTCCAGGTCGTCCATGCGGGCCGACAACGCCGCCGCCCGGGCCCGGTTGCGGGTCGTGCAGTCGCAGCGGGTCAACTCGTTCAGGCGCTCGAGGAGAGGCCCGGCGTCGCGGGCGTACCGCCGCACCGCAGTGTCGGTCCACGCCTCGTCGCCATAGCCGTGGAAGCGCAGATGCAGCTCCACCAGGCGCCGGATGTCGGCGATGTCGTCGTGGGAGTAGCGCAGGGCCTTCAGCCGCTCCTCGGCCATGCGGGCGCCGACGACCTCGTGGTGGTGGAACGACACGCCGTTGGCGCCGAAAGACCGGGTCTTGGGCTTGCCGATGTCGTGGAGGAGGGCGGCCATGCGCAGGATCTTGTCGGGGCTGGTCTTGTCGACCACGGCGATGGTGTGCGCCAGCACGTCCTTGTGACGCTGCACGGGATCCTGCTCCAGGCCCAGTGCGGGGATCTCGGGCAGAAACTCCTCGGCCAGTCCCGTCTCCACGAGGAACCACAGACCCGTGCCGGGCTGATCCACAACCAGGAGCTTGTCCAGCTCGTCGCGAATGCGCTCGGCCGACACGATCTCCATGCGGCCCCGCATTGACCGCACCGCAGCAACCAGCTCCGGCGTGGGCACCAGGCCGTAGCCGGCGATGAAACGGGCCGCCCGCAGCATGCGCAGAGGGTCGTCGCCGAAGGAGTCCTCGGGCGCCAGTGGCGTGCCCAGGCGAAGCTCGGCCAGGTCGTCGACCCCGCCGAACGGATCGACGAGCGCCAGGTCCGGAAGCGACAGCGCCATGGAGTTGACGGTGAAATCGCGCCGGGACAGGTCGGCCTCGACGGCGTCGGCGAACAGCACCTCGGGCTTTCGGGAGTCGGCCGCGTAGGCCTCGGCCCGGTGCGTGGTGATCTCGTAGTCTCGCCCACCGTGGGCCGCGCCGATGGTGCCGAAGCGCTTGCCCTGGGTCCATACGGCGTCGGCCCAACCGCCCACCACGGCCAAGATGTCGTCGGGGCGGGCGTCGGTGGTGAAGTCGAGATCGATCTTCTCGAGGGGACGCCCAAGGATCGCGTCACGGACGCTGCCCCCGACCAGGTAGATCCTGTGCCCGGACGCGTGGAATCGCTCGGCCAGAGGCCGAACCTCGTCCAGCAGTGGCTTCATCCGTTCGGGGATCACGGCTCCGAGGGTACCCACCGGCTCCGTTCAGGCACGGAGCCGGCATTCCGTTCAGGCACGGAGCCGGCATTCCGTTCAGGCACGGAGCCGGGCCGCGTCCGCGACCACCTCATGGCCTGGGCCACCGGTGGTGGCCGGCTCGGGTCGGCGATCGACACCGGCAAAGGCGCCCACACACGCCGCCACCGAGCTCTCCAGGGCCGCCAGGTCGTAGCCGCCTTCCAGGAACCCCACGCAGCGGCCACGAGGGGCCAGCGAGGCCGAGCGTCGGCCCAGGTCGGCATAGTCGCCGGCCGACAACCCGAGACTGGTGAGGGGACAGGCCCGGTGAGCGTCGAAGCCCGCCGAGACGAGCACCCAGGTGGGATCGAACGCCGCCGCCGCCGGGGCCACCACCTCGTCGAACGCCGCCCCGTACACGTCGCCGGTGGCGCCGGGCGGCAAGGGGAGGTTCACCGTGAGTCCCGCACCCCGCCCCTCGCCCGTCTCGGTGAGACGGCCGGTTCCGGGGTACAGGGGCCACTGATGCATCGACACGTAGAGCACCCGGGGGTCGGTCCAGAAGGCGTCCTGGGTACCGTTTCCGTGGTGGGCATCCCAGTCCACAATCACCACCCGCTCCCCCTCGGCCGCCAGGGTGGCGGCACACACGGCCAGGTTGTTGAGCAGGCAGAAACCCATGGCGCGGCTGGGCGTGGCGTGGTGGCCGGGTGGACGCACCACGCAGAATGCCGCCTCGGCCTGGCCGTCCCTGAGACGGCTTACCGCGTCGAGGCCGGCGCCCACGGCCCGCATGGCGGCCTTCCACGACTCGCGCCCGGCCCGGGTGTCGCCGTCGATCTGGCCTCCGCCGTCGGCGCAGAACTGTTCGAGGGCGTCGACAAACGCCCGGTCATGGACGACTGCGATCTCGTCGATCGTGGCGGCCCGGGGTTCGACTCGCACCAAGTCGTCGCCGAGGCCCAGGGACTCGATGCCGGCGAGGGCGGCCCTCAGCCGGTCGGGATGCTCCGGGTGACCGGCACCGGCGTCGTGAGCGGCAAACGCCGGATGGCTCTCGCAAAGCACGCGCACCGCGCCATTCCATCATGAGTCAAGGAACTGAGCCCGACCCGCGCCTGGCCAAGCTCAGTGCTGTCGTCGTGAAGGTCGAAGGCGCGACCCGCAGGCTGGCTCGGCTGGTTACGGCCGCTGCGGTCGTTGGTTGCGCCAGTGGCCTGGCCCTGTGGTGGGCCACCGATGGGCGCCGGATCCACGACGTCGGACAGTCCACGGCGGCGTCCCTCGTAGTGCTGGTCCTGTGCCTGGTCCCTGCGGGCTGGTTGCTCAATGTGCGCTTCTCGCTCCTCGCCCTGCTCGAGCTTCCCGGGAAACTGGGCGGAGTGACGATGAGACGAGGACCAGAGCTAATGCGCAGAGCCCGACGGGAGATACCGGCCGAGCACGAGACCGACGGAGGCCCTCGACTACCGCCAGGGCGGTTCGCTGCGACGCGAGCTCTTCGGGGACTGGTCCGCGACTACGGCGACGTAGTGGGCTCGTGGGCAACCGTGGCCCAGCTCGTGACCCCGACCTTCTGGGCCTTGACCGCTCTCGCCCTGGTGGCCGTGCCGATCATGGTGGCCGTCGCCGCTGTGGCCGGCCTGCTGGCGGTCTTCTCCTGAGGCGCGGGCCGGCGGACTTTCAGGCCCGTGATCGCCGGCGGGTGACGGCGTTGTAGATCAACAGCACGATGACGGCACCGACAATCGACCCGAAGATCCCGGCCGGGCTGAGACCGCGGTCGTTGGCGTCGCTACGGAACAGCACGTCAGCGAGAAATCCGCC
>JBBRXY010000125.1:0-6957 GCA_038238185.1 Acidimicrobiales bacterium
GGTAGTCGACGGGGGTGGCGTCGTGGTCGACTGCACCGAGGCCCGGTTCTATTTCGGGCCGGTGAAGGCCGACCTGCTCTCCGGTGAGGCGTCATGGACCAGCACCGCGGGGGAGTGGGGGCGGTCGTTCAGCGTGTCCGGCCAGGTACTGGAGCCGTTCGGTACCCAGCTCTCCGAACTGTTCGCCAACCGGGCGACGGTGCAGACGGTAGGCCCCTACATCGGGCACCTGGAGCCGTTCTGGACCGACTTCGGCCACTGGCGCCCCTTCAACGGCATGGTGATGTGGACCTCGGTCGACGTCTCCGGCCCCTTCCTGCACGGGCGAATCCCCACGCCCATCCGCACCCTCTCAGCCAGCGGGGTGCTGCTCCCCACCGACCGGCTCGTCGTGGTCCGCTCGGCGCGGGCCCGTGCCCAGACCTGCAACATCACCCCTGTGGCGATGGTGGCAGCGCCCTTCTACGACACGGAGGGCACCTCGCCTGACTTCGTGACCGGCGGGGGTGGGACGCTCATCACCCGCCCGTACGACCCGGCATCGTGGGAGCGCCCGCCCGCCCCGTCGCGCAAGATGGCGATCCGCCGTGGTCCGGGGCTGGCCCGCCTCCTGGTCCCCACCGTGGAGAACAACGGCATCATCCCGGGGTGGGTGGCCTACCGCGGGGGCGACGTTCGGTGCTACGACGTCCTCCGCCTCGCCGAGGTCTTCGGCCCCGGGCACCAGTTCGACCAGCCCGAGCACTGCGGGATGAGCAACGGCCTGATCCGCTTCGTCTGCGGCCCCCGGACGGCGCAGCCCTACCTGGCAGTGGAGGCGCTCAACGAGTCCGGCTGGTACCCCGTGGGCTACGTGCGCCTCAGCCTCGGGTCGGGGACGACGCTGGGGGCGCGCATGGAGTGGCGCACGCCCGACGACGCCACGGTGGTGTTGGCCGCACGCCAGAGCGGGGACATGCGCATCAGCCTGCACCGGGGGCAGCGGTCACTCTGGATCACCCACGGGTCCCCCTCCGACCCGATCTCCGACCGGGTCGTGCAGTGGACCGACATCCAACCTCTGCCACTGACGAGCGGGTGGGGCTTCGAGCCGTGGGGGCAGACGCCGTGGGGCGGGAGCGGGACCGAAGTGGCGGACGCCTACGGGTCGGCCATCGCCGGGTGCATGACCTACCAGGCGACCACGGACGGCGGTGGGACCCGGGTCACCGACGCAAACGGGTTCACGCGCGCTGTCGCCGTGCTCTCCCCCGGTCCCACCCGGAACGGGCTCGGGGTCATCAGCCGGTCGAGAGCCATGGAAGCATGGGCCATCGTGGCTACCCTGAATGACGGTGACAACCTGGCCGACCACCACAGTGAGGCAGCCATGGCGAGCGAACAGACCGTGAGGATCTTCTAATGCCGCCCATCGTCCTGCCGCACATGGGAGTGCGCAAGCCGTCCGCCGGCCAGAACCCCTACTTCAACGACATGGACGCCACGCTCCAGCGTCTCGACGACGTGGCCGCCTGGCACCCCGAGGCGCAGGGGGCAGTGGGCGACGGGGTGACCCTCGACACCACCGCCATCGTCAACACCCTCGCCCTCATCGGCACTGCGGGTGGCGGGACGCTCTGGCTGACCAAGGGCAAGACCTACCTCGTCGCGGCGAACACCCTCAACGCCGTGTCGAACCTCACCGTGGCCGGCGGGGGCAAGCTCAAGACGACCTCGACGGCGGTGGACGGGGCCATCTTCACCGCCACGTCGGTAAGCAACGTCACCTTCGCCGACCTTGAGGTTGAGGCGCCCGACGACCGGACCTACTTCGCCCATCTGGTCTCCTCCACCGACGTCACGTTCGCCCGCGTCCGGTGCATCAAGGCGTGCCTGTACGCCACCAACCTGGCGCTGACCTACGCCACGGCCGACACGAACGGTGGCATCTCGACTGGCGGGAACGTGTGCCGGCGCGTCTACTCCTTCGGGTGCAGTGGAGAAGGCATGGGCGCCGCCAACGTCCTGACCGCTCGGGCATTCATTTTCATGCACTACGTCGTGGGCGGCGCCAGCATCGGCGACCACGCCTACGGCTACGCCAGCGGCATCCAATGGTGGGGCGGCGACGCCAACCCCGGCGGCAACGGGGCCATCGTCAACGAGCGCAAGTGCGGGAAGTTCAGCGTGTCAGGGCATGACTTCAGAGACATGCCCATCGGTGGCGTGTGGGGCTCCATGGGCCGGGACATCACGGTCGGCGTCGGCCACGTCGAGAACATCGGCGACCTCGGCTACGACTGCGAGGGCGGCCTCAACGTCTCCTTCGTCGGCTCCTCGGCCAAGAACTGCAACAACGGCTGCGGGACGTTCTGGTACAACCGCAACGTCCTCTTCGACATCATCGTGGAGACAGACTTCCTCGACGGCTACCTCTTCCAAATCAAAAACGCCGGACAGTCCCGGGACAACCAGGACATCACGGTCCGGGGCTCGTTCACCTGCACGAACGGGATCGGCCTCATCGGCGCCGAGGTGGCCAACAACGTCACGATGGACATCACCACCACCGACGCCCTGATCTTCGCCAACTCCAACAACATGGGCGACGTCACGATCAAGGCCAAGATGCGCTTCACCCGGGCTCGCGCTGCGCTCTTCTCCGCCATCAACGTCGGCCAGACGCACAACCGCCACGTCAACCTCGACGTCGAGATCTACACCGAGGTGGCCCAGCCCGCCGGGAGCCGGGCCATCACGGTCGGTCAGGTGGTCTACGCCCACAACAACATCCGCTTCGACGTGCGCGGGTGGGGGGCTACGCCCATCACCATTGATTCGCTCGGGAACACCGGCTCCAACCCGATGACCCACCTCTACGGCAACCTCGGCGAGGGAACGGGTATCGAGCGCATCGAAGGAGCGAACAAGAGCGTGCTGTGGTGGGACCGGGTGTGGAACGTCTCCCTCTATCCCTTCCTGCCCATCACCACCCCCGTCGCCGGCTATTGGGACTACGGACAGCTCGCCGCGGACGGGAAGCGCTGCACGGTCTCGGGCTCGCCTGGCACCTGGGTCTAGATGGCCGTCACCCTCACCGAGGGGCTGATGATGCTGGGCGAGCTGGCCGTCGACCTGGCGCCGCTCCCCCCGGACCTCTACGACGAGCTGGCGCCGAGAAGGGCGCACCTCCAGGTGTACCAGGGCGAGAACCTGCTGGTCACCTACCTGATCCTGCGGCGCACGCCGCGCAGCACCGGGACGAAGATCATCGCCCGGAACCTGGACTGGCGGCTGGGCGACAACACGGACGGCCCGACGATCGAGTTCCGGGAGTTCATTAGCGGGCGGAACAAGCTGCTGAACCCGGACTGGTCGCTCGGTGATCTGTATTGGTCCCGGGATCAGGACACGGCATGGGCGCTGTTCCCCGGCCTCGCGACGGTCACCAACACCGGGCCGACCGATGACGCGCTGGCGACCGACTGGACCTGGCCCGCTCGTCCCGGCGACCTCTACCGGCTGACCGGCAACTGGACACGGACCTCAGGATCGGTCGGGCTGCTGCGGGCGCGCATCATCTGCTCCGGCCGGTACAAGCACCCGAACCTGTGGCCGAACGGCGACCTCGCCCTGGGCGCGTCGGGGTGGACCGGGGGTACGTACCTCTCCGTCGTCTCCGACCCGGCCAACGCCTACAGCGGCTCCAACGTCATCCGCCTCGACCCCATCCCCCAGCCCAACCTGGAGCCCAACCCCACCTTCGCCGCGGGGTGGACGCTCGGGCCGGACATGGCGGTCACCGCGGCTGGGCTGGTGCTGAGCTCCAACACCCGCCTACAGCTCATGTCGGACCTGGAAGCCGGGAACTGGGACGCCACCGCCCCCGACGTAGGTGTCGTCCTCGATCCGGCCCACGCATGGATGCCCGGGTCGCTGGGAAACTACGTGGCCAAGATCGGGCCGAACGTCAAGCATCAGGTGTTTAAGAACGCCGACTTCGAGGGCGCTAGCACACCGGTGCAGCCCTTCCTATGGGTCAACGGCAAGCCCCCCACCGCGCTCCGGGCCGCGGCGGGAATGAGGATGAACGGCCGGCGCCACGCCGTACGCCGCCCGGTCACCGACCCCCGGGCGCTGGCAGCCATGGCCGAGCTAGCACGCCAGCCCGTCCCCTCCGTGCCGAGGGCAGCGGCCGCTCGGGCGCTCAGCGGGAAGACGAAGACCGCTACGACCGTGCGCCGGTACCTGGCCCGGTTCGGCTACCTACCCGCCGAGACGCTCTCCCTGGCCGCCGCTGCGCGCACGGACCTCGACGACGAGCTGGCGGGGGGGCTGCGCCGGTATCAGCGGTTCTTCGGGCTGCGCGAGACGGGCAAGGTGGACGAGGCCACGGTGGAGATGATGGGTCGTCCGCGCTGCGGGTACCCGGACGTCGCCCCGACCTTCCCGTCGCTGGATGGCATGAGGACGTTTGTGCCTGGGTCCGGAGGACCGTGGCCCACGCGAACCCTGACCTACGGATTCTCCGCCTACGTCGCAGACCTGACCCAGGCGCAGCAGGAGACGGCGGTCCTCGACGCCTTCAACCAGTGGGAAGCCGCTGCACCAGACCTGGCCTTCTCGCTGGTGGCGGTCGCCACCCCGCCGGACATCGTCTTCGGCGTCGACCCCAACCCCACTACGGGCACTCTTGCCTATGCCTGGGGGCCGAGCGGGGGCGGAGACATCAACTTCTTCGACAACCCATGGAACTGGGGAATCAACCCCGGAGTGGGTGGCGGCTCGAATGACTACGACTACGGCCGTGTCGCTACCCATGAGATCGGCCATTCTCTCGGCCTCGCCCACTCCGACGTGGCTACTGCGATCATGTGGCCGTCCACGTCACTCGGCAACCAGGCCAATGCCCTCGACCCCGACGACGCCGCTGGCATCCTCTACCTCTACCCGACCGGGGCGCCTCCGCCCAACCCGCCGCCCAACCCACCCCCGCCGCCCGCCGGTGGTGAGGACGGGCTGGACTTCTGGTTCCCGTCGTCCACCAACGCCACACCCGATGAGGTCTGGTACTCCGACTCGGCAGGCGGCGTGAACGGCTCGGACGCGGCCACAACCATGGGCGTCGCAGCGGGGCCGCTCATCAAGTACCTCCGCGCCGACAAGACCAACGGGGGCCCGGGGGTCGAGGCCTATGACGTGAAGCCCGGGGAGCAGTACGAGGCCGAGTCCTACGTGCGCAAGGCCCCGAGCACGGACGGGTACTTCTACATCTCGATCATGATCCCCCACCCGACGAATCCGGTGCATGACCTCTGGTACACGTCCCCCCACGTCGAGTGGGACAAGACAGCCGACGACCAGTGGCAGGTGGTCAAGATCAACGGCATCTCGATACCCGGGACGCGCACCAAGGTCAACGGGCTCTTGGAGGCGCACGACCATTTCGCCGGCTACTGGGCGGCCGACAACTTCATCCTCACCCGCGTCAAGGGCAACCGGCGCACGATCTACAGCGCCAACCCTCTGACCTTCGTGCCCGGCACGCAGTACCGGATCGCCGGAGTCGTGATCGCCGGGGACGACCACATGGCGGGGGACGCTACGTGGGGGGTGAAGCTGACCAACGGCACCGCTGCTGAGGACGTGGAGTTCACCGTCACCCAGGGGAACAAGGACTTTGAGTGGGAATCCGCTCACGCCGATTTCACCCCCGCCGTGGGCTACACCACGGGCCTGCCGTTCATCTCTGCGATCGACGTGGACGGGGACTCGATCTACCTCGACTACTTCCGAATCACCCGGTGGACCAACAACATCTCGCCCTCAATCGGCACACCGTTCCCGGTGACCCCCGAACAGAGTTACCAGTTCCGCTCCGTGGTCACATCGACCAGAGGGACGACGCAGGGCAAGGTGACCGTGGGCTACATCCTCTATGGGCCCGGCGTGGATGATGAGATCGTGAGCGAGGACGTCGAGATCACTCGCGGCGAGGTCGTGGACGTGGTCAAGGACGTCAAGCCGAAGGCCGGCTACACGATGGCGCGAGGGTTTGTCTGGTCCACCGACATCAACGGCAACGAAACCTCCACCGCCTACGACGTGAGCGAGTACGACGCTTGGCTTGCGTCCATGCCGAACGGCACGCCGTTTTCGCTGTTCCAGTCCAACTCCCTCAATGACCCCAACCGCGGAGTGTCCCCGCCCTACACGCAGGACTTCGACGGTCGGTGGATTACCGGAAACGGTTACACCCCGGTGCCGCTCGCCGTGAACGATGCCAGTGAGTACGACGCTTGGCTTGCGTCCATGCCCAACGGCACGCCCTATCCCACGTTCGAGTCCAATTCCCTCAATGACCCCAACCGCGGAGTGTCCCCGCCCTACACGCAGGACTTCGACGGTCGGTGGATTACCGGAAACGGTTACACCCCGGTGCCGATGACATCAAGCGCAGGGGCGGCAGCCTTTGTCGTCTCCCGCCTCGACTTCATCAAGGTCGACAACAACAGCGACTCCATCACCGGGGGGCTCATGCCGGTTACCCCCGAGCGCGAGTACGTCGGGATGGTGAAGGTCCGGGCCGGCGCGGGGGTCAAGCGGGGCAGCGTGGGGCTGGCACTGGACTGCTACGGCCCATCACGCCCCAACATCGTGATCGACACGCCCTCGCTCAGCGTGACCGACGCCATCGGTGCCGAGTGGATCGATCTGCCCTTCACGGTCACCACGCCCTCGGGCTACGCATCCATCGTGCCCCGGGTGGTCTCGACCGACATCGACGGCGGGGAGGTGTTCCTCGGGTTCTTCTCCCTCATCGACAACGACCCCTCGACGCTGGTCACCGACGCCGTGGTGGGAGGTGCTGGGTCGGGAACATTCACCCTCGACCTGACTGTTCCGGACGGGACCGACACCGTGGGCATGGCGCTGGTGGGCGAGAACCAGGCGGCCTACTCCGTGAGTGGGGTCGAC
>JBBRXY010000126.1:0-6774 GCA_038238185.1 Acidimicrobiales bacterium
CGAGGGTGATGGCGTGTGGGCGGGGTCGGCGTCGAGGGCCCGGCGGTAGTACTCCTCGGCCCGGTCGGGGTCCTTGCGCACGTTCTCCAGGAAGTTGGCGTAGTGGACGAGGGTGATGGCGCTGGTGGGCTCATCGCCGCCGGGCGGGGTACTATCTGTCCATGGACGTTGTTCATGGACAAGACGAGCCGGTGATCGGCGCGGGGGAGTTCAAGCAGCGGTGCCTCGCCCTGCTCGATCGCGTTGCTGAGTCGGGCGTCCCTCTGGTCGTCACCAAGCGGGGAAGGCCGGTCGCCCGGATCGTCCCCATCGAGCGCCCAGGCGCCCCCGTGAAGGGGAGCATCCGCATCCTGACCGCGGACGACGAAGAGCTGTTCTCCACGGGCGAAGGGTGGGAAGCCGAAGGCCACCGATGATCCTCCTCGACACCCACGTCCTGCTGTGGTGGGTGGAAGGCGGCGACAACCTGTCCACCGATGTGGCAGCAGCCCTGGACGAGGAGACGCCCGCCCTGGTCAGTCCCGTCTCCTTCTGGGAGGTGGCGGTGCTCGTCGAGCGGCGACGGGTGACAGTCGACCGGGAGCTGACCCCCTGGGCTCGGGACCTGGTCTCGAGTGGCTCGGTGCAGGTGGCCGACCTGACCGTCTCGGCGGCCGTCGCTGCCGCCCAGCTCACATCCTTCCCCGGCGACGCCGCCGACCGCTTCATCTACGCCACCGCTCGGGAGCGCGGCGTCTCGCTGGCCAGCAAAGACCGCCGCATTCGCGACCACGCCCGCGACCATCGCGACGTGAAGGTGATCTGGTGAGGTGATTTCAGCCCCCGCCGAGCTCTGTGCCTCCCGTCAAGTCCTTGTGGATCAGCTCCACCCGTTGTTCGACGGCGTTGGGATCGTCGCCCTGGAGGTCGAGGAGCTCGAGGCGGGTGCGCTCGGCCTCCTCGGCCGCGCCGGCGTCGGCCGCGGCCAGGCGGGCCTCGAAACCCTCGGCCACCAGGCGCTCGGCCTCTTCGACCAAGGCAGCCACCATCTCGGACTCGGGCACCACCCGCACCACCTGGCCCCGCACGAACAGGTGGCCCTTGCCCCGGCCGGCGGCGATACCGAGGTCGGCGCTGCGGGCCTCTCCGGGTCCGTTGACCACACAGCCCATGACCGCCACCTGGATGGGCAGGTTTCGCGCCTCCAGTGCCTCTTGCGCCTCCTTGGCCACGGCGATCACGTCGACCTCGGCCCGGCCGCACGACGGGCAGGCGATGAGGTCGAGGCCCTTTCGCTCGCGCAGGCCCAGAGCCTCGAGCAGTTGGCGCCCGGCCCTGGCCTCCTCCACCGGATCGGCGGTGAGCGAGTAACGGATGGTGTCGCCGATGCCCTCGGCCAGCAGCGTGGCGATCCCCGCCGTGGCCTTGATCAGACCCTGGGGTGGCGGGCCCGCCTCGGTGACGCCGAGGTGGAGGGGGTGGTCGGTGACCTCCGAGAGCTGACGGTAGGCCTCGATCATGAGGGCCGGGTTGGATGCCTTCACCGAGATCTTCACGTCGGTGAAATCGACCTCGGCCAGGTAGGCGAGCTCCCGCTGCGCCGACTCGACCAGGGCCTCAGGGGTGGCGCCGCCGTGGCGGTCGGAGATGTCGGGGTCGAGGGACCCGGCGTTGACACCGATGCGGATCGGAACGCCGCGAGCCTTGGCCTCGGTGGCCACCGCCTTGATCTGGTCGGGCTTGCGGATGTTGCCCGGGTTCAGACGCAGGCACTGCACGCCAGCCTCGAGGGCGGCCAGGGCCAGGCGGTACTGGAAATGGATATCGGCCACGATGGGCACCGGCGACCGGGGGACGATGCGGGCCAGAGCCTCCGCCGCGTCGGCGTCGTTGCAGGTGCAACGCACGATGTCGGCCCCTGCACCCGCCAGCGCGTAGATCTGGGCGAGGGTGCCCTCGACGTCGGCCGTCTTGGTGATGGTCATCGACTGGACGCTCACTGGCGCCCCGCCGCCGACGGCGACATTGCCGACCTTGATCTGACGGGTCGCTCGACGCTCGAACGAGCCGGTCACAACCTGATCCCCGTTCTCGTGCACGAAACGCGCAGCGAACCAGCGCGATTCGCGCGCAAGAACGGCGGGACAGGACGGGACCCGACGAGTCTCATTGGAAGGGGTTGGCCAGGGGGCGGAAGATGTCGAGCCAGATCGATACGCCACCGAGCATGATCATCACCACGACCACAGCCGCCGTGAATGGCATCATCTTGGCCACGTCGGCCTGGTACCGCCGCTTCCCCCGGGATCGAACCCGTTCGTAGGTGGCGATGGCCAGATGGCCGCCGTCGAGGGGCAGGAGCGGGACCAGGTTGAACACACCGAGGAAGATATTGAAGATCACGAAGAGCTGCAGGACGTTGAGGAAACCGGTGTCCGCCGCTTGTCCGGCGATGCGGGCAACCCCCACGATGGACACGGGCCGGCTGGCGTCGGCGGCGGCCTTCGACTGGTTGGTGCTCTGGCCGGTGGCCAGCTTGGCGTAGTTGCCGAGCGAGTGAGGTGAGAAGAACGTGCCCAGCGCGGCGATCGACCGCCACGCCAGCTCGCCGGTGTCCTTCACGGCGTTGACCACACCCACGGCCGGGTTGACCGTCTGGGTGGGGATCTGGGCACCGATCCCGATGTGACCCACCGTGGGGCCGTCCTCGACGGTGGCCTCCGGCGTGGCCGTGAGAGTCACCCGCTCACCGTGGCGCTCCACCACGAACGTGATGGGCTTGTCGGCTCGGGCCTGGATGTACGGCGGCAGGTCGAGCCACTCGTTTACGGCGATGCCGTCGGCGGAGACGATCTTGTCGCCGACCTGGAAACCGGCCTTCTGGGCCGGGCTCTGGCCATTGCTGAGTTGGCTGATCTCACCCACCGTGGTGTTCGACGAGTCGTAGTTGGGAATGCCCACGACCGTCCAAGCGAACGTCAGCACGATGACGGCGATCAGGAAGTGGGTGAAGATCCCGGCCGCGGCAACGATCATGCGCTTCGGGTAGGACTGCTGCCGGTAGGTGCGGGGCTCGTCGACTGGGTCGATGTCGCGTTCGAGATTGCTCATCCCGATGATCTTCACGTAGCCGCCGAGAGGAATGGCCTTGACGCCGTACTCGGTCTCGCCCCGCCGTATCGACCACAGACGGGGTCCGAACCCCACGAAGAACTCGGTGACCTTCATGCCCGAGAGCTTGGCGGCGACGAAGTGGCCGCCCTCGTGGACCATGACGACTCCGAGGATGGCGAGCACGAACCCGACCACTCCGAATGTGTCGGTGACAATGGCGCCGACCACGACGACCAGAAGCACCCCGATCAGCGGCCCCAGCTGGCGCCACGTGCCCGTCGGTGCCTCGGGCACGGAGCCGGCACTCCGTTCGGGCACGGAGCCGGCACTCCGTTCGGGCACGGAGCCGGAAACGGACGGCGGAAGGGCCTCGTCGGCAGCCGGGATGTCCGGCGATGCCGGCGGCGGGCTGTCGTGAGTCTGGGTCATCGGTGGGTTTTCCTTCCCGGTCTCTTGCGGCGTCGGCCCCCCCGGACTGATCAGCTCACCCGACAGCGGTCATTCTCAGTTGTACCGTCTCCTTGGCCCGCTGGCGAGCGCGGCGGTCTGCTTCGATGACGGCCTCGACGTCGTCGGCCGAGGCACCATCATGGCTCGCCAAAGTGTCCTGTATAACGTCGGCTATCCAGGCCCACGGCATGAGCCCTTCCCGAAAGGCATCCACGGCCACCTCGTTGGCGGCGTTGAGCCAGGCCGGTGCGGTTCCCCCGATACGGCCCGCCTGGTAGGCCAGGTCGAGGCAGGGAAAGGCCTGGCGGTCCGGGGGCTCGAAGTCGAGGCTCGTCACCGACGACCAGTCGAGGGCGCCGAACGCGACCGCACCGCGGTCGGGCCAGGCCAGGGCATAGCTGATCGGCAGGCGCATGTCTGGTCGGGAGAGCTGGGCCAGGGTGGCCCCGTCGGAGAACTCCACCATGGAGTGGACGATCGACTGGGGGTGGACGACCACGTCGATCCGGTCGTAGTCGACCGCGAACAGCTCGTGGGCCTCGATCACCTCAAGCCCCTTGTTCATGAGCGTCGACGAGTCGATGGTGACCTTGGGACCCATTGTCCAGGTGGGATGGGCCAGGGCGTCGTCGAGGGTCACCGCCCGCAGATCGGCGGCCGACCGGCCCCGGAACGGCCCACCGCTGGCGGTGAGGACGATCCGGGCCACCCGACGGGCACCTCCGTCGCCGGTGGACTGCAAGCACTGGTGGACGGCGCAGTGCTCGGAGTCGACGGGGACGATCTCGGCTCCCGGCGTGGCCCGGGCCCGCTGCACCACCGGGCCTCCGGCAATCAGGGACTCCTTGTTGGCCAGGGCCAGCCGGGCGCCTGCCTCCAACGCCGCGAGGGTCACCGGGAGGCCGGCGAACCCGACGACACCGTTCACCACGACGTCGGCGCCGACGGCGATGGCGGCCAGGGCCCCCGGACCGGACAGCACCTCGGTGCCCACCGGCACCAGGTCGGCCAGCTCCCGGGCCCGGGAGGCGTCGGCCACAGCCACCCGCCGGGGCCGCAGACGCCGGGCCTGGTCGGCCAGGAGCTCCACTGACCGGGCCGCACCCAGGGCGACCACCCGGTACCGGTCAGGCTCAGCCTCGATGACCTCGATGGCCTGCGTGCCGATGGACCCGGTGGATCCCACCAGGCTGACGGACCTCACGGGCGCCGGACCCTAAGCGAAGTTCAGGATCCGGACGAGGTACCAGGTGGCGGGCACCACGAACAGCAGGGCGTCGATGCGATCGAGGACGCCACCGTGGCCAGGCAGGATCGCACCCATGTCCTTCACGCCGAGGTCGCGCTTGAGCATCGACTCGCAGAGGTCACCGAGCGGTGCCGCGACCATCACGACCAGAGCCAGCACGATGCCGCGCTTCAGGTCCCACGGGGCGATCTGGCCGACGATCATCCCGGCCACGAGCGTGGCCGCGCAGGCGCCGATCATCCCCTCGACGGTCTTGCCCGGGCTGATGTCGGGGGCCAGCGGCGTGCGTCCGGCGAAGCGCCCGGCGAAGAACGCGCCGGCATCGTAGGCAGACGTGGTGAGCACGGCGCCGAGGAGGAGCCCGATGCCGTCGTTGTGGGGAGCAGTGAGGAGGAGGGCGGCGAAGGAACCGAGGATGCCCACGTAGAAGAACCCAAAGGTGGTGACGGCGATGTTCATCAGCGGCCGGCCCTTGACCACTCCGGTGAGGTACCAGAGCATGGCGAACGCGATGAACAGGGGCATCACCAGGTTGAAGCCGTCGACGCCTCGCCAGTACACGGCGCCGGACAGCGCCGCCGTGCTGGTGACCCCGAGGAGCGTGGCCGGATGATGGCCGGCGACGCGCATCGCACCGAAGAGCTCGGCTGCGGCCATCCCCAGGGCGGCAACGACCAGGAGCAGAAGGGCCCTGGGACCGATGGCGGAGGCGAGCAGGACCACCACGAGCGCAACCAAGCCGGTGATCACCGAGGTGGTGACGTCTCGGGGTTGGGCGGAGATCGTGGCGGCGAGACGCCCGGCGCCAGACGGGAGGTGTCGGGTACGTGCCGGGCGATCGGTGCGTCGGGGCTCGACGGGGAGCTCGTCTTCGGGGTACTCGTAGTCGTCGGCTGGGGCCGCAGGAGCCGCATCCGACCGCAAGCCCCCCAGCTCGGGATCATCGAGGATCTCGTCGCCGAAGTCGGCCTCGTCCCAGTCAGTGTGCTGGTCCCGCCAGCGGGGGCCGGTGGACAACGATGACCAGGCCCTCAGGTCGTCGTCGACGGGAGGCTCGGCGTCGGGCAGGATGCGCGCCACCTCCCCGCTCGGCGGCTCGGTCCAGTGCGGGAGCGGGGTGGAACCGGTCCCCTCGTCGTCGGGATAAGCGGCGGACGGGCCGCCGGGGTCGGGGTCGGGGTCGGCTGCTTGCGCGGGGGGGTCCCAGAACTGGCGCTCCTCGGGCCCGGCGAAGCCTGGGTCCCCGGGGCCGGAACGGCCATACCCCTCGGGGCCGGAACGGCCATACCCCTCGGGGCCGGAACGGCCATACCCCTCGGGGCCGGAACGGCCACGGTTGTCGCCGGAGCCCATGGTGGGGTCAGCGTAGCGGGCCGGCTCCGCCGCACCCGATGATGCGTCGGCCCGTGCCGCCTCGGACTCTCCCTCCCAGAACCGGCCCTCGGGGGCGGAGTCGCGCGAGACAACCGGGCGGGGCGGAGGCTCGGCCACCGCCGGCTTGGCGACCGCGGTGGGGTCGGCGCCGGGAAAACGCAACGAGGGACGGGGCCCGCTGGGCGGTTCGGGGACGTCGCCGAATCGGGGAGCGTCGCCGGGGCGACGACCGGCCACCTGGCCGGCCTCGATGGCCGCCGCAGCCTCCTCGGCACCGATGATGCGAACTCCCTCGGCCGCCTGTCGGGGGCCACGGCGTGCGCCGGCACCCCCGGGAACCTCGTCGTCCAACCCGCCATCAGGCCCCGACAGGTCGAGCGCCTCTGTCTGGTCGTCGTTGTGGCCGTCGTCCATGATGGGCCTCCTCTCTGCGTCGGTTGTATGGAGTGTCTGCGGGAGGTGGGTCCCCGGACACAAGTGCTCAGACCTCGAGAAGCTCCTGCTCCTTGCGGACCAGAGCGTGGTCGATGTCGGCCACGTGCTCGTGGGTCACCTTCTCCAGCTCCTTCTCGGCCCGGTCGAGCTCGTCGGAGGAGATTTCGCCATTC
>JBBRXY010000127.1:0-6750 GCA_038238185.1 Acidimicrobiales bacterium
CTCAGTTTCAGCGCCAGTCTCCAGCATCTGTTGGCCACACCCCGCCTCTACGGCGTGACCTACGACGCCAGGATCGGGTCGACGGAGTTCCCGAACGACGTCGGCGACGCCGCCCTCCCCGCGGTGGCCGACGATCCCGACATCGTTGATGCCTCGGCCGGCTTTGCGGGATTCCCAGTGCTGATGGGCCGGGTGCGGGGCGACGGCATCGCCGTGAGCACGGTGGGGGGAGCGTCGCTCATGCCCACGCCCATAGAGGGTCGCCTGCCCGCCGCCCCCGACGAGGTGATGCTGGGCGCCTCCACCATGGAAGCCGTGCATGCCCACGTGGGCAGCACCGTCCGGGCCATCGTCGCCGACGCCACGCCCGAACCTGTGCCTCTCCGGGTGGTGGGCCGGGCCGTGTTCCCCAGCCTGAGCGACGCCATGGGCTTGGGCAAGGGCGTGGCCATGACGCCCGACGGGCTGCGGGCCATGATCCCCCACGGCGCCCCGCCGCCCGACACCGTTCTTGTGCGGTTCCGAAAGGGCTCCGACCCGGTCCGGGCCCGGACCGAGCTGCAACGCCGGTTGGGCTCCGACACCTCGTTCCAGGTCCTGGCGCCCGAGCGCCCGACCGACCTGGTGAACTTCGGCCGGGTCCAGAGCCTGCCGGTGGTGCTGGGCGGGCTGCTGGGCGCCTTCGCGGAGGCCACCCTGGCCCACCTGCTGGTGACGTCGATCCGCCGTCGCCGGCGTGACCTGGCCATCCTCAAGACGCTCGGCTTGTCGTCGGGCCACGTGCGGGCCACCGTTGCCTGGCAGTCCACCAGCCTGGCGGTGGTGGCGGTCGTGGTGGGCGTACCCCTGGGCGTGGTCGCCGGGCGCTGGGTGTGGTTGGCCTTCGCCGCCAACCTCGGCATAGTGGGCGAGACGGTCCTGCCGTGGTTGGCGCTGGCCGCACTGGGGCTGGCCACCGCCATCGTCGCCAACCTGGTCGCGGTGCTGCCGGGCCGGATCGCCGCCCGCACCTCGCCCGCCGCCGTGCTCAGGAGCGAGTGATGGGTGCGCTGTGGTTCCGGCTGCAGGCCGAGGCTCGTGCCCGATGGCGGGCATGGGCGGGCCTGGCCCTTCTCGTCGGCGTCTTCGCCGGTGCGGTACTCGCCACCGCCGCCGGGGCCCGCCGGGCCGACACCGCCTATTCCCGCTTCGTGAAGGCATCCAGTGCGGCCGACATGCTCGTCTACAACGTGCCCGGCGGTTCTCTCGGCAACGTCGATTTCGACACGGTCGAGCGTCTTCCCCAGGTAGCCGAATCCGGCCCCGCCTGGTCGGCGGGCCGGACCTCGCCGGCCGTCGTATTGAGATCGGAGTGACCATGTCCACCAATGTCGCAGCACCCGTGGGAGACAAGGTCGGCCTTGGGCCCGGCGAACACGACGGCGGGTCCGGTCCGCATCCCTCCGCCGTCCTCCTCCTGGCGCCGGTCGCCATTGCGCTTGGCGTCGGCGGCGCGTTGATGGGCCGCCATGGCGGCGACACGGGAACCGACGTGCTGCGCGCCGCGCTGGTGATCAGCTGGGCCATCGCCGGCGCGGTGGTCGCCGTCCGAAGCGGCGAGGAGCGGCTCGGGCCTCTGGTGCTGATCGGGGCGTTCGCAGCCGGCCTGGCCGGCGCGACCGCCGCCACCCTTCGCGCCTCGGACCACGGGACCACCTTCGCCGAGGCGATGGTGGCCGTCCTCCGCCTCGTCCTGCCCGTGGCCGTCGCGGTGCTGCCGGCCATCGGGATGCAGATCCTGTTGAGCCTTCCCGACGGCTCGTGCCGGGTGGGCCGGACCGTCATCGCTGCCGCCTACGTGGTGGGCCTGCTCGTCGGCATCGGCATGTGGACGCAACGCCCGGCGCTGCCCTTGTGGCCGGTTGGCCTCGAAGCGGTCGTCGCCGGCGTGATCGGCTTCACCGGGTCCAACCGGCGCTACCGGCGCTCGCACGGAGCGGAGCGCCAGCGCCTGCAGTGGTTTGGCTGGGCCGTCGTCGTCACCGCCGAGGTGACCATCGTGACCCTCGCCCTCCGGCTCCTGGCCGACTGGCCGCCCCAGGGGCTGGCCGTGGTGGCCGTCGCCACCGTGGCCATGCCCGTGGCCCTGGCCGTGTCGTGCTCGCCCCGGCTGCTCGGTCGGATAGACCGGCTGCTGGCTCACACCGTGTCCATCGCCGGACTCAGCGGCGTCGTCGTGTCGGTCTACGTCGTGGTGGTACTTGGGCTCGGTCGCACGCCCACGGCATCGGAGCGCTCGCTGCTCCTCCTGTCCATGCTGGCCGCGGCTGTCACTGCTCTGGTGTACCTACCCGCTCGCGAGCGCCTGAGCCAGTTCTCCAACCGCGTGGTGTACGGCGAGCGGGAGGCGCCCGACGAGGTCGTGCGTACCTTCGGCACCAGACTGTCCCGGGCCGCCCCGTTCGACGAGCTCCTTCTCCAGTTGGCCGAGTCACTACGCAAGTCGTTGGTGTTGTCAAGGGCCGAGGTATGGACGGGCTCCGGTGGTCGGTTGGAGCGGGTGGTGTCGGTTCCCGATGCCCCCCCCACCTCGATCACCCTGGTGCCCGACGAGGAGGCGGTCGTGTCGCGCGCCGGTGTGTGCGGTCCGGCGTGGGTGAAGGTCTGGCTGGCCGGATTGCTCCGCGGGCGGGAGGACGCCGGCATACGCGTGGCGCCCGCCACCCACTCGGGTCAGCTCCTCGGGCTGATCGTCGCCGTGCGTCCCGCCGACGGCGACGCCTTCCGATCCGAGGACGACACGGTGCTGGCCGAGCTGGCTCGCCAGGTCGGGCTGGCCCTGCACAACGTCGCCCTCGACTCCGCCCTGCAGCAGTCGCTCAACGAGGTGCGGCGCCAGGCCGAGGAGCTGCGGGCGTCGCGCGCCCGGGTGGTGGCGGCCTCCGACGCCGCCCGCCGCCAGATCGAACGCAATCTTCACGACGGGGCCCAGCAACATCTGGTGGCGCTGGCCGTCAACCTGCGCCTGGTGCAACAGCTCGCCGATGCCGATCCCGCCGCGGCCAAGGAGCTGCTCGCCCAGCTCGGCCACGACGTGGGCGACGCCGTGGCCGAGTTGCGCAGCCTGGCCCACGGGATCTACCCGCCGCTGCTGGTCGACCGCGGTCTGGCCGAAGCTTTGGGAGCGGCTGCGGGGCGGGCGGCCATCCCCACCGACGTGCACGCGTCGGGCACGGGTCGCTATCCCAAGGATGTGGAGGCAGCCGTCTACTTCTGCTGCCTGGAGGCCCTGCAGAACGCGGGCAAGCACGCCGGCGAGAATGCCAGCGCCAGGGTGCGGGTGTGGGAGGAGGCGGGTGGCCTGTTGTTCGAGGTGGCCGACGACGGGGCCGGCTTCGACCCCGCCCGCAACACGACCCCCGGGGCCGGCTTCGTGAACATGGGCGACCGGGTGGGGGCCATTGGCGGCAGCATCAACGTCGAGTCGTCGCCCGGCAAGGGGACACGGGTGTCGGGCCGAATTCCGGTGACGGCCGACGCAGAAGGCCACCGACCGTGAGGTCTCAGGCGCCGGTGGTCGGGGGCCCTGGTTGTCCCGAAGCCGCTGCCTGGTGGTCCCATACCGCCCGCAGCACGACCGGTCCGAACTCGTCCTTGTTGACATAGGCAGCCATGCCCGACGAGGGGGCGTCTGCCGGCAAATCGTCGGCCTGATAGGTCGAAAGGAGGACTACGGCCACCTCGGGGTGGGCGGTCGTGATGCGCCGGCTGGCCTCGATGCCGTTGATGCCGCCCATATTGATGTCCATCAGCACGAGGGCGGGGTTGAGGTCGTCGACCATGTCCACCGCCGACTCGCCCGAGTCGGCCTCACCCACCACCTCGAACCCCGGGGTCACCCGTACGACCGTGGCCGCGGCACGACGGAACAACGACTGGTCGTCGACGATCAGCACGGAGACGGCATCAGCGCCCATTCGGCAAATTTTCACACATGGTGACGATGGTGACCAGGGTGCCTGCACCACCCCCGGGGGGGTGCCAGCCACCCCGCTCAGGGGCCGCTCGGGCCCATGCCCCCCGCTCAGGGGCCGCTCGGGCCCATGCCCCCCGCTCAGGGGCCGCTCGGGCCCATGCCCCCCGCTCAGCCGGTCAGTTGTTGGCCAGGAAGAGAAGGACCGCCTTCACCCGCCGGTGGATGTCGGGCTCCTCGGACACGCCAAGCTTGGAGAAGATCGAGCTGATGTGCTTCTCGACCGCCCGGTCAGACAGCACGAGGGCGGTAGCGATGGCCTGGTTGTTCTTGCCCTGGGCCATCTCCGACAGGATCTCCAGCTCCCGGGGGGTGAGCTGGCGCAGTGGCGAGGCCGCCGACCGCGAGCGGGCCTGGACGAGGGCGTCGATCACCCGGGGGTCGATGTAGGAGCCGCCCCGGGACACTTCACGGATGGCGCCGAGCAGCTGGTCGACGTCGGAGACCCGCTCCTTGAGCAGGTAGCCCCGGCCCCTGGACCCGTTGGCGAGGAATGCGAGGGCGTACTGGGGGTCGACGTACTGGCTCAGGACGACGACGCCGCCCTCGGGGTGCACGGTGCGCATGTGATCAGCCGCCTGTAGTCCCTCGTCGGTACCGGTGGGAGGCATGCGGATGTCGGTGAGCACCACGTCGGGCGGATCGGCATCGATGGCCGCGAGCAGCGAACCGAGATCCTCGCACACGGCGATCAGCTCGAGCTCGGGCTGGGCCTCGATGAGGCGGCGGACCCCCTCGCGCACGAGGTAGTTGTCCTCGGCCAGCACCACCCGGATGGTCATCGTCGCCAGATTAGGGGTCCGGAGTCAGGCCCGGAGCGACCCGGGCCTCTGCGGGCGACTCCGGTAGGGTGGCCGGGATGGCCGGCCGACATGGCGATGTCCCGACCGGTGCCAGTGCGCCGAGCACCGACGTGGGGGCGCCGCGGCCCGATGCGAGGGCCCCTGGTAGCGCGTGATGGCCGAGCTGGCCTGGCGGGGGATGATCACCAGGTTACCGACGCGAGCTCGGGGCCATGCTGGCCGCGGCGCGGTTCACCGATATGCCGGCTTCGACGCCACCGCCGACAGCCTGCACGTCGGCCACCTCGTGGGTGTGATCAGGCTGGCCCGGCTCCAGAAGGCCGGGCACCGTCCTATCGCCCTGGTGGGTGGGGGGCGGCGCTCATCGGCGACCCGAGTGGCAGGGCGACCGAGCGCTTGCTGCTGTCGGTCGACGAGATCGAAGCCAACGCCGCGGGCATCCGTCGCCAGCTCGAGGCGTTCATCCGGTTCGACTCCGGCCCCGATGGCGGCCTGCTGGTGGACAACCTTCGGGGTTCAAGTTCACCAGCTGCGTCATCGGTGACAACGGCGTCCGGGTGACGGTGTTGCCGACCAGCGAGCGCCTCCTCCAGAGGGGCCCCGCTGTCTGCCTGGTAAACCTCTTCGATACAAACTCGAACCGGTTCATCGCGACGCAGCCCTTGCCGGGTGAGCAACCGCGGTCCGCTGACCTGACCCGAAATCCCACCGTTCCACACCTCACAGCAGGGTCGGTCATGAACATCGCCAGGAAATGGTAGGTACGGGAACTGCGGTCGTCGCTTCGGCTGCCACCTTGATGCTCGGGATGGGCCCGGCAGGGGCCAACCCGACGGCCCCCCCGATGGTCACCGAGATCGACGGCGTCCAACTGCTGAACGGCGGCGCGGCCGTCGAGGTCGTCATCGACGTCTCCTGCGCGCCCGGTCCTGACATCGCGGGCTCCGTGCGTGTGAGCCAGCGGGTTCCCGGTAGAGCACCGCTCCGTCCACGTCCGTGGGCGCCGTGAGCTTCTTCCCCCCTACCACCGTCACCTCCACCAAGGGTGACAACGACATCCGGATGCGTGCGGCGGCGAGCCCCTTCACCAAGGGGCTCTTCCACACGGGTCCGGCGGTCTGCGTGGTCGCAGTCAGGGGCTCGACAGCGAGCGGGTTCCAGTACCCGCACCCGTTCGTCGAGCCCTACAGGATCACCCGTGCGCCGGTGCAGTCCTAAGCCGGCCTGAGGCCCGAAGTCTCGTCGACCAGCTCGAACCGGCGGTCACACCGGCGGCACGTCAGGGTGTCGGGCAGCCGCGCCGCTCATGTGCGCACCGAGGCTGGGGCCGCGCCGGGTTGCCCGCCACCAGAGCGTGGGCGGCCACGCCGGGCCCCCGCATATGCAGCCATGGCTGGGCCGGGGTTCGACGCACCTCCGCCCGGGACTGCGTTCATCCGCTTCCGTCCCGGCGTGGACAAGGCCAGGGAGATGGCCGCCCTTCAGACGACCACCAATGTCCTTGTTCGGTACCTACCGAAACAACCGACGTGGCCCACTTCGGCCAGGTGCGTCGCCTTCCTGCGGCCCTGGCCGGGCTGCTTGCCGTGATGGCCGCCCTCACCATCGCCCACCTGTTGATCACGGGCATTCGCCGGCGGCGCCGGGAGCTGGCCGTGCTCCGGGCGCTCGGTTTCGTGCCCCGACGGGTCTCCTGGGCCATCGCCTGGCAGGCCACCACCGTGGTCATGGTCGCGGTAGTCATCGGCCTACCACTCGGCTCGCCGTGGGGCGCCGCGTGGGTGGTAGTGGCCGGCTAGTGTCCTGTAAGGCTGAAGCGCTATGAAATTGGCAGGGTCAGGCGCCAGTGGTCTCGTTGATGGCGGCGCAGTAGCCGGCGAGCCGCTCGAGGATCTCCTCGGCGCTTTTGTGCCACACGAACGGGGTGGGGTTCTC
>JBBRXY010000128.1:0-6727 GCA_038238185.1 Acidimicrobiales bacterium
GACCGCTGGCGCCCGCTCCCATTTGAACCCTGGCCGGAAGGGTCGGACTGACCATTGCCCTTGCCATTCCCGGTGGGGTTGGCAGCGACACTGCCGTAGCCGTCGTACTCGTAGCCGTAGCTGCCCTCGGAGGAGGCTCCGTTCAGCACCACACCGACGATCGGGGCGTCGACCTGGCCGAGCAGGGTGAGAGATCGCCGAAGCTGCTTCCTCGTGGTGACGCCCGCGGTGACGACGAGGACCGTGCCATCGACACGAGCCGACAACACGACCGCGTCGGTGACCGGGAGGACCGGGGCACAGTCGATGAGCACGGTCTCGGAGTGGGCCTCGAGAGCGGTGAGAATCTCACCGGCCCGGCCCGACGACAACAACTCCGATGGGTTGGGTGGCAGCGGGCCCGAGGGCAGTATCGAAAGCCCGTCGTAACCGGGCACCGGGACCACTGCCGTGGACAGAGGGGCGGTGCCCACCAACACGGAGGTGAATCCGACTTCCTCGGCAATGCCGAAGAACGCATGGATACGCGGGCGCCGGAGGTCACAACTCGCCATCGTGGCGCTGTGGCCGGCTCGGGCCAGCGCTACGGCCAGGTTGGCGGTGGTGGTGGTCTTGCCCTCGCCCGCACCTGGGCTGGTGATCTGAATGGTGCGCATCGGCCGGTCGATCCCGATGAAGCGGATCGCTGTTCTCAGCGTGCGGTAGGCCTCAGCAGCCGATGAGTTGGGTAGGGCGGCCGACACCAGGCGGGGTTCGGACCGGTTGCGCCACCCGATGACTCTCGGGATCACCCCGAGTACGGGAAGATCGCCAAGGATGCGCTCCAGGTCGTCGCGGTCCTTGATCGACTCGTCGAGCTGGTCGGCCAAGAAGGCCAGCCCGACGCCGAGGATCAGCCCGAGGAGCACCCCGAGGGCGAAGTTGCGCTTCGTCGTCGGGCTGATCGGCGTTTTCGGCGGCACCGCCGGCGACACGATCTGCGCTCCACCATTCTGGAGGGAGGTGTCGACCGAGAGCTGGTCGAGCTTGTCCTTGTACGCTGCCCTCTGGCTCTCGAGGCTCTGCTGTTCGGGCGTGTGGGTCGGGGGCGTGTTCGGAGGCTTGCCGGCGTCGGCCGCGGCCGCCCGGGCGTTGGCCTCGTCGAGCTGCCTCTGGAGATCGTCGATCTTCTTCTGGAGCGTCGTGCTGAGACCGAGGAGGCCGTCGAGGCTCTGCTGACGACGGAGGTTGATGTACTCCTCGGCGTAGGCGGTGGCCACGTTGGCCGCCTGGGCGGCGTCGCTGCTCTGGGCAGAGACGTCGATGACCGCGGTGCTGCCCACGATCGACGCGGTGGCGCCCGGCACGTTGCCGAGCCGCTTCACGACCGCGGCGCGTACGAGAGCGGCCTGGAGGACCTCGATCTCGGTCTGGATGGAGTTGGGATCGATGTAGGAGCCGTAGTTGCCCTGGAAGGCCGATTGGCTGGGCGAGATAAGAACCCGGGCATGAGCCTGGTACACGCGCGTCTGAAGAAGGGAATAGGCCAGGGCGCTGCTGGCGACCACGACCAGGGTCAGGATCACCACCCATTTCCGCCGGACGAGGATCGACAGATAGTCGCGGACGGTCTGCCGCTCGCCGCTGGGCACGACACCCATCCTACTGGGAGGTTGCACACCCATCGTTAGCATCGCCTGTCCCGGATCTCGGCATCGGCGGTGCCGAGCCATTCGTGGAGGACCGAACGCATCCCCGCCCCTCGCTGCGTGGCGACGACGGTCACCGAACCCGCCACACATCGCTCGAACAGAAGCCGGGTCCGGTGCACGTGGACGGGATCGGTCACGACGATCACGCGGCGCCACCCACGGTCGGCGGCCAGGAGACCTGCGGCCCGAGCTTCGGTCCGAGTGTTGTCGGGATCAGGGCTCAGGCACACCACGGCGATCTTGGGGCTGTGGCGACACAGGTCCTTGGCTTCGGGGAGGTCGGGCAGGCCATCGACGACGAGATTGGGCGCCACGCCGGCTCGCACCAGGCTGAGGGCCAGCGGCAGCCGGCCGCCGACGTCGCCGGAAAGGACCACGACAGCATCAGCCGAGCGAGGAGCCTCGTCGGGCGCGGGACGAACAAAGGGCAGCATGCTCGCCACCAGCCCCGCCCCAGCGACGGCCACCACGACCAGGGCGAGCACCGCTGCTGGGCGACGACCGGTCAGCGGAGGGGGGTCCCCGTGATTGGTGCAGGGACTCGTGGGCTCAGGCCCGGATCGTCGGCGGCGGCGGCGTCGCGGAGGACGCGGCGCTCCGCCAGGCCCAGGGCCATGATCGGGGCCAGCAGTACCAACAGCTGCATGCGCTCGCGGACGACGGTGCCGAAGTTGCCGATGATCAGGGCGAGCACGGCGGCGACGGCCACGGACGGCATGAACAGGACCAGCCACTGACGGCCTCGCTGTCGCGCCGCCCGCTGGCCCCACCAGAAGGCCGCGGCCAGCACCCACCAGACGAGGATGTCGGGTATCGCGACCAGCTGCCGGGCGCCGTCCAGCTGCCAGGGGAACGGACCGACGGCCACGGTAACGAGCCCCTGGGGCAGGAAGGTCACCGCTCGGGACGTGGTGGAGATGTCGGTCTGACTCGCGTAGCCGCTGGCGGCCACGGCCAGACCCTGGCGCGCCGAATTGGCCTGCCTCAGGTTCGCGCTGAGCGCCTTGTCGTATCCCGACGAGCCCACGCCCAGGCTCACCACGCCTGCCGCCAGGGCGGCGACCAGCAACCCCCCCACCAGGCCCCCGGCCACCTCCCCGCGGCCGAGCACGATCCCGGCGAAGATGCCCACGCCGACGGCCACGCCGAGCTGGGAACGGAACGTGAGCAGGACGGGAAGCACGACCGCCAGAACCAGCAAAGGGCCGGCTGAGTAGCGGTGGACGAGGCGGACGGCACAGTTGGCGGCCACCGCCACCAGGAAGACGAACGCCGCCTCCTTCAGCAGCTGCGACGTCCACAGGACGATCCCGGGTACCACGACGACGATGGCCGTTGCGTAGCGGGCGGCGGGCCGACCGAAGAGCCGCCAGGTCGTGTCGGTCACGACCGGCACCAACAGCGCGGCCAGCATCGCGTTCAAGGCCACCCCGGCCCACGTGGAGTGCCCGAAGATCCAGTAGACGCCGGCCAGCACGTAGTAGTAGCCCTCCTTGCCGGCGGGCAGGCTGGGCATCGCCACCCCGTGCGACCAGTGGGCGGCGATCTGGGTGGCGACGGTGTCGTAGGTGCGGGCATCGGGGCCCAGAAAGGTGGTCAGGGTGCCGATGTTGACGACGAGCAGCCCGAAGGCAAGGTGCACACCGAGGGAGGCGAGCGCCCACCGGCGGACGAGGCGGACGGCCTCCGGGTCGTCGAAACGACCGATGAGGACTTCGGTGGTGGCGACGACAGCGAGAACACCCACCACGACCAACGCCAGCAGCCCGACGGCGGCGCTGTGGCGCCCGACCAGGCCGCCCGACGCCACGCCGATCAGGATCACACCGCCAACCCCGAGGCCCTGGTGCTTGAGCGTCATGCCGCGCTGAGGATACCGGCACCACCGGGTAAACTTGTACCGGACGACTAAACAGTCAGTCATCCGACTGGCGGGGGACAGCGATCATCCAACCTGATCCGCAGCTACTCCTCATCACTGCAGTCAGCTTCGGTAGCGCCGCGCTGCTCACACCGGTGGCCCGTCGGGTGGCCGTCCGGCGCGACATCACCGACCGCCCGGGAAAGGGTAAGGGCCACGCCGTCGCCACCCCCTATCTCGGTGGCGTGGCCATCGCCATCTGCGTCCTCGCCGGTTCCACCCTGCTGCCGCAGTGGAGGGCCGAAGCCGTGGTGCTGGTGGCGGCGGCCCTGCTCGTCGGCACCATCGGCCTCGTCGACGACATCCGCGCCCTCGGTCCCCTCCCGCGGGTCGCGGTGGAGGTGGTGGCCGCCACCATCGTCTTCGCCGCCGGAGCCCGAGCCCAGTTGGGCGGGCCCGTCGTCAACTACCTCGTCACCGTTGGCTGGCTGGTGGTGATGACCAATGCCTTCAACCTGCTCGACAACATGGACGGTTGCGCCGGGGTCGTCGCCGCCGTGACCGGCACCGGGCTGGCCGTCGCCGCCCTGCTCCAGGGCCAGGTACTCGTGGGCGGGCTGGCCGTAGTGGTGGCTGCCACATCTGTCGGGTTCCTGGTGCACAACTGGCACCCGGCCCGCATCTTCATGGGCGACGCCGGATCGCTGTTCCTGGGGTTCCTGCTGTCGGCCATCGCCCTCAAGCTCCGCTTCCCCGGGTCGCACCTCAGCAGCATCGCCGCGGTGATCCTCCTGGCCGGGATGGCGTTGTTCGACACCACCCTCGTCGTGCTGTCGCGCGTCCGGGCCGGCCGACCGATCCAGATCGGCGGCGTCGACCACACCTCGCATCGGCTGCAGCGCCTCGGCATGGGACCGCCGGTGGTAGCCCTGGTCTTGGCCGTGGGCACGGGTGTCTGCGTCACCCTCGGCATCCTCGTTGGCCGCGACCTGATCCCGCCGATGGGCGTCCTTCCCCCGGTGGCGGTGGTCGCCGTGGTGGGATGGGTCCTGCTCCTGCGGGTGAGCGTCTACGACCAGCCCGACCCTACGGTGCCCCAGCCTCGACGACGGCGAACACCGGTGGTCGACGAGGCGAGGGCAACGCCATGAGCGCCAGGAACGCCGCGACCGCCTCATCGACACACACCCCGCCCAGCTCCCCCGCCGGGCCCGTTGTGGTCGTGCATCCGACGCCGTCCTCGTCGACCCGTCCCGCCTGGCCGCCCGGTGGCCCCACGTGGCTCCCGGTGAGCCCCTGACCCTGCGCCCCCCTGGACCCCTACCGCCCGTCCGCCGCCGTGAGGCTGTCTCGGAGCCACGTGAGCGTCGGCTGGTGACCGGTGTTCAGGTAGACCAAGTCCAGCCGCAGCGGCTGGTACAGATCCTCGATCGGGTAGATCTGGAAGGCCGTCGCCACGTCGTCACGGACGAAGAAGGCGTTTGTGCCAGCGAGGCTGCACGTGAGCAACGAGTAGCGCCCTTCGACGATCTCAGCGAGCGCAGCGATGGAGGCGCCGTGGCGGTCGTTCCTCCCCCATGCGTGAGCTGCGTCGTATCTCATCGTGAGCTTCATCGGCGGGGGGAACTTGGCGTTGTACTCGACGCAGATCACCTTCGGTGAGATCACTGCGAGGGAGGCGTCGAGCACTTGGAGGTCGTTGCCGTCGATGTCGAGCGAGAACAGATCGGGTTCCGTTGTGCCGAGGATCTCGGTGTAAATGGTGAGCAGGCCCTTGATGTTGTCGAGGTCGATGACTTTACGGTCGACCAGCAGACTCGGGAACGACGCGCTGCCGAGTGCGGCGACGATCGAGTCGATGTTGGCGGTTGAGCCGTCTACCCAGACACCGCGCCAGCCGTTCAGGAGCAAGGCGTGGGTGTTGTTCTCTAGGCCGTTGCCACACCCGATCTCGATGAGCGTCTCGCCACCGCCGAGGGTGTCGAAGATGGCTGCGATGACGCCGTCCTCGTCGCACTGTGAGTAGATCTTGAAGCCCCGTGCTGCCATGTTCTCAGGGCTGTGCTCCCGCATCTCGCGGCGGAGCCGGTCTAGTTCGATGCGGATGCGTTGCTGGTCTAGTTCGATGCGGCGTCCTCCGTCGTCGTTCATCACCCCGGCGAACAGGTAGAGGTAGCCCTTGAGCCTCTTCTTCAATGTCACCATGGCCACTTCTTAGCTTGTAGGCGGAGCCCGCGTTGGCTTCGGCTGCCGTGCAATCTGCGGCTCGGCCGGGCACGATCCCGGCCACGCCGTACGTCGTGGGCCTGTGGCCCAGCCTGTTCCCCCAGCTCGACACCGACGAAAAGACCGGCGCCATGCTGTCGCCGAACGGCAACCTGATCGTCAGCGGCACCGGCTATCTCGGAGCGTCACCCCCCAACGTGGTCGACGCCACCCACGCCGTCCAGTGGGCTTACGCCACCGACCTCGCCGTCGTGCACCGCTCCGACCGCCCGAGCATCTTCCCCGAGACGTTGCACGAGGCTCTGAACCGAACCACCAACACCGTCACGTACCGGGCGACGAGGCCGTATGCGATCGCCTGGTCGGGCCTGCTGCACGCCGCCGTGTTGGTGGCCGTGACCCCGAGCGCCTCCGGTGCCGTGCCCCCCGGTACCGCCGTCACCGCGCATCATCCACGGGAGCCGCCTCCATCGCCGCGACCCTGCCCGGCGTGGCCGCCAAGACCACCTACCTGACCGGGTTCGAGGTCACCGGGGCCGGGGCTACCGCTGGCAACGTGGTGACCGTGACTGTCACCGGCACCGTCTCGGGCACTTTGTCCTACGTGTTCGCCGTGCCCATTGGGGCCACCGTCGGCGTCGCCCCCCTGGCCGTCGAGTTCGCCAGCCCCATCCCCGCCTCTGCGGTCAACACCGCCGTCGACGTCCCCAGCTTCGGAGCGGGCAACACCGCCGCCGCCGTGGTGGCCCACGGGTTCATCCTGTAGCCGCCGGGGACCAAGGTAACCCTGGAGGATCTTGGTCCGACCAAACTCCACCGGGGAGAGTTTGGCCCGAGGAAACGTCGACCGCCTCGACACTTTCCGACCTCAGCCTGTCGTGGGGGGGGCCCCCCCCGGCGGGGGGTGGGGGGAACACCCCCCCCCGCCCCCACTCAGAGACACCCCGGC
>JBBRXY010000129.1:0-6658 GCA_038238185.1 Acidimicrobiales bacterium
ACCGCGAACCCCACATGGCAGATCAGTGCCTCGTCGAGGATGGCAACGATGGTGTCCCAGTCGTAGCGTCCCCGATCGGCCTTGCGGCGGACGCTCGACCGGTCGGTTCTGGGCAGGTGGGTCGGTGGCATGGGTCCATCGTGTCGCATGCCGGACTCGAGCACGTTGGAGTTTTCGGGTCCCGAACGTCACCCCCGGGTAGGTTCGGTGGATGACGAGCGACCAACCCAGCCATCACGACGTCGTGGAAGCAACCGTCGCGGCCCAGGACGAAATGCGTCCGCAGAACATTCCGGTGAACGTGTACGAGACCACCGCGGCCCTGATCATCGTCGCCCCCCTTCCGGCGGTGACGGCGAGCGACGTCTCCATCGAGTTGAAGCCCGGCACGTTGCGGTTCTGGGCCAGTCTGCGCAGCGCCGCGCCCCGTGAGTACCTCGTGCACGAGTGGGACTACGGCGGCTACGAGCGGGAGGTAGAACTCCCCGACGGGTTCGGCGGCGGCGTTGAAGCGTCACTCGCCAATGGGCAGATCGCCATACGCGTTCTGCGGGGTGAGCCGACCAGCCCGATCATGATCCAGCCGACCGACCGGTAGCGACCGGAGCTCACAAGGCGCACTCGGCGATCCAGGCCAGGGCGGGGTCGACCAGTTCCTCGACGGGGCTGGTGGTCGTGAGCGTGAGGTAGCTACCCGATGGTTCCTCCATCTCCGACGCCACCCGTCGCACCAGGTCACCGTCACGGTTGGCCGCCGGGTGGCGGCCATTTGCCGCATCGCGTTCGCAGCGCTGGACGGCTTCATCCACGGGCACGTCGCACACGATCACCGCGGTGAAGGCTCCGCTCTCCTCGGCCATTTCCTCGGCGGCGGCCACCTCGTGGCGGCGGGAGAAGGTGAGGCCGTCGAAGAACACGATCCGGCCCCGGCCCAGGTGGTAGCGGGCGGCGTCGAGCATGGCCGAGTAGGTGACGGTGCGCTCGGCCGAGCTGTAGTCGCACGGGGCGAACAGGACATCGCGCACGTGGTCCTTGTCGATCACCCGGGCATCGGGGAGCTTCGGGGCTAGGGCCCGGGCGAGGGTGGACTTGCCCGACCCCGGTAGTCCTACCAGCACGACCACGCCGGGTCCGACGATTCCGGAGTCAGGCTGAGCCACGACTCAACGACCGCCTAGGCGGGCCACCTCGGTGGCGGCATCGCCCGCGAACATGGCTTGTCCGGCCGCCGCCAGTTGCTCCCGCTTCGGCCCCGTAGCCTGGTCGAGAATGGTCGCCAGCCCGGCGGCGTCGCGGGCGTAGAGGGCCACCCCGGCCCGTTCCATCTCCGATGCATTGGCCAGACCGTGGCCGGCAATGGGGCGGTAGCTGACCACCGGGAGGCCGGTCGCGAACGCCTCCATGCACGTGAGCCCGCCGGCGTTCTGCACGAGCACGTCGGCCGCCAGCAACAGATCGGGCATGGCCTCGGTCCACCCCATCGCCCGTCCGCCGGCCATGGTGGAGAGCTTGCGGCACAGACTCTCGTTTCGGCCGCAGACGGCCAGGGGCGTGTAGCGGCCGGTGGCCACCACGTCGGCGAACGTCTCGGCGATCTGACCCACGCCCCACGACCCGGCCACGAGCAGCACCACCCGCTGGTCCTCGGCGATCCCGAACCGGGCCCGGGCCTGGGCGCGAGCGGCCCCCTGAGCGGCATCGACGGACAGGAAGCGCTCGGGTACGAGGGGCCCGGGGGCGGTGGCCTCCCCACCGGAGAGGCGCCGGGCCTCGGCCGCGGCCTGGGGGTGCACACCCAGGTGCAGGTCAACGCCCGGATGGGTCCACAGCGGGTGGACGGCGAAGTCGGTGACGAAGGTGGCGACGGGCGTCGCCAGGTCGCCGCGCTGGCGGTCGCGCCCGAGCACGAGCGAGCACAACGGGTAGGTCGACACGATCACGTCGGGCCGGCTGGCGGCGACCCACCGGCGCACGGCCGGACCGGTGACCGCAGCGAGGGCCGTCGCCAGGGGTTGGGCGCGTGACGGGTGGTCGACCCACGTCTGGTAGCTGGCCTCGTAGGTGGACGGCACTAGTCGGAGTTGCCACTTGTAGGCCGACCGCAGGACCGGCCCGATCCGCAATGGGACGGCGTCCAGGTAGTCGACGAGGGTCACCTCGTGACCCCGGCCCTGGAGTCGTCGACGAAGCTCGCGGGCGGCGCCGTCGTGTCCCGCGCCCATGCTCGCCGACACGATCAGGGCCTTCAACGGACGCGCGTCTGCTGATTCTTTCGGCACCGCCGGCATGGTACGACGCCGCCACCGTCAGGGTGGTGTCCAGCTGCCGGCCGCGGTTCGCATGCCCTGATCGCACGCCACTAGCCTCCGCCGAATGGCGGTCGAGGTACGACAGGTGCAGGGCCGTATGGAGCGGTACCGGTTCGTCGACCTGCCGTTTCGCCTCTTCGGCGACGATCCCGGTTGGGTGCCCCCGGTGCGCATGGCCGTGCACGACCGTCTCTCGCCCAAGCACCCGGCGTCGGAGCACCAGCAGTGGTGCACCTGGTTGGCTTGGAAGGACGGTCGTGTGGTGGGGCGGATCGGCGCCTGCGTCGACCGCATGTTCGACGAGTTCCACGGCCTGTCGTGGGCCTGGGTCGGGTTTTTCGAAGCCGCCGACGACGCCGAGGTGGCCGCCGCCCTGTTCGGGAAGGCGTGGTCGTGGGCGCGTGAGCACGGCGCCACGGTTGCCACCGGGCCGGCGTCGTTCACCACCAACGACGAGTGTGGCCTCCAGATCGACGGCTTCGACAGCGTTCCCCAGATCCTCACGCCCCAGAACCCGGCGTACTACGAGCGCCTGTGGCTCGAGGCCGGATGGGAGCAGGCCATGGACCTGTGGTCGTGGGAGGCCGACCGCAACCAGATCGGGCTCTCCGACCGCCAGAAGCACGGCCTCGAGCGCCTGCGGGCGCGCAGCGACCTGCACGTCCGGGAGATGCGCATGAAGGACTTCGACGCCGAGGTGGGTCGGTTCTTCGAGGTGTACAACCGGGCCTGGGCCCACAACTGGGGGTTCGCTCCCATGACCGAGGCCGAGGTCCGCCACCTGGCCAAGGATCTCAAGCAGATCATCGACCCCACGCTCGGACTGTTCGTGGAGAACTCGGCCGGCGAGCAGGTTGCCGTTGCCCTGGCCCTTCCCGACACCAACGAGGCCCTCAGGCTCCACATGCGCTCCGGACGGTTGCTTCCGTTCGGTTGGGCCCACCTTCTCCTGGGCGTCCGCCGCACCGCCCGGGTGCGGGTGCTGGCCCTGGGAGTCGTGCCCGAACTGCAGAGCCGGGCCGTCGGCCCCCTCCTGTACCAGGCTCTGGCCGAGCGGACGCTCGCCAAGACCCGGGTGCAGAGCGGTGAGGCGTCGTGGATCCTGGCCACGAACACGTCCATGAACAAGGCGCTGGCAGGTCTCGGCGGTCGGCGGGGCAAGACATGGCGGTTGTACCAGCACCCCCTGTAGATCCACGGCGTAGATCCACGTCTCGCCGTCCGCGGTTCCCTACAGTTCACCCAACATGGGTGCATCGCTGTCGACGGCAGAGCGGCGAATTCTCGAGGCGGTCGACGACGCCGAGGCGATTGACACGGGCGGTTACCTCACCGACGTCGTCCGGCGGGAGCTGGGGCAACTTCCCGGACAGGAGTTCAGGCGGGGAGTGGCGTCGTTGACCGACCGGCGGCTCCTCCAGGCTCGCGTGGCCCTCAAGGCCGGAGGAGAGGTCGGTCAGGTGGTGATCGAGAGGGTCACGTTCCTCGGTCGTCGGGCGATCGGCCGGTAAGCGACGCTCCTAGGTCGATCGACGGCGACGATGCACGCTTGAGGTGACGGGACGTTTGCGACTCTGTGAACGGGATGTCTATTCGGACGGCGCCTCGCGGCGTCAGGGCTCGATCGTGACGGGAGTACCCAGGGGGAGCGATTGCGCCAGGGTGGTTATGGTGTCGTTGTCCACCCGCACGCACCCGTGGCTCACGGCGGTCCCGAGCGACGACAGGTCGTTGGTGCCATGGATCCCGACGGTGCCGTCGCCACCGGCGAAGTCGGTGAGGACCTCGGAGTGGGCCGACAATCCGAGCGCATAGGCCCGTAGGGTCCGGTGGGGTTCGGGGGGCGGAGCAGCTCAGTCGTGTAGAACCGACCGGTCGGGGTGGGCGTGGCCGACGTGCCGACGGCGGCGGGAACCTGCAGGAGTACCCGGTCGCCGTCGCAGGCCGACAACCGGTGGGCGCGGAGCGACACCACGATGCGGTAGCGGTCGACATCGGTGGTCACATCGGCCCGGCGGACCCAACCGGTGCTGCCGTTGGGCCGCTCGGGCAGCATGACGTGCAGCCCTCTCCCTTCCTGGCGTCGTGATCGACCGGGTGTGGAACGCCGTCCCTTCTCAACGGCGCCGCTGGGCGCACGGCGGCAGCTCGCTGAGCCGGCGCTCCTGGTGCCGTGGCGCCTCGAAGTCTGCGGAGCTCCGCTGTCGTTCTTCAAACGCTGTGGGCGTAGCACATGGTGCTACAGTTGGGCGTGAGCCGAGAGATCAGTCAGCGCGAGTTCCGTAACGAGAGCGGCGAGATCATGCGGAAGCTCGACGAGGGCGAGACGTTCATCGTCACCCGTAACGGTCTTCCCGTGGGCGAGCTCAGTCCTTTGCGCCGTCATCGGTTTGTCGCCGCCGAGGCTGCGGTCGCCATGTTCCGAACTGCACCGATCGTTGACTACGAGCGGTTCCGCGCCGACCTGGACCGGGTGGCGAGCCAGGACCCTGCTCCCCGTGCCTGAGGGCCAACCCGTCCAGCGCGGCCTTCTCGACACATCGGTGGTCATCGACCTCGACACACTTGACCCATCGCGACTCCCGCGAGAAGTTGCCGTCAGCGCCATCACCATGGCGGAACTCGCGGCTGGCCCCCATGCTGCGACTGACCCCGACGAGCGTGGGCGGCGCCAGGACCGTCTTCAGCGAGCGGAGGCCGCTTTCGATCCCCTTCCGTTCGATAGCGGCGCAGCGCGTGCCTACGGCAGGATCTTCTCGGCGGTCACGGGTGCCGGACGAAAAGCCCGAGGCTCCCGGGCGGTCGACCTGCTCATCGCAGCGACGGCGCTTGCTGCCGGACTGCCGCTCTACACGCGCAACGGCGACGACTTCCACGCTCTCGGCGACCTCGTCAAGATCGTCGTGGTGTAAGTCTTCAGGCCGGGGACCGGGGTCACCGGACATGTAGTGCCCGCGTAGACCCACAATAGGGGGCGGTCCCATCACACGGAACGGTCGACTCCACCGTGTCGGGCAACACCGCCCATGGGAACGCGCCGGACAAGGCCCTCATCGCCGCCATCAACGCCAGGGACATCTACACCGTTTGGGACGGCGTCGACGGGGCCGACAACAGCCCGAACTGCGACCACAACTGTTGGTCAGCGGACCATTTCGGGACCGTGAACCAGCGATGCGTGAAGGCCAACGGGGGCACCGGCAAGGTGGTAGGTCTGACTCCGGCCGCTCTGGCGACGGTGGCACCTGCGAGCGTCCTCGCCCGGTCCTCAGGTGACCGGTCGTTGCGCCGGGGTGACCGGACGGGACCGCCGCGGCGTCTACTTCCTCCAGCCAGGGTGAAAAGGAGTCATGGGAGCTCGATCGACTGCTTGTGGTTGAAGACGTCGAGCGGATCCCATCGAGCTTTCACCTCCTGCAGCCTCGGGTAGTTGTCCTTGTAGTAGGGGGTCTGCCAGTCGACGAGGTCGACGTCGGGGTAGTTCACGTAGCAGCCATCCAGGCGCCCGTCGGGTTGCGGCCCGTTCGGGCCGTACATCTCGTTGTAAAAGTCGGAGAACCATCCGAGGTTCACATCGTCATCCGTCTCGTTCTGCCAGTACGTCTGGTACTGCAGCTTCATCGCCGACGACCGTTGGGGCACCGGCGTGTGGTGTGGGGCCACCGCGTTCACCTGACCGCCGTAGGAGTCGACCTGGAGGAGGGCCTGGTCGTTGTCGTAGGGGAGCTGCCGCAGGTTCCGGTAGATCGTTTCGCACTCAGCGTCGGTGAAGTTGCCGATCATGTGCGCCGAGCCGTACTTGCCCCGTTGCGGGTTCCCGGAGCCGTTGAGGGTCTGGGTCACGAACAGCCAGGGCATGAGCTGGGCGTCGATGCTCGGTGACGGGATGCCGTGGCAGCCGACCGGCGCCTCGACGGGCTGCGGGGCGATGCCTTTGAGCCGCACCTGCTCGCGGAACGCGTTGAGGGAATCGGAGTCGTCACCGACCACCTGCATGGTCAACACGATCTGCGGCGCCGGCTTGCAGGTGAGGTGCAAGAGGGTGAACAGTCCCCCGACCGACCCGGGGCCGGGATGCTTGTGGTCGATGAAGAACCGGCCATAGCCCTCGAGGAACTCGGTGAAAGAGTCGAGGTCGAAGGCGCTCCACGGGTAGCCCTCGCTCACCAGCAACGCCTCCGAGGGGGCGGGCGGAGGGTCGGCGAAGTAGAACTTGGTGACGATGCCGAAGTTGCCCCCGCCCCCGCCCTTGCATCCCCACAGCATCAGCTGCTCGTCGGCCGTTGAACCGTCGGTACCGAAGGTGTCGCAGTGAACGGCGCCCTCGCCGTCGACATGAACCACCTCTA
>JBBRXY010000130.1:0-6527 GCA_038238185.1 Acidimicrobiales bacterium
GATATGGTGGGTCACCGACCAGGAGGGAGACGACGCCGACGTGGTCCGCAAGAAGCCCAAGCCCAGCGCCGCCGAGCCCGAGTGGTCACCGTTCGTGGGCTTCACCGCCAACCAGGTGGTGGCCTTCAACCTTGCCCAGGCTCGCGACTGGAAGGGCTGGACCCAGGACGAAGCCGCCATCAAGCTGGAGCCCTACCTGGGCGTGCGGTGGTCGACGGCCACGTTCTCCCAGGCCGAGCGCTCGGTGGCCGGCCGGTTCATCCGAAACTTCACCGCGGATGAGATCGTCGCCTTCGCCCGGGGTTTCGAGTTGCCGGTCACGTGGTTCTTCATGCCCCCGCCGCCATGGACGGCGCCGGGCATGCCCAGTCGCCTGGCTGCTCCTGACGATGCGCAGTTCGGCCAGCCGATCGCCATGCTCGTCGACCTGGTCTTCGGCAACAAGGAGCAACAGGCCCTGCTGGCCCTGCGCCTCGACGCCTTCCTGCAGGCGCTCGGCCCCGCCGGGCTCACCGCCGCCCAGGCCCGGGTCGCCTCGCTGGTGACGAGTCGCATCGAGGCCCTGGTGCGCAACGCATTCCGGGAGCTGGGGGAGTGGCAGACAACGCTTCGGGCCATGGCCGCCCAGTTGGGCCAGCTCGAGCTGCGCTCCAAACGAGCGGTGGCCATCGAGGCCGGGATCAAGCCGAGCGAGCTCCGCATCCCGACGGGGCTCGCCGACCTCATCGAAGCCGACGACGAAGATGCAGACGACGACGATTTCCAGTGATAGCCCATAGGGGGTTCTGACATGGCCACTGCCCGCAAGCGCCGACAACAAGGTGGTGTCGACCGGCTCCCTTCCGGGCGGTGGCGGGTGCGGGTGATCGACCCCGGTACGGGCGCACGGGTGAGCCTGGGCAGCCACGCCCGCAAGGGCGATGCCGAGCGGGCCTACGCCACGGCGATCGCCGATCAGAACCGGGGCCTGTGGGTCGACCCGCGTCAGGGGCGGCTGACGCTGGCCGCCTTCGCCCCCACCTGGCTGGCGGCCCGTCTGACCCCGAGGGGTGAGCCGCTGCGTCCGAGGGTGCGCGAGCTGTACGAGAGCGAGCTGCGCCTGCACATCCTTCCCAAGCTCGGGCGACTGGAGCTCGGCCGCATCAACACCGCCACCGTGCGGTCCTGGCACGCCGGCCTGTTGGCCAACGGCCCAGGTCCGTCGACGGTGGCCAAGTGCTACCGCCTGCTGCGGGCCATCCTGGGTACCGCCGTTGAGGACGGGCTGATCGCCGTCAACCCCTGCACGATCAAGGGTGCCGGCGTCGAGCATGCCGCCGAACGCCCGGTCATCACTCCGGCACAGGCCTGGGCGCTGGCCGATGCCGTGGCGCCGCGCTTCCGGGCCCTCGTCCTGTTGGCCGCGTTCGGAGGACTGCGCCTGGGTGAGCTCCTCGGGTTGACCCGATCGAGTCTCGACCTGCTGCACTCGACGGTGACGGTTCGGGTGCAGCGCCAACAGCTCAAGCACGGCGAGTGGGTGACGGGACCGCCGAAGACCGAAGCAGGCCTGCGCACGTTCGTGCTCCCTGCCGAGCTGGTCCCTGTGCTCGTCACCCACCTCGACGCGTGGGCCGCGCCGGAACCCGATGGGTTGGTGTTCATCGGCGCCAAGGGTGGGCCGCTGCGTCCCCACGTGTGGCAGACGCAGTGGGACAAGGCTCGGAGAGCCGTCGGTCTCGACGGACTGCACTTCCACGATTTGCGCCATGTAGCCGGCACGCTGGCGGCCTCCACCGGCCTCGGCACCAAGGAGCTTATGCACCGCCTCGGCCACGCCTCACCCCGGGCAGCACTGCTCTACCAGCACGCCACGGTTGAGCGCGACACGGCCATCGCCAAGGCCATGTCGGAGCTGATCCGCCAGGCACGGGAGGCCATACCCCCGCCGCCCGTCGTGCTCATCAATCGGCCCGCCCGTGGGGCGCGTCCGTGATCCTCAACCCGGCTGTCGGCCAGGCCACGGATCAGGTCGTGGTAGGTCGTGGTGTACCGGTCGAATGAGTCCGCTGCCCGACTCCATCGACCAGCCGGCGCGCCGAATTGCGACTCGCCGTCGGGCCCACACATCGCCTCAGCTGGTCGTGTCGGTGGCGTCCAGTGCGTCATACAGGGCGTCTACGTCAATAGGGCCAAAGTCGGTCGGAACGACGTGGCCTGAGCCGTAGACCGACCAACTTCCGATCTGACCGTACCCGGGCACGTCGCGGCGGCGGTCGCCGCGGCCTTTCGTGGAGACCTGCGAGGCGCTGTTCGCGACCCGTTTCGGGACCTTCAGTCCGATCTGTTAGGTCACGCTAAGGTCACGCCGGGCTCTCGACGTCTGCTCAACGGCTGAGTCGGAAGGTCGGCACCCCATCTGAACAGCCCTTTTGTCCGAGCGGGCGACGAGAATCGAACTCGCGTTCTCAGCTTGGGAAGCTGATGTTCTGCCTCTGAACTACGCCCGCGGCAGTCCTCACTCTATCGTCCACCCAAAAGTGAGAGCGGCGACTAGTCCTGTTCACCCGGACGAAACCAGCCTGCAACACACGGCTTCTACGGTTGGAACCCAGATGGACGTCACCCTTCTCCGCTGGCCCGCCGAGGCCCCTGTCCGTGATCGCATGGCCGTGGCCCGCGAGGCGCGCCTACTGCTCGTCGAGCACGACCACGACCCGCCCACGCTGATCGACTGCCTGGAGGATTGGATCCGGGTGCCGGCTCCCGAGGAAGACGTTCGTGCCCGCGTCGATGCCCTCTCCGTGCGGAGCCAGGCCCACGACCACCCGCCTCCTGGGATCGACGAACACGGCGTGCTCCGTTTCGAGGGCGAGTGGGTGGCCCTGCCGCCCCTGGAGGCCCGCCTCACCGACACGCTCCTTCAACGCTTCGGGGCCGTCGTAGGGCGCGACACCCTGATCCGGGCCGTCTGGCCCAACGGCTCGCCGGGCCGGAACGCTCTCGACGTCCATGTCCTGCGTCTTCGTCGCCGCATCGCCCCCCTCGACCTGGCCGTTCGCACTGTCCGCTCCCGGGGGTACCTCATCGAAGCGGGGGCAGGCGGCGCGACGCGCCGAGACGGAAACGGACACGGCCATGGGAACGGATACGGGAACGGAAACCGCTCGGACCACCCATCGGTCAGGACTTCGTCGCCAGTCGGCTAGTCCCGCATCGCCAACATTGCCTGATCCGGCACTGGGAATCTGGCCCGTAGGGTGAGGTGATGCCTGCCAATCTGAATTCCCTGCTCCAGCCCGCCGACGCCCGGATCCTGCTCGTCGTCATGGACGGCCTGGGTGGGTTCGCCGGCCCCGATCGCGGAAGCGAGCTCGAAGAGGCGGCCACGCCCAACCTCGACCGTCTGGCCGCCGCTGGAAGCACCGGCCTGCACGAACCCGTGGGCGCGGGCATCACCCCGGGCTCGGGACCGGCTCACCTCGGGCTGTTCGGCTACGACCCCTACGAGTTCGTGCTGGGCCGCGGGGCGCTGTCGGCCGCCGGCCTCGAAGTCGAGCTGAAGCCCGGCGACGTGGCCGCGCGGGCCAACCTGGCCACCCTGGACGGCGAAGGCCGGATCACCGACCGCCGGGCCGGCCGGCCCTCCGACGCCGAGAGCACCGAGGCCGTTCGCCTACTCCGCGAGGGCGTCCACATCGACGGCGTGGAGATCACCTTCGCCCACGAGGCCCAGCACCGGGTGCTGGTGGTGCTGCGCGGCGACGGCCTGTCCCCTCAGCTCACCGACACCGACCCGCAGGCCACGGGCGTCGCTCCACTGGTCAGCCAGGCCCGCGTCCCCGAGGCCGACCACGCCGCCGAGGTGGTGGCCGAGCTCGACCGCCAGAGCCGCGAGGTCCTCGCCGGCCAGCCCAAGGCGAAGTGCCTGCTCCTGCGGGGCTTCGACTCCCACCAGGAACTGCCCTCGATGACCGACCGCTACGGCCTCACCCCGGCCGCAGTGGCCGTCTACCCGATGTACCGGGGCCTGGCCAGGCTCGTCGGCATGGACGTGCTGGGCCCGGCCGCCGACCTGAGCGCCCAGATCACCCTCGTCTCCGACGCCTGGACCCACCACGACTACTTCTTCTTCCACCACAAGGGGCCCGACTCGGCCGGCGAGGACGGCGACTTCGACGCCAAGGTCGCGGCCATCGAGACTCTCGACGCCGCCATCCCCGACCTCGTCGCCCTGGGCCCCGACGTCGTGGTGGTCACGGGCGATCACGCCACACCCAGCCAGATGGCCGCCCACTCCTGGCACCCGGTGCCGCTGTTGATGTGGGGTCCCCGGGTGGGCCGCGACCCGGTGCAGACCTTCGGCGAGAGCGCCTGCCTCGGCGGGGCGCTGGGCCGCCGCCCGGCCGCCGACCTGATGACCATCATGCTCGCCGCCTCCGGCCGCCTGGCCAAGTACGGCGCCTGAGCCACTTCGTGCTTGGCGCGCCGGTCACCTCATAGCGTCGTCGAGGCGCGCCAAGAAGGCGGGGGTGGACGTGGCTAGGCTGACGGGAATACTGTCGGTACCAGAGACCTTGATACGTAGGCACTCAACTTTGGTATCGTCAAACCGTCAATAACCCGTCCAGGGTCTGAATATCGGAGGAAGCACCCATGCCCAAGGCCGTCGGCATCGACCTCGGCACCACCAACTCGGTCGTCTCCGTCCTCGAGGGCGGCGAGCCCACCGTCATCCCAAACGCCGAGGGAGGTCGCACCACCCCATCGGTGGTGGGTTTCTCCAAGACCGGGGAGGTGCTCGTCGGGGAGGTGGCCAAGCGTCAGGCCATCACCAACCCCGATCGCACCATCCGCTCGGTGAAGCGCCACATGGGCACCAACTGGACCGTCAACATCGATGGGAAGAAGTACAAGTCACAGGAGATCTCCGCGCGCATCCTGCAGAAGCTGAAGCGCGACGCCGAGGCGTACCTGGGCGACACCGTCACCCAGGCCGTGGTCACCGTGCCCGCCTACTTCGACGACGCCCAACGCCAGGCCACCAAGGAGGCGGGCTCCGTCGCCGGCCTCGAGGTCCTGCGCATCATCAACGAGCCCACCTCGGCGGCCCTGGCCTACGGCCTCGACAAGGAGGGCGCCGACCAGACGATCATTGTGTTCGACCTGGGCGGTGGCACCTTCGACGTCTCCATCCTGGAGATCGGCGAGGGCGTCTTCGAGGTCAAGGCCACCAGCGGGAACACCCACCTCGGCGGCGACGACTGGGACCAGCGCGTCGTCGACTGGTTGGTCAAGGCCTTCAAGGGTGACCACGGTGTCGACCTGGGCAAGGACAAGATGGCCCTCCAGCGCCTCCAGGAGGCAGCCGAGAAGGCCAAGATCGAGCTGTCGGCGGTGCAGGAGACCACCATCAACCTGCCCTTCGTCACGGCCACCGAGAGCGGTCCCCTCCACCTCGACTACAAGCTCACGCGGGCCAAGTTCCAGGAGCTCACCGCCGACCTGGTCGACTCCTGCAAGGGGCCCTTCCAGCAGGCCATCAAGGACGCCGGGCTGAAGCCCTCCGACATCGACCACGTGATCCTGGTCGGCGGGTCCACCCGCATGCCGGCGGTGCAGGACCTGGTCCAGTCGCTTACGAAGAAGGAGCCTCACAAGGGCGTCAACCCCGACGAGGTCGTGGCCATCGGCGCCGCCGTGCAGGCCGGTGTGCTCAAGGGCGAGGTGAAGGACATCCTCCTCCTCGACGTCACGCCGCTGTCGCTCGGCATCGAGACCCGGGGCGGCATCATGACCAAGCTCATCGAGCGCAACACCACCATCCCCACCAAGCGCACCGAGGTCTTCACCACCGCCGAGGACATGCAGCCGTCGGTCGAGATCCACGTGCTCCAGGGCGAGCGGGAGATGTCCACCTACAACAAGACCCTGGGCAAGTTCCAGCTCGTCGATCTGCCGCCCACCCAGCGTGGGGTGCCCCAGATCGAGGTCACCTTCGACATCGACGCCAACGGCATCGTGCACGTGTCGGCCAAGGACCGGGCCACGAGCAAGGAGCAGTCGATGACCATCAGCGGCCAGTCGGCCCTGGGGCGCGACGAGATCCAGAAGATGATGCGCGACGCCGAGGCTCATGCCGACGAGGACCAGCGCCGCAAGGCCGAGGCCGAGTCCCGCAACCAGGCCGACACCGTCGTCTACCAGACCGAGAAGCTCCTGCGCGAGCAGTCGGACAAGATCAATCCCGACGAGAAGTCCAAGCTCGACAGCGCCATGGCCGACGTGAAGGAGGCCCTCGGCGGCGACGACGGCGACCGTATCCGGTCGGCCAGCGAGGCCCTGATGCAGATCACGTCCACCGTCGCCCAGCGCATGTACCAGGACGCGTCATCGTCGTCTGACGACGGCGCGGCCGGGGGTGCCGGGGGTCCCGGTGGTCCCGGTGACGACGATGTGGTCGACGCCGAAATCGTCGACGAAGCCTGATGGCAGACGAAGGGCCAGAGGTCCCTCTGGGTGGAGTCCTGGGCCGTCGCCTTCGGGCC
>JBBRXY010000131.1:0-6450 GCA_038238185.1 Acidimicrobiales bacterium
GAAAGGACACCGTGAACCTCTCAGCCAAGCTCGCCGCCCTCGAGGCCCAGGAGCACAAGGACGCAACCACATCCACCAACTCGGTCGTCGAGGTCGCCCGTCAGCGGGTCCGGACACAATCGGACTCGAGCACCAAGCGCTCGGCGAACGCCTCGTCGTCATGGGCGGCCAACAAGCGCACGGTCCGCGAGCTGGTGCTCACCGAGGTGGCGCCAAAGTCGACCGGCCTGTCCCCCGACGCCCTGGCCGTCGAGGTCAGGTCCGCCCTCGACGGCATCCTCAAGCGTGAGGACGTCAAGGTCTCGCCTCGCGAGCGCCAGGCGTTCATTCAGGAGATGATCCAGGACACCCTCGGATACGGGCCGCTCGATCCCCTGCTCGCCGACAACAGCGTGACCGAGGTCATGTGCAACTCCTACGACGACATCTGGGTGGAGCGGGACGGGAAGCTGGCCCACACCGGGGCGTCGTTCACGGATAACAGCCAGTACCGCAGTGTGATCGAAAAGATCGTCGCCGCGGTTGGTCGCCGGGTCGACGAGTCCTCCCCGATGGTCGACGCCCGCCTCCCCGACGGCTCCCGGGTGAACGCCGTCATCCCCCCCCTGGCCGTGCACGGACCGGTGCTGACCATCCGGAAGTTCGCCGCCGACCCCTACCAGGTCAAGGACCTCATCAATTTCGGGACCTTCACCCTCGACCTGGCCACGGTCATGGAGGCCTGCGTACGGGGCAAGCTGAGCGTCCTCGTCTCCGGCGGAACAGGCACCGGCAAGACCACCAACCTCAACGTGCTCTCTTCGTTCATCCCCGACGGCGAGCGCATCGTGACCATCGAAGACGCCGCCGAACTCCAGCTCCAGCAGCCCCACGTGGTGAGCCTCGAGGCCCGGCCCCCGAATTCCGAGGGGGCGGGAGAGGTACGGATCCGGGACCTGGTCCGCAACGCCCTGCGTATGCGGCCCGACCGCATCCTCGTCGGTGAGGTCCGCGGCGGGGAGGCCCTCGACATGCTCCAGGCCATGAACACGGGCCACGAGGGATCCATGACCACCGTCCACTGCAACAGCCCCCGCGACGGCCTGAGCCGCCTCGAGACCATGGTCCTGATGGCCGGCTACGACCTGCCGGTCCGGGCCATCCGGGAGCAGATTAGCGCCGCCATCGACCTGATCATGCACCTCGACCGCCTGCCCGACGGCCGTCGGGTGGTCACCTCGGTGACCGAGCTCCAGGGCATGGAGGGCGACACGATCCTCCTCCAGGACATCTTCAAGTACCGGCTGTTCCCCCGCCAGCTCGGAGAGCCAGCACCGACCGGCACCCCCAGCGGCGAGCTGGTGGCCACCGGACTGCGACCCAAGTTCCTCGACAAGCTCAGGGAGAACGGGGTCGACGTGCCGGCGAAAGCCTTCCGCTCGACACCCCTACCCCCTCCCGCCACTTCGACCAACGGGCGCGGGCGGGGTCGACAGGTTCCCGAAGTAGCCACCCTTGCCCGCGCCGAGCGGGCCCGTTAGGAGAGCCGGTACATCATGAGCATCATCGTGTTGGCGGTGATAGGTGTGGGCCTGGGCCTTGCCCTGATCGCCGGCGGGATCCTGTGGCGGGCCAAAGAGCGGGAGAAGGCCTTGGCCGAGATCCTCGACCTCCCCTACGGCGAGCGCGACGTGCCGGTTGCAGTGGTCACCGAGGGCTACAACCCGTTGGTCGAAGGCACGATCGGCCTGGCCGCCCGGGCTGTCAAGCAGTTCGACCAGAAGGGTTCCCTGGCGGGCTCGCTGGAGAAGGCACGCATTCCCGTCAAACCCGGGGAGTACGTGGTGATCTCGGCCGCGGCGACTCTGGCCGTCGCCGCGTTCCTGTACGGCATCACCAGCGCGTGGCTGTTCGCTGTTCTCGGCCTGATCGCCGGGCCGCTGGCCGCCAGCTCGGTGATCCGGATACGGATCGCCAAGCGCCGGAAGGCCTTCGAGGCCCAGCTCCCCGACGCCCTCAGCCTGATCGCCTCCTCGCTCACCGCCGGCCACACGTTTCTGCGGGCCGTCCAGATGATGTGCGAGGAGTCGGAGCCGCCGCTGTCGGAGGAGTTCAGCCGGGTGGTGTCCGAGACCCGGCTCGGCGACCCGGTGGTCGATGCCCTCGGCCGGATGGCCGCCCGCCTCCAGATCCGCGACGTCGACTGGATCGTGCAGGCCATCCGCATCCAGCAGACGGTCGGCGGCAAGCTCGCCGACATCCTCCACACACTGGCCGACTTCATCCGGGCCCGCCAGGAGGTCCGCCGTGAGGTGCAGGTGCTTTCGGCCGAGGGCAAGATCTCGGCGTACACGCTCGCCGTCCTGGCTCCCGGGCTGGTCCTCATGATGCAGGTCACCAACCCGGCGTACTTCGCTCCCATGCTGCGGGGAGCGGGCCTCATCGTGCTGCTTGCCACCGCCGGGTCCGTGGCGCTGGGTACCTACATCATCTTCCGCATGGTCAAGATCGAGGTGTGACGTGAGCTCAATGGGATTCTTCATCGCCTTCACCGCCGCTCTCGGTGGGGCAGCCGCCATCGCCGTGGGAACGGTGATGGCCCGGCGCACGGCCGGCGGCGTCGAGCAGTACCTCCACGACCTCGACGAGGGCGACCTACCCGTCACCGACGAGTTCGAGCGACGCCTGTCCGAACCGTTCCTCATCCGGGTGGTCCGGCCCCTGACCGGCGGAGTCTGGGGCCTCCTCACGAGGCTCACGCCGAGCAGCTACCTGGAGAACGTCCACAAGAAGATCCTGGTGGCGGGCCTGTCGGCGACGCTGCGGGCCGAGGAGTTCGTCGTCGGCCAGGCCATCTGCACCGCACTGTCCACCCTGATCGGGGTCGCTTATGTGGTCCTGGCCCACCCCGCCACCAAGTGGGCGCTCATCACCCTGGTGTTAATGCCGGCCATCGGCGCCATCGCCCCGGAATCGTGGCTCAGCCGCAAGGTGACGGCACGCAAGATGGCGATCCGCAAGGACCTACCCGACACCCTCGATCTGCTGGCCATTTCCGTCGAGGCCGGGATGGGGTTCGAGGGCGCACTCGACATCGTCTGCCAGCACTTCGACTCGCCCCTGGCCGAGGAGTTCGCCCGCACCCTGCGGGAGATGGAGCTGGGGCTGCCCCGCAAGGACGCGTTCCAGAACCTGAAGCGACGCACGCAGGTGCCGGAGCTGTCGAATTTCGTGCTCGCCATCCTTCAAGCCGACGCCCTCGGCATCCCGATCGGGCGAGTGCTGCGCACCCAGGCCACCGAGATGCGGGCCAAGCGCCGCCAGTGGGCCCGGGAGAAGGCGGCCAAGCTGCCGGTGAAGATCCTCTTCCCGCTGATGGCATTCATCTTCCCGTCCATCATGGTCATCATCATCGGCCCCGGGGCCTCGGGCATCGCGAAGTCGCTCGGTTGACATGAACGTGGGCGCTTCCGTTGCTGATCAGGGCCGGCGGCCACCAACGCTCACGGCAACACCGCGACCCTGGCGCTCCGTCGGCAACGAGTCCCGGTTCTCCCGGCCCCTCGCCGCCGACTCGGGGGTGGTCTCGGGGGTCCGCTGGGGCTCGCTCACCGTCGGGCTGGTCCTGGCCGTGATCACGCCCGGTCCGATGCGCTACAGCCTCGCCTGTGGGATCGTCCTCCTCGGGTATGCCGGGTGGCGGACCTTTCGGCGCCCCCGGGAGGGTCGCCGCCGGAGCGAGACCGACCAGGCATCGGTCGTCGAATCGTCGGTATCGTGGGCCCTGCTGCTCGTGGAGCTGGGCCTGGTCCTCGTCATCGTGGTGACCAGCGGGCTCTGGGGCTCGCCGTACGTCTTCTGCCTGGTGACGCCGATGATCGGCATCGGGTTCCTGGGGGGGTTCTGGGCCTCGATGAGAGCGGCGGCGCTCGCCGTCGTAGTCGTGGGCGGCCCGGCCATGTTCCTCGCCGAGCCCTTCGTGGCGGCCAAGGCCACCGGTCAGTGGGCGGTGGAGCTGATCCTCGTGGCCATCCTTGCCGGCTACGCGCGCCGCATATTCGGCGAGGCCGAGGAGCGGCATTCGCAGACGCTCGACCGCATCGACCGCATGGCCGAGGCCAACGACCTCCTGGTCTCACTCCACCAGATCGCCCAGTCGCTGCCGGCCAGCCTCAACCTCGGCGAGGTGCTGGCATCGACGGCGTCGCGTCTCCGGTCGCTCGTCGACTGCGATGTCGTGGTCGTCCTGCTCCGCGATGACACCACCTCCCGCTGGAACCTGGTCGTGGGCGACGGCACCCGGCTCGCCGCCTCGCTGAGCGACGAGGAGCTCCCCGGCCCCCTGCGCGACGCGACCCAGAGCAGCGTGGCCTCGCTGGTCCTCGTGCTCGGCGAGGGCCAGGGCGTGGGCGTCGACCTGCTCTCGTGGTCGGGACTCTACGCCCCTCTCCGGGCGCGCGGCCGACTCGTCGGACTCGTCGCCCTCGAGCACCACGAGCCCGGCCAGTACGGCCGGCGGGAGCTCCAGCTCCTCGATGGGTTCCTCGACACTGCCGCCCTGGCCATCGACAACGCCCGGTGGTTCGCGCGCCTGCGCACCATGGGAGCCGACGAGGAGCGGGTGCGGATCGCCCGCGACATGCACGACCGGGTGGGACAGTCTCTCGCCTCGGTGGCCTTCGGCCTCGACCGGCTCTCGGGAAAGGCACGGGGCGAGCCGCTCGAGAGCGACCTCCTGCGCCTGCGCGGCGAAGTCCGCGATGTGCTGGGCGACGTCCGGGCGACGCTGTCGGACCTGCGCACCGACGTCTCCGATCAGCAGGGCCTGGTGGACACGATGGACTCGTTCCTGACGCGGGTGCGGGCCCGCAGCGGCCTCGTCGTGTCCTTCGCCCACACCGAGACCGAGCGCCTGCCCCTGCTTCAGGAAAGGGAGCTGTGGCGGATCGCCCACGAGGCGGTCACCAACGCCGAGCACCACGCCGCCGCCCGGACCGTGGGAGTCCACTGGCACCGTGACGACACCGCCGCGGTGCTGGAGGTGACCGACGACGGTAAGGGATTTGCCGTTGACCAGAGGGGACGAACCGATTCCTACGGCTTGGCCGGCATGCGTGAGCGGGCCGACGCTATCGGCGCGCGGCTCGACATCGTCTCCGGCCCCAAGGGAACGACTGTCCGTTGCCTCATGAGTGCGGCATGACATGACCGCCACAGATGCTCATGTGTCCGCCATCCACGCCTCGGCCGCCTCCCGGGAGTTGTCCCCGATGCCATGGCCATCCGACGACGGCGACCCGATCCGTCTCGTCCTGGCCGACGACCACCGAATGTTGCGCGACGGCCTCCGCCTGTCGATGGAGGACGCCGGTTTCGACGTGGTCGGTGAGGCCGGTGACGGCGAGGAGGCGGCTCGCCTGGTCGCCACGCTGCGCCCCGACGTGGTGCTCATGGACGTCACCATGCCGCTGCTCGACGGCATCGAGGCCACCCGCCTCATCCATCAGCGCACGCCCGAGAGCCACGTCATCATGCTCACCATGCACGGTGACGGCGACGTCATGGCGCGCGCCATCCAGGCCGGCGCCGCCGGCTATCTCGTGAAGGACTGCTCCACCGAGGAGATCGTCGCCGCCGTTCGCATGGCGGCCGACGGAGGTGGAACCGTCTCGAGCGATCTGGCCTCGTCCATGCTCGCCGAGGTGCAACGCGACACCACGGACCAGGTCGACCATCCCGTGATCAGTCCGCGAGAGGAGGAGGTCCTCCAGCTCGTCGCCGACGGCCTCTCGATTACCGAGGTGGCAGCCGAGCTCTACATCAGCGCGAAGACGGTGAAGAACCACCTTGGGTCGATCTATGGGAAACTCGACGCCAGGGATCGCACACAGGCCGTTCTGCGGGCCGTGCGCATGGGGATCATCCGCCTCGACTGACCCCCGGCGGGGGATTCAATCTTTCCCGACGAGTTGCCGATAGGTCTGTTGACCTATACAGATCGTCCCGAGCAGGCGACGATGCAACCGGAAGGCAGTCGATACATGGGATCCATCGTAGACGCGTACCGGCGGACGCTCACCTCCTTGGTCTCGAGCCGACAGGTCGACGAGCGCGGCGCAGCTCTTGTCGAGTATGCCCTGCTCCTGATCCTCATCGCCGTGTTCTGCATGGTCGCGGTCACCTACCTGGGCCACACGGCAGCCGACAAGTTCTCCACGGTTGGCCAGTCCGTCGCCAATGCCTGACCGGCCTGGCGTTATGGAATGGGTCGAAGGGCCCATTCAGCGATCTGCGACTAGGCCCGATACAAGAAGGGAGGCCCGAACGGGGCGAAACTTCAAAGGAGAGCAAGACAATGGACATGATCACGTACTTCCGTCAGATGGTTGCTCCGTGGATGCGGGCCCGGTTCGGCACCACCGAGCGTGGAGCGGCCCTGGTGGAGTACGCCCTCCTCCTGGCCCTCATCGC
>JBBRXY010000132.1:0-6425 GCA_038238185.1 Acidimicrobiales bacterium
CAGGTAGATCTTCTCCAGCGGGCCCAGGCGCAGGATCGAGCTGTCACGCTCCACCGCCCGCGAGCGCACGCCGATGGGCGCCATGGGGTCGAGGGGGTTCTCCCGCCAGTTCTCCATCTGGCCCTGGCCGCCGGGCATGACTGCGCCGGGGGTGAACGACGGACCACTCTCACGAGTGGCCACGCCACCACCGGTCTTGCCTCGGGTGCTGGCCCGGGTCCTGCGTCCGTCGGTCGCCATAATCGCGAAGTACCCCTCTGATTTTTGGGACAAGTAGATGTAGACTACACCTATCTGAATCAACCGTCAGGTGGTCCTTACCCGTGAAAGACCCCCTGGCAACACCGGTTTTCTCGATTTCTTCGGCCTCGGGAGGTTGTACATGAGTGAGACGCTGGACGCACCTCACTGCGGTGCTCTGAAGTCCATGTTCTGGCGCAGTGAGATCCTCCAGGTCATGTTCTGGCTGCATGGCGAGGGCTTCGGTGAAGACGTCGACGCCGCCGTGATCGAGCGGTTCCTCGGGGTCGACGCCGACACGGGAATCCGCTACCTCGACGAGCTCGTCGAGGAGGGCCTGATCGACTGCATCGGCGACCGCTTCAGCCTCTCGGCGCTGGGCCGCCACGAAGGTGGCATCGAGTTCGCCGAGTCCTTCGAGGAGCTGACCCACGGTGCCCACGGCGAGTGCGGCCCCGACTGCCCCCACTGCTTTCCTGCCGATCCCGACGACACCGACTGCCAGGAGGGCTGCCCGGCCTTCCAGATGTCAAACGAGCGTCGGCAATGAAGGGACGCAACTACGAAGAGCCTCAGGGTGGGCTCCCCCGCAACTACCTGCGGGCCAGCCTGCTCCTGCTCATCGCCGAGTCACCCGCCCACGGCTACGACCTCCTCGACCAGATCAAGGAGCTGGGCCTGGCCAACGTCGACCCCGGTGGGCTCTACCGCGGGCTACGCGTCATGGAGCAGGACGGCCTGGTGGCCTCGTGGTGGGAGCACTCCTCGGCGGGACCCGCCCGGCGGAGCTATCGCCTCACGGAGGAAGGTGTCGAATGGCTGCACGCCTGGGCCGGGGCACTCCGAGAGGGCCGGCGATTCCTGAGCGCCTACCTGACACGGTACGACTCGATCACCGAGCCGATCATGGTCGATGCCGCCACGCTGGAAGGCGCCGACCCCTTCGAGTCGACCGGCCCGAAGGCAAACGGCCTGAAGGCAAACGGCCTGAAGGCAAACGGCCTGAAGGCAAGCGGTATGGAGTCACCGATCTGAGGATCCGGCACCGATGGGCCCGCTCGGTGCAGGGAATCCATCACCAGTCGAACCATGTTGACCTGAACCCATGACCGACATCATCGAAGCCGAAGTCGAACCGCCGCGGGCACCCACCTCCCTGCGGATCGCCGTGGCCGGTAAGGGCGGAGCCGGCAAGACCACGTTCTCGGCCACGCTCGCCCGAATCATGGCGGCGCGCGGGAAGCGGGTCATCGTCATCGACGGGGACAGCAACCCGAACGTGGGCATCGCTCTCGGGCTCGAACGCGACGTGGCCGGCGGCATCGAGCCACTGCCCACCGGCCTGGTGTCGCGCCGGCTCAACGGCGGTACGGCGTTGAAGGACCCGGTCGACACCGTCGTGAAGGACTTCGGCGTGACCACCGCCGACGGTGTCAACGTGTTGTTGATGTGCCTGCCCAAGCACGCCGACGAGGGCTGTCTCTGCTCGGCGCACGCCACGGTCAGCGGGCTGCTGATGGACATCGGCCAGGAGACCGACCTGGTCACCATCCTCGACCTCGAAGCCTCACCGGAGCATCTGAGCCGGGGAACGACCCGCCATGTCGACGCGCTCATGCTGGTCGTCGAGCCGTACTACCGATCCTACGAGACGGCCCGGCGCATGGCCGAACTGGCCTCCGAGCTGCCCATCGGCCACGTCGGTGTGGTTGCCAACAAGATCCGCCAGGCGGCCCACATCGAAGCCATGACCGAGTACTGCGAGCGCCACGGGATGTCCTTCGACGGCCACCTGCCGTGGGGTGACGCCGTCCTCGACGCCGACCTGGCCGGGATCCCTCTCTACGACTTCGACCGGGACGGCCCCGTGGTGGCCGCCATCGACGAGGTGGCCGAGAGGCTGCTCGCCCTGCCCCTGGCGGTACCCAGCCCCTGACCAGATAGTGGGCGTTAGGGTCGTCGCATGACGCGAACGTTCCGGGTGCTCGCCTTCTTTCCGGCCGACCACGCCGAGGTCGTCAACGGCAAGCTCTACCTGCACGGGGGCTTCTGGGGCCGGCTCAACTTCCCCCTCTTCCCGCAGATGCTGCCGCAGATGGCCCTGGTCGGGGTCCTGGAGGTGCCCTTCAGCGCCTACCACGCCGAGCACAAGCTCTCACTGGGTCTCGAGGACGCCGACGGCAACGCTCTCCCCATGCACGTCGAGGCCGTCTTCCGGGTGGGAGCCGACGCGGACATGCAGTACGGCGATCCCACCGTCATGCCTCTCGCCGTTCCTGTCGCCAACCTCGTGATCCCGGCACCGGGCGACTACTCGTTCACCCTCACGGTCAACGGCGAGCTACTCGAGCGGTACTGCATCCGGGCCAAACAGGTATCGGTGCCGGTGCAGCTGCAGGTCGAACAACCACCCGGTCCACCACCGAACGGCGACGCGAACTAGCGGAGCGACCCGTCCTCCGCCCTACATGAAGTTGCGGGTGTGCAAGGAGGACAGCTCGTCTGCTTCGGCAGCGCTGAACCCCAGCTTCGCCAGCCGTCGGCGGCGACCATCGGCCATCTCCGCCTCCAGCGCCTGGACCCGGGCGAAGCCGGTTGCCACCGCCTCGAGGTCCCAGGAGCCTGCGGCCAGCACGACCAGGGCGTCGAACACCTCCTCGTTGAGGCCGGCGGTCTGGGCCAGGGCGTCATGGCGGCGCCGGACGGCGGCGGCCAGCCGGCCTCGCTGATGCGGGTCGGCAGCCAGGACGTGTCCGAGATGGGCCATGCCGAAGGCGACGTGCCGGGCTTCGTCGGCCAAAGCAAGGTGGGTGACCTGCCGGGTGACCGGGTCAGGGGCGTGACGCTCGATGAACGACAGCAGGGACAGGAACGTCCCCTCGCCGAGAACCGACAGTAGGAAGTGGGCGATGGCGAAATCGGGCTCGTTGACGAGGGACTGCAGCGACGCCTGGCCGCCGGCCGTCGAGAGTCCGAGGGGGCGGCCGGTGAGCTGCGCCCGCCGGGTGAACACCTCGACGTGGCGGGCTTCGTCGGCGATCTGCACGGCGAGCACCCCAACCACCTCCCGGAAGTGGGGATGGACCTGGCTCAGGAAGCGGGCGGGAACGACGAGGGCGGCGTTCTCGTTCTCGACCAGGTAGGTCATCAGCGTGACGACCGCCGCCTCGACATCGGGGGGAAGGTCGACGACCGCGTCCCAGTCGATGGCCGTGGCCGGATCCCATTGCGACGCGACCGCCTGGCGGTAGATCGCCGCGGCCGTGTCGGCCCACACCACGCCGGTGGTATCGAGGGCGAATCGGAACTCGGGCCCACCAGCCTCCACCAGGGCCCCGCGGGCGGCCAGGCCCCAGGTGGCCTCGGCTCTGGCCGCCACCTCACCCGCGGGACCGCCGGCCCGCTGGGCCCCGGCCAGACGGGCGTCCACCGCCGTGCCCCGCGTGACCCAACCGACCACGACGCCAGATCCGAGCTCACCCCGTTCAGAGGGCCGCTCGGGCCCAGGACCGGCGGCTTCGAAGGCATGGCCGCGCCCGCGGCACCAGGCCCGCAGTTGGATGGCCGAGTCGGGGTCCTTGGCCCGTACCTCCAACCGGGTCCCGGGTTCGAGGGGCGCCAGGGCCCGTTTCAACAGGAGCTGGCCGCCGCGGTCGAGGCTCAGGCGGTCAAGGTCGATAGTCGGCGGCGGTGACATTGCCCTTCTCGTCGTAGAAACCCTGCTCGGCGACGGCCGCCTCCAGGAGCGCGTAGCCACTGGTACGACCGGGACGCCACTGCTTGAGGCCCTCGAGGTCGAGGAGGGGACGCACGACGGGGTCGTCGTAGGACATGCCCAGGAGGAGGGCTGTGAACCGTTCGAGGGCCTCGGATGGAGCGGACGACGCCGCCGTGAAGTTGCAATGGTCGTAGGTCGGCGTCTGGGTGACGACCCGCGTGGCCCCGGGGGGCAGGGTGCCCTCCGTGGCGAAGAGCAGGTGGTTGCCGTCGATGAGGCAGGCGGCGTCGACCTCGCCGGCCATCAGGGCCACGGCGGCGTCACGCTCGCCGCCCACGTGGTCACCGTGCTTCCCCACCGCCACGTCGTGGGTGCGCACGGTGAAGTCGCGGCCGGCGACGAGGCCGAGCGATCGCAGGTGACCGACCGGGATCAGGGTGGCCTGGGGCGAATCGACGGCCCCGACCCCCACGGTGCGCCCGGCCAGGTCGGGGACGGCTGCGATCTCGGAGTCGGCGCGTACGACGACCACCGAGGTCAGGTCGCAGTCGGTGTCGCGCATGGCGACGGCCGACACCATGGTGCCTGCGGCCGTCGCCAGGCGATGGGACCGCGCCCAGGCCAGTGGTGAGTTCCACGCCACGTCGATGGCGCCTGCGGCCAGCGCCTCGACCTGAGCCTCGTAGTTCGGATAGAGCACGTAGTCGAAGTCGAGGCCCTGAGTGCGGAACCAGTCGCGGAAACCTTCCCAGATGGTCACGACCTTGGCGTCGTAGGCCACGGCGCCCATGGCCAAGGCGTCCGTCGTGTGCACCGAAGACGGTTCCGCCATCAGAAGAGAGGCAGGCCGCAGACGGCCTTGCCGATGAAGTCGTGGAGGACATCGGTGGTCGGAGCCATGACCGTTGCCGCCCGGGCGTCGCGGAAGTTGCGCTCGACGCCAACCTCCTTGCGGAACGCCGAACCTCCGCAGACCCCCATGGCCAGGTCGGTGACCTCGGTGGCCGCGGTGCTGGCGGCGGCCTTGACCTCGAGAACCCGCAGGGTGGCGTCGGCTCGACCCGTCTCCAGGGCCACGAGCGTGTCGAGCAGCAGGGCGTCGGCCAGGTCGGTGGTGATCCGCATGCGGGCGATCTTGGACCGCACGACCGGGTTGTCGGCCAACGACTGGTCGAGGTGCTCGAGGCGGGTGGCCCCGGCATGGGCGGCCGCCTTGTCCGTGGCCGCTCCGGCGGTGCCCACCGAGAACCCTGCGTTCATGACCTGGAACCAGGGCAGGACGGTGCCGATCATGATGTCGAATCCCCCACCGTCGGGACCGAGCATGGCGTCCGCGCCTACACCGACCGCGTCGGCGGTCATGGGGCTGGAGCTGTTGCCTCGGAGGCCGAGGCCGTCGAAGGGGGCACCGACGGCCAGGCCCGTGGCATCGGCGGGGACCAGCCACAGGGTGCTCGCCCCGTCGGCCGACAGCGGCTGGCTGGACCAGACGTAGCCGTCGGCGTGGCCGGCCCCGGTGACCCAGCTCTTCCGGGCATCCAGGCGCACGGTGTCGCCGTCGGCTGTCGCCGAGCTCACGGGAGCCCAGAAGTGGCTCCGCGATCCGAACTCGGAGAAGGCCAGGGTGGCCAGGTAGTCACCGCGGGAGGTCGCCTGGCGTACCTCGACGGGGCCGTTGGCCTCGATGACCGCCGTGGCTGCGTAATGCATCATCACCACCATGGCGGTGGACGCACAGTGGGCGGCCAGCTCTCGCACCACGAAGGTGGCCGCTCGGAACCCTTCGCCCATGCCGCCGACGTCGGGCGCACTGACGAGGCCGAGAAGGCCGGCTTCGCCCAAGGCATCGATGGCCTCGCTGGGGAAGAGGGCGTCGCGATCGATCTCGACGGCACGGGGAGCCACGACCTCGGCCACGACCTTCTCGAGAGCGATCAGGTAGGCGGGGCGGGTGTCGACAGGGGTGTCGACAGCAGCGGACGACATGAATAATTCCTCCTGAGTTGTGTAGTGGGACCCGCCTGGACCCCGACATCTCAGGGGCCGGCCGCGCCCCGGTGGGAACGGCACTCGGCGGAGGTGGTCGTTCGACCGAACGACGATGCACAACTGGCTCAGCGCCGTACCATGGGCTCAACTCCCTCCGGTGAATCGGCTGACAGGTAGCAATCTTGCCCCATCACGCACGGCCACGACAGTCGACCAGAATTTGAAAGAACCACCGGCGGTCGAGGGTTGCCTAGATGTATCCTGTATGTATCCCGTCGCCACGTAGTTGGAGCAACTTAGCGTTGACGAGAGTCAGCGTTGGTGAGGTTCAGCGCGGGAACCTGGAGGCATGCCGTGAGCTCCATCCCGAAATCCGAGGCCCTACGGAATCTGTACTGGCGCAGCGAGATCCTCCGGGTCATGTACTGGCTGCGGGGCGAGGGCCTCGGCGATATCGTCGACGTGCCCATGGTCCGGC
>JBBRXY010000133.1:0-6309 GCA_038238185.1 Acidimicrobiales bacterium
ACCATCCGCTCACTGGACTCATTCGCTTCCGCTTCCGCCTCCGTCATGCGGCGCTGGCGCAACGATTCCGCCTTTGCCATGAGGGACTGGCGGACCCGGGCACCCTCGGCCCCGGCCAGTGTCAGGCTGCCGGCAAGTTCCTCCAACTCAGGAACTCCCAGTTCCGCTCCCAGGCGGCCCACGTCTTCCCAGGGCGGGCGGCCCTTCTCCCGCGTCAGCTCCAAGGGCCGACGGAACTCGTCGAAGGCCCACCCGCGACCCACTGCAACCGCGTCCTGCAGAGACCCCTGCACCAGGCCACCTCCGGCGAGACTGATCGACACCAGGTCGAGGAAGGCCGAGAGTGCGTAGCGGAAGCTCTTGCGACGCTCGTTGGCCCGTTGGCGCAACGTGGCGTCAGGTAGCAGGAAGCCGGCGGCAGCGAAGAGGATCGCGGCCAGGGCGATCAGCCCCGTGGGCAGATGAATGCCACCGAGGGACAAGCCCCCCGCCAGGAGGACAGGGAAGAAGGCCCCAGTGGTGGCCAGCATGAGCTTCTCCACCACGAGGGTCTCCATGCGCCCCCCGGTGATCCGGAGGTCCTGCTGACGGGAGGTGGATCGGAGGTCGAGGCCGGCGGTGGCCAGTAGCTCGACCAAGGACGACCCGTATCGGCGCTCCAATGCGGCCTGGAAGCCCGACGCCTGGGTAGCCTCGACTCGCGGCTCCGGTGCGGCGTGATCCAACAGTGACCGCACCTGAGTCGCCAACGTGGGACGTGACGGGAACAGGCCGCGGACGATCAGGTAGAGGCCGAGGCCAATGGCACAGCCGACGATGGCGGCTGCGGTCATGTCTTGCTTTCCGACAGGGCCACCAGCGGTCGCACGCTCGCGGTCAGCACTCGTTCGGTGGTGGGCAGGCGGCCCAGCTTGTGCAGGGCCCACAGCCCCATCCCGAACATGACGCCATCGATGGCGAGGACCACCTGGCCGAACGCATTGTCGTAGGGGCGCAGGAAGGACCGGTTGAAAGCAACGAGCACCACGAAGGCGCCGATGGTGAAGACGGTGACCACCGAAACCGCGGCCCGCACGCTGGCCCGGTCGGCAAGGATCCGCCGCTGCATGGCCGCCTCGTCCCGGGCCGAGGTGGCCAATGCACCCAGGAGTGCCGAGAGGTTGCCGGCCCGGCGCTCATAGGCCAGGACCAGGGTGGAGACCACCAGGTCGGCGGTGGCGTCGGACAAGTCATCAGCGAAGGCACGCAGCGCCTGGGGCAGGGGTTGGCGGGCTCGCAGTTGCGCGGACATGGCCTCCACCTCCCGGGCAATCGGCTTCGGAGCCACCGCCGCGGTGGCCACGATCGCCCGCTGCAGCCCCGAGGTGGCGGCCAGGGTGTCGCGCAGCGTCTCGGTCCAGGCCGCCACCGCCTCGGTCCGGGCGATCACGGCTTCGGCCCGCTTCTTGCCTCCCACCAGGCTGGGGGCGGCGAAGCCCAGGGCTCCGATCAGCAGGGCGCCGATCGGCCATCCGGTAATGAAGCCGGCGAGGGAGCCGACCAGCATGGCCAGGCTGAGTCGGCGGGGATCGACGCGAGACGGCCTTTGGTCCTGCTCAGGGCGCTGAAGGCCCCAGGACAGCAGCAGGAGCCCCAGGGCGACGCCGGCGCCGCAGGCAAACGCCAGCTCCCTCACTCCACTGCCCACCAGCCGCGGGCCCGCCGGAACAGGCGAGGGTCATAGCCATGGCGGCGCAGGTCGTCGAGACAGGCGGCAGCGTCGCCCGGGACGGCCCGCCGATCGTTCCCCGAGGCAGGCCTGAACACCTCGTGGGAGAGCACTGCGGTGCCTTCGGCCCCCAGAACCTCGCGGACCGAGCCCACGAACCGGCGCAGCGAACCACCGGTATGGCGCTCGTCGAGTTGGTCCACGAAGATCACGAAGTCCACCGCTCCGGCAATCAGCAGGCAGGTCGCGTCCACCCCCAGGTGCTCGGGCGACTGGACTGCATACGCGCAGATGCGCCGGAAGGCTCCCTCGGAGGAGTTCGAGTGGATGGTGCAGAGCGATCCCTCGTTGCCCTGGCTCATGGCGTTGAGCATGTCGATCACCTCGTCGCCCAGGACCTCACCGACGATGACCCGGTCAGGGTCCATCCGCAGCCCCCGCCGGACCAGCTCGTTCATGCCGACCGCGCCCTCTCCCTCGGTGTTGGCCTCCCTCGCCTCCAGGGCCACGCAGTCGGGGTGGAGATTGGTGAACTGGTCCAGGCCCAGCTCCAGGGACTTCTCGATCGTCACCAGTCGCTCATGCGGGGGGATCTCGTTCGCCAGGGCCCTCAGCAGCGTCGTCTTCCCGGCATTGGTGCCCCCGGCGATGACCATCGTCTTGCGGGCCCGGACGGCGGCGGCGAGGAACTCCCGCAGCCCGCGGTCGATGGCACCCAGCTCCACCAGGCGATCGAGGCTGGCCTCCTCCTCGACCAGGAAGCGGTGGCGGCGGATCGACACCGCCGGCCGGGCCGAGACGCTCATGACCGCCGACAGTCGGCTGCCGTCGGGCAGGCGCATGTCGAGCATGGGCGTGCCGGTGTCGAAGCGGCGCTCGCTCGGGCTGAGGTGTACCGCGGCGTGGCGGATGAGGGCGATCAGCTCCTCGTCACTGTCGGCCACTGCCGGCGCCCGCTCCTTGCCCCCGCCTACTCGCTTCACCCACACGCCGTCGGCCCCGTTGATGTTGATGTTCTCGATGCTCGGGTCGTCGATCAGCGACTGCAGGCGACCGAGGCCGTAGAGGCGATCAAGGACGGAGCGGGCGAGGACATCCTCCTGGTCCTGGCTCAACTCGATAAGGCCACCCGTGCCCGATTGGAGTTCGGACTGGGCCTGGCGGTCGAACTCCAGGGCGATCAGTTCGCGCGCTCGGCGGTGATGGTCGTCAATGGACTCGATGGGAGCGCCCTCGGCGCCCAAAGCCTCCATCTCCTCCTCTAGCCGAGAGGCGACGGCCTGGCGGACCCGCTCGACCAGCTCACTCACCTACCTCACCTCCCAGAGCGATGACTCCGGCGGGAATGTCAGCGGCGCCCTCGTCCAGCCTCCAGGTAGCGGCCGGGCCTGCCGTGTGGGGCAGAACCACCTCTGACAGACGATCACCGAGACCCCGAGCTGAGCGCATCAGCGGGGAGCGGGCCATGCGCATCCTGCGACCGGCCCGCTGACCACCGAGCAGGGCCGCCATCTTCGGGTCGAAGGCCAGGGTTCCGAGGACCGGCACGTCGAGCGCCTCGGCCACTGCCGCCTCGTCGTAGGGCACCTTGCCGATCACCACGACGGCGAGGCGTTCGGGCTCAACGCCCGCCTCCTGCAGTGCGGTGGCCCGAAGCTGGGCCTGGACCACCCCTTCCACGTCAGGCCGAGTGAAGACGAGGGTCATGTGGGCTCGCTTCACGAGGCCCATGGCGGGCGACTCGGGCCAGAGGCGCCCGCAGTCGGCGATCACGTCGGGCTCGTCCTCCGCTGCCATTGCCGCTGCGAATACCTCCCAGAACCTATGGAGCACCCGGCTCTGCTCGGCGCTTCGCACACCCACGAGGGCAAGCACTTCGGGGCGTCCCATGCCGATCGGCAAGGCCTGGGCGTGGTCTTCTACCTCTGTGGTCAGGAAGCGCCGCCGGCTGGCCGGCGCCAGACTGGACACGCCGCGCTCGTAGGGGAACCCGAACCGGGGCGCCAGGGCGCTGCCGGCGGGGTCTGCCTCGGCCACCAGAACTGCTCTGTCCGGTGCCCAGGCGGCGGCCATGGCGAGCGCCGCCGTCGACACGCCCGGGGAACCTTTGGGTGAGACGAGGGCGAGGAGCGTCACTGGCCCTGCGGCGGGCGCAGCACCACACTTATCTCCCCCTTGGCCGCGGCGATGGAGGCGATCCGGGTGGCGTTGGCGTCGTCGGCCAGGAGCGAAACCCGTATGTCGTCACTGCTCGGACTGCGCCGGTCGACGGCGAACACCTGGGCGGCAACGTTGAGATTCTGGGCCGGGGCGACCACAATCACCCGATCTCCGGGGCTGAGTGCCGGGGCTTGGCCGAACTGGAGCAGGAGGGCAACGACGCTCTGACCCGCCGGCAGGCCTTCGCCCTTTGGGGCCAAATGAGCCGGGGTGAGCAGTGACCCGGGGACCAACCCGACTCGGGCCACCCTGCCCACCACCTGGGAGCGAGCGGAGACTGGCACCGGCGTCGTGGAGGAATCGGCCTGCACCCTGGCAACCCGAAGGTCTGCGTCGGTGATGCGGGCACCGGCGGGGACTTCTCGGGCCATCGCCAGGACCGCGTCGCGCTGGCCAGCGCTGGCGTAGAGCGCTGCGGCGCCGAGGCCGAAGCCCACGACCAGCAAAAGGCCGAGCACGACCGCCGCCCGGTTGCGCCGGTGCCCGGGCGGCCTGGGAGCGACCATCCGGCGGCGAGAGGCGGACGGCCGCCGGTTCGATGTCACGTCCTCGACCGTGGTGGTCGTCATCCGGACCAAGCTACTGCTGCGGCCAGCCCACCGAAAAGGGGAAGATCGTGAGTCCTCCAGCCCCGCCTGTGATCTAGGGACATCGTGGCACTAGATGATATGGGCCTCTATATGTAGATCGATCTACTGCTGTCAAGTCACCTCTTGTCAGCGCCCACCGCAGCGACAAAGATCGCTCCCATGATGACGATGAGCCCTCTGATGGCGTGGCTGATGGTTCGGATCGATGCTCTCCGCAATCGGGGGGAGGAAGGGCTGACAACGGCGGAGTGGGTGGTGCTCGTGGCCGCCGTCGTGGCCATGGCCGCGGCGGCCGCCGCCGCTATCGCCTCGAAGGTGTCCACCAAGACCGGCGGCATCAACCTCTAAGGGGTTCGGGCACCCCGGCCGATGCGGCCGAAGAGGTGGCGACCTCGCTGCGTGAGATCAGAGAGCGGCTTGGCCACAGTCGAGCTGGTCATGATCTTCCCGGTCATGTTCTTCTGCATCATGTTGGTAGTGCAGTTCGGCCTCTGGGCTCACGCATCCCATGTGGCCACCGCAGCAGCGCAAGAAGGGGCGCGGGCCGCCCGAGCCGAGGACGGCTCCGCCGCCGCGGGCCAGGACCGGGCCCGGGCCATGATCGCCGCCGCGGGCTCTCAGGTGCTCCTCGCACCCACGATCACCGCCAGCCGGGGTTCCGACGCGGTCGATGTCGAGGTCCGCGGCCGTGCGGTCTCGGTCGTCCCTGGCCTTTCACTGCCGGTCCGGGCCACGGCTGCGGGACCCGTCGAGCGCTTCCGGCCGGATACGGGCCCATGAGACGCGACGAGCGGGGCCTGGCCACCATCGAGCTGGTCATCTGGGTGCCTGTCCTGGTGACGCTCCTGCTCTTCGTGGTAGCCCTCGGCCGGTTGGCGACAGCCCGGGCAAAGGTGGACGCCGCCGCCCGCGACGGCGCCCGGGCGGCATCGTTGGTTCGCAATCCTGGCGAGGCCGCTGCGGCCGCCGAGGACGCCGCCCGTGCCAGTCTGGGCGCTGGTAGTTCGATATGCGGGAACCTGTCGATCACCACCGGAGGTGATCTGGTGGCCGGCGGCCGAGCCGTGGTCACCGTCACCTGCGGCGTGCCGATGTCGGACCTGGCGCCGTTGATGTCGGGCACCAAGACCCTGAGCAGCCGCTTCGTCGCCCCCATCGACGCCTACCGGGGCTTCGGGCCTTGACCCGGGACGAACGGGGTCAGGTGAGCGCGTTCCTGGTGGTCTTCGTGTCCGCCCTGATTCTGCTGGCCGGGCTGGTGGTCGACGGCGGGGTGATCCTGGCTGCCAACCGCAAAGCCGGTGCCGAGGCCGAGGCTGCGGCCCGAGCGGGGGCCTCCGTGTACGACACGGGCAGGTATCGGGCCGGGGGCCCATTGGTCCTCGACCCTGCGGGGGCCACCCGGGCCGCCCAGGAGTACGTGGCCGACACCGGCCATGCCGGGACGGTGCAGGTGACCGGCCCGGATACCGTGGAAGTGGCGATCACCTTCTCCCAGCCCCTGGTGATCCTCGGGATAGTCGGGATCGGGCCGGTGTCCATTCGGGGCGAGGGCAAAGCGCGCTCCCGGGTGGGCGTCAGCGCCCCGGACGACATCCGATGAGGTCCCGGCTGGCGCTGTTGGTCGTGCTGCTCGGGTGCCTGCTCCTCGGCGTTTGGGTACCGGCAGGCGCCCAGACGACCACCAGCACATCGTCCACGACCACCACCGCCGTGGACCCGGCCGTGGTCGCCTCCCGGGCGGCCTCGGCATTGTCCCTGCCAGCGCCCCGCATCGTGGCCAGCCCCGAC
>JBBRXY010000134.1:0-6306 GCA_038238185.1 Acidimicrobiales bacterium
ACGCCGACGTCGACGGCAACCACATCCGCACCCTGCTGCTCACCTTCTTCTTCCGCCAGATGAAGCCGCTGGTGGAGCTGAACCACATCTTCATCGCCCAGCCCCCCCTTTACTCCACCGTGGTCGGCAAGGACAAGGTGTACCTCAAGGACGACGCGACGCGCAATCGCTTCCTGGCCGACAACCCGGGCAAGAGCTTCGAGTTCCAGCGCCTCAAGGGCCTGGGCGAGATGGACTTCGGCGAGCTGAAGGACACCACCATGGATCCCACTCGCCGCACTCTGCTCGGGGTGTCGGTGGAGCAGACGGCCCAGGCCGACGAGATCCTGTCGGTGCTGATGGGCGACGACGTGGAGCTGCGAAAGCACTTCATCCAGACCAATGCCAAGGACGTGAGGTTCCTCGACATTTAGCCCGCACCCTCGCTGACTTCATTGGAGGCGTCCTGCTCGACATCGTGGCTGGTCGCAGAACTGGCGAGCCCTGCGCGTGGCTGGCCGAGCGAGGCGACGAGTAGCGGGGCCGGTGACCCGCTACCGCTACCGGGGGCGGCGGTCCCGACGCCGTGGAGCGAGATGACGACCAAGGAGGTCGCGTAGCCGAGAGGCGCTCGTGGAGAGCCGGATGCGGTGTGTGTCCTGAAAGGAAAGTGATGACGATGTAGAAGATCGGCAGCACGATCCGTGCTGTGCCAGTGATGGAGGTAGGTCCTCCGGGGTCGCCGTGCAGGCGGAGATCCCAAACCACCGCAAGCTGCATCGGTCAAGAGCCGGTGTGGTGAGCGTTGCGGAAAAGGTCCGCCATGAGCGGGTCAGGTGGGCAGCGAGAAGACGAACATGTGTGAACCACTGCTGACGCGTCGAAAGGCTCTTGATGACACCGAAACTGGGAGGATCGCATGTCCCAGGACAAAGGAACGTCCTTTGGGATGTTCCCTCAGCCAGGAAGCTGCCTGTATGTGGTCCTGGCGGTGTCCGGCGTATAGGTGGCGTGAGCTCGTTGCAGGCGCTGGCATGGAACAGGAGAACCTGTCGCCTCGATACTGGCGGCCAGTCGAAATGGGTGATGTCGGCCCCCTGGTCGCCAAGAGGGAGGACCGCAAGCGGCCAAACCCGTGAGCGGCAGAGTACCGATGCGGGGCACAGGGACGGGACGACTCGTAGTAGCGATGAAGGTCTTGTAATGAGGCTGGAGCGAAGGGGTCGTGCAGGCCAGGTCACCCGCTGGTCAACCCTCCGGGGGATGAGCCGGTGAGCGGACCACAGCTGAACGTGAAGTCGTTTGACATTTCGAAGCGTCTCGTGTTTGAGGCGTGGGAGAGGGTTCGAGCGAACACCGGGGCGCCGGGCGTGGACGCTGTCAGCACCACCGAATTCGCCAACAAGGAGAGGACCAACCTCTACAAGTTGTGGAACCGGATGAGTTCGGGAAGCTACTTTCCTGGGCCGGTGCGGGCGGTGGAGATACCGAAGGATCATGGGATGGGGGTCCGTTTGCTCGGCGTGCCTAATGTGGCCGACCGGGTCTCGCAGACCGCAGCAGCGATGCTGTTGGAGGAGAAGCTCGAGCCGATCTTCCACCCGGACAGCTACGGCTACCGCCCTGGGCGTTCCGCCCATGACGCGTTGGCTGTGGCTCGCAAGCGCTGTTGGAAACAGGACTGGGCGTTGGACCTTGATGTCCGGGCCTTCTTCGACAGCGTTCCCCATGATCTGTTGCTCAAAGCGGTAGCTCACCACACCGACGAGCGGTGGGTCCTGTTGTACATCGAACGGTGGCTTGAAGCCCCCATGCAGATGCCCGACGGGTCCATCGTGTCAAGGGAGAAGGGGACCCCGCAAGGCTCCCCGATCTCGCCCCTGCTCGCCAACTTGTTCATGCATTATGCGTTCGATCGCTGGATGGACCGGGAGCATCCCGGCTGTCCCTTCGAGCGCTACGCGGACGACATTTTGGTCCACTGCGACACCGAGGAACAGGCCCGGACCCTTCGGGCAGACATCGCTACCCGCCTCGGGGCCCTTGGCCTCGAGTTGCACCCCGACAAGACGAGGGCCGTCTACTGCAAAGACGGCCAGCGTCGAGGAACCTCGGAGCACACCAGCTTCGATTTCCTCGGCTACACCTTTCGGGCACGCCGGGCCAGTGGCCGACGAGGGCTCTTCGTGGGCTACTTGCCGGCCATGAGCCAAAAGGCGAGGAAAGCGGTCGGCCACAAGATGAGGGACTGGCACCTCAACCGTCGCACCGGAACAAGCCTGTCTGACCTCGCCAGGGCGATCAACGCCCAGGTCCGAGGCTGGATCAACTATTACGGGGCCTTCTACCGCTCCGAGTTGTACTCCCTTGAGAAGCGCATCAACGAGCATCTCGTTCGATGGGCGATGCACAAGTTCAAGCGACTGCGAGGTAAGCCAACCAAAGCGTGGGCCTGGCTCGATGCTGTCCGACAGCAACGGCCGAGGCTCTTCGCCCACTGGCACATGCTTCCACGCACCACCAGCCGACCTGTGGGGGCCGGATGAGGCGAGAGTCTCACGTCCGGTCCTGCGAGAGCGGGAGGGGGAGGTTCCCTCCCGCCACTCACCGGAAGTCGCACGTCCGGTTCGGAGGGCCGTGCAGGGGGCCGGCGGCATCGCGGTAGTGCGACGCCCGACACCGCCCGGTCAGCGCACACGCCCGGCGCAGGCCGACCAGGGGCCTGAGCTCGCTCACGCCGATCAGCTCGTCGGCTTGGGGTCGCAGTCCGCGCTCTCGGCAAGCGTCTCCAAAGAGCGCGTGTGCTTTTCCCATGATCTCCAGCGCCCGCCGTGTCTTGGCCAACTCGCCCTCGGCCCGGTCGGCCCGCTGGTTCGCCTTCGCCAGCGCGTAGGTCGCCGCCCGGTTGGGCCGCTCCGGCGTGGTCCGGGTGGGATGCAGGGCACTGTGGCGTCGCGAGCCCGGCGCGACTCCGCGATCTGGGAGCTGTAAAGGCCCTCCCCGGCGCAACAGGGCGCCCTTGTCACCGACATCGTGAGGCGGTCGTAGTCGGCCAGGATCGCCAGCTTGTACTCGGAGGAGAACCTCCGTCGTCGGGGTCGGTCCGGCTGCGTGGGATCGCCCACTGCACCATCATGGGCGCGTTCGGTCAGGGTTGGCATGGTCATCTCGTCTACTGCTCCGGTCTCGCCCTCAGTTCAGTGGGATGGTCTACAACCCGCTCGTCTCAGATCATCCTTCAGAGATGACAGAGAGGGCCGGCAACTCTGTCCCTGATCGTCTCCACTCTTGTTGAGCGCCACTCGTTCTGAGCGCGGAGGGGCCCGAGGCGACATCGGTTGTGATCGCGCCTTGGAGCCGCGGTCGGTCCGGGTTGCGGGGGGTGGCAGGGCGCGGACAGCGTGTTGAGCGTTAGGTCCGACGCGCACGGGACCCCCTCACCCTCTCCTTGACCGGATGGCGAGGGGGGACCCGTCTGATGCGGCGAGGTGTAGCTCGCATGATGATGGTAGAGGCCGACTCGGATCGAGTCGAGGCGAGGTTGGTCGCCGGGGAGTACGAGTGCGTGGCCTGCAATGCTGGCCGCCTCCGTCCATGGGGTTTCGCCAGGAGGCGGATCCTTCGTGATCGGGGTCGCTACGTCAGCCTCCGGCCCCGTCGATCTCGTTGCGCGTCGGCGACGTGCCTGGTCACCCACGTGCTGTTACCGACCGTTGTCTTGGTCCGGCGACGGGATCTGGCCGAGGTGATCGGCGAGGCGTTGCACGCCCGGTTCGTCGAGGCCAAGAGCCGGGCCACCGTCGCCGCCGAGGCAGGGGTGCTCCCCGATACCGCCCGCTGGTGGCTGCGCCGCTTCGTGGCCCGAGCTCCCGAGATCCGGGACCTGTTCGCCACCTGGGCCCACCACTTCGACGCCGGGTTGGGGGCGATCGAGGCCCGTGGGTCCCCAGCCGCCGATGCCCTGGAGGCGATCGGGGTGGCGGCCGAGGCGGCGAGTCGACGGCTGGGGCCGTCACCGCTGTGGGCCTTCGTGGCCGGGACCTCGGGCGGGAAGCTGTTGTCCAACACGAGTTGCCCTCTGCCGCCGCCGGGCTGAGTCCTTCAGGCTGTGCGGTGACCCGACGCCGCAGACGAGGAGGGCTTACAAGGTGGATTTCGACGAGCGCCGTCAGCAGGTGGCGCTGTTCCGCTATTCGTTGATCCGTCCGTTGGCGGCCCCCGACGTCGGCGCCCGTGAGCGGGGGGCGCTGGTGCGGGCGCTGGTGAGCATCGATCACGTGGGCCCCGACGGCCGGCGGGTGGAGGTCTCGGCGCCGACGCTGCGCCGCTGGCTGCGGGCCTGGCGCGCCGGTGGCTTCGCCGGGCTGGTGCCCGGCGTGCGGGCCCAGCCGACGCGCACGGCCGCCGCCATCCTGGATCGGGCCGAGGTGCTCAAGCGCGAGGCACCGGGGCGCACCGCCGCCCAGGTGGCCCGAGACCTGGCCGAGGCGAAGGTGGGCCAGGTCTCGGCCCGCACGCTGCAGCGCCACTTCGCCCGACTGGGCCTCAACGTCTCGCCCGACGGGCGTCCGCCGGTGGCCTTCGGGCGTTTCGAGGCGACCGAGTTCGGAGCGTTGTGGACTGGCGATGGTCTGCACGGCCCGGTGGTGGGCGCCCGCAAGGCGGTGCTGTGCGCGTTCATCGACGACTGGTCCCGGGCCGTTCCCGGCTGGCGGTGGGGCCAAGCCGAGGACACCGTGCGCCTCGAGGCCGCCCTGCGCCGTGGCTTGGAGTCGCGGGGGATCCCCGAGAAGTGCTTCGTCGACAACGGCAGTGCGTTCACCTCCGCGCCGTTCAACCGCACCCTTGCCGTGCTCGGCATCGCCATCGCCCACAGTCGTCCCGGCCAGCCGGCCTCGCGAGGCAAGATTGAGCGCTTCTTCCGCACCGTGCGCACGCAGTTCCTGGTCGAACTGGACGCCCGGGGAGGCGCTGCCAGCCTGGGCGAGCTCAACGAGCTGTTCGGCGCCTGGCTCGAGGGCGTCTATCACCGGACGCGCCATTCCGAGACGGGCGAGACGCCGCTGGATCGCCTCATGCGGGCCCGGGCGCTGCGCCGGCCGAGCCCGGCCGAGCTGCACGAGGCGTTCTTGTGGTCGGCGGTTCGCACCGCGGACAAGACCGCCTCCGTCAGTCTGTTCGGCAACCACTACGAGCTCGACGCCGCCCTCGCCCAGGCCAAGGTGGAGCTGGTCTTCGACCCCTTCGACCTGACCGACATCGAGGTGCGCTATCAGGGACGGCCGATGGGCAAGGCCATGCCTCGCCAGATACGGCGCCACACTCACCCCGCGGCGCGCCCCGAGGCGGCGCCGGCGCCGAAGCCGTCGGGCATCGACTACCTGGGCCTGGTCGCCGCCCGGGTGGCCGCCGAGGCGGCCCGGCGCATCGCCTATGCCGAGATTCCCTCACCGGTCCCCGACGCCACCACCACCACCACCACCACCGACGACACCGACAAGGAGACGACGCGATGAGCGTGGATCGGCTGTGCTCGTTCTATGGCTTCACCCGCATGCCCTTCGGCCGGGATCTGGCACCGGGGTCACTGTTCCGTTCCGGCGCGCATGCCGAGGCCGTCGCCCGGCTGTCGTGGTGCGTGGCCGAGCGGGGGCTGGGCACCCTGACCGGTGAGGTCGGGTGCGGCAAGACGGTGGTCGCCCGGGCCACGGTGGCCTCCCTCGACCCGTCGCGGACCCAGGTCATCTACTGCGCCAACCCGACTGTCGGCGGCCGAGGGATCCTCTCGTTGGTGGTCGCCGCTCTCGGCGGGGCGCCCCGTTTCCACCGTGCCGCCCTCGTGCCGCAGGCCGCCGAGGCGCTGGCGTGTGCCGAGGCCGAGCGGGGGCGGCGGGTGTTGCTGGTCGTCGATGAGGCCCACCTGCTCGACACCGACCAGCTCGAGGATCTGAGGATGATCACCAACGCGGAGATGGACAGTCGCTCGCCTGCTGCGGTGGTGCTCATCGGTCAACCGACGCTGAGGCGCCGACTGCACCAGGCGACCATGGCCGCGCTGGACCAGCGCATCACCCTGCGGGTCCACATGGAGGGCATGGACCTGGCCGAGACCCTCGCGTACATCCGACATCACCTGTGCCTGGCCGGGCGTTCGGACCCGCTCTTCAGTGACGATGCGGTGGCGGTCATCCACCATGCCGGACGCGGCCTGCCCCGGGCGATCAACAACCTGGCCCTGCAGGCCCTGGTGGCCACCGTCGCCGCCGACAAGGCCATCGTCGACGAGGCCGCGGCCAAGATGGCCGTCGTCGAGGTCACCGGTGAGTG
>JBBRXY010000135.1:0-6290 GCA_038238185.1 Acidimicrobiales bacterium
AGCCCAGGCGGGCGGCCACGTCGTCCTGGTCCTGGAGGAGCAGGCGGTCGTTGGGACGGCCCGAGGCACGGTGCAGTTCGATCCGAGCCGAGAGCAGGACCTCGGCGGCGGCGTCGCCAAGATCGACCCGGACGGCGAACGGTGCGGCCACGGCCGCGGCCCTCAGCGCGGTGAGGTCGCGCAGGCCGCCCTTGGCCTCTTTGAGATCGGGCTCCAGCAGGAACGCCACGTCGCCGAAGGAGGCATGGCGTTGCCGGGTCGACTTCGACAGTTCGTGGAGGAAACGTCGTCCGTGCTCCTTCCACTCGCTGGCGGCCTTGGCCTGGAGATCCTCGGCGGACGTGGGAGGACCGGCCACAGGCCGGGCATCGAGAAGGCCCATGGCCACCTTGAGGTCGGAGCGAACCAGGCGCAATGTCTCGCGTGCGGTGCGGGCACTGTGGTCGAGACGCATCCCCGCGTCCCAGATCGGGTACCAGATGCGATTGGCCAGTGCGTCGAGATCGCGGTGACCGTCGTGGAGCAGCAGGACGTCGAGGTCGCTGTGGGGGCACAGCTCGCGCCGCCCGTAGCCGCCGAGGGCGACGAGGGTGACACCTGGTTCGTCTCCCAGCAGGTCGCGCAACCAGTCGTCGGCCATGGCCGCGTAGGCCCGGGCGAAATCCGACCCTCGCAGCTCGGTGTCGCCAAACAGGGCGTCGCGCTGTTCCTTGAAGGTCGTGGAAGCTGATCTCGTGGGTGCGGGGCCGGTCATGTGTCGTTTCCGCGACCGGCGCGGTTGATCAACCGTTGCCGATAGGTGCCAGCCGCCACTGCTGGTTGGCTCCGCCGTTCCACGGCCATTGGATGACCGTGCCGCCTTCGTCGAAGCTGACACCGGCCACGTCAACGACCTTGCCGGAGCTCACCGACACGAGTCGGAACGCGCCGCCACCCACCGGTTCGAACCGCCACCATTGGTTGGCTCCGCCGTTCCACGGCCACTGGATCACCTGGGCACCGTCGGCGAACGAGGCGCCCGCCACGTCGAGGACCTGTCCGCTGTTGACCGACTGGACCACGAAGGTGTCGGCGTTCAGCGCCAGGAAACGCCACTGCTGATTAGGTCCCCCGTTTTGTGACCACTGGATCACCCGACCGCCGGGCTCGCTCGAGACGCCCGCGACATCGACGACCATGTTGCTGCTCACCGAGACGATGTTGTTGCGCAGGGGCTCCCAGAGGAAGGTGACCGTGACCCAGCCGCTGCCGGAGAAACCCAACTGGTTAGCGGCCGCCGTCGACAGGTCGATGCCGGCAGGGTTGAGCACGCAACGGCCGATCTGGTCGGTGCCCCCCGAGTGCCCGCTGGGTTGACCGTCGAGCTTGAGGCAGTTCTGGGAGGAGTGGTAGCCGTTCTCGAACGCCGCCTGCGACTCGGGCAGGCCCGGGGTCAGGTCGGTGCCGAAGCGTCGGGGCCGGGGCGAGCCGCCGTAGTCCCAGTAGTTGTCGTCGATGTTCCAGGGCCCGGAGTCCTTGACCGGGATGACGGCGCTCTGGCCGCTGTCGCGCGTGACCACCACCCGGTAGTCGAGGCCAAGCCCGTAGCCGGCACCGCACCCGTACTGTGACAGGGCGCCGGTGTTGCGAAGGGCGGCGAACTTGGCGCACTTGTCGGGGACGGCGACCTCGAAGCTGCCCGGGGTGTTCGGGTCGTACTGGGTGGCGAAAACCCGCACGGTCGTGAACTGCTGGGGCCCCCCTGCCCCCGGCGCCAGGGCCGACAGCTGGGCCCCGCGGGACTGACGGCCCCCGTCAGCCGCCTGGCGGCCGGCCTCGGCGGCCTGCTTCTCGTCGGTGGGGCCTGGCCGGGCCTCCCCCGTCTGGGCTCCCGCTCCCCCCGCCATCGACGCCAGGCTCAGCAAAACCATGACGACCGCGGCGGACAGGACGGTTCGAATGTGCATCGGGTCAGGCTAACGGTTGGAGCGGCCGGACCGGTCGGTCCCGGATCGCCGGCGGGGCGGGGGCCCCGCCGGCTGCGGCGGGCGTGGGCCCGTAGGACCCGGGTGCCCGCCGCAGCAACAGGGCCTCACCCGGCCAGGCTGTGGTAGAGGCGCAGGGCGCTGTCGGCGGCCTTGTCCCACGAGAACCCCGACCCGCGCACCCGGCCGGCGGCGATCAGCCGGGCCCTCAACTCATCGTCGGTGGCCACCCGTTCCATGGCATCGGCGAAACCCTCGGCATCGCCCCGTTCGACGAGCATGGCCGCGTCGCCGGCGATCTCGGGCGTGGCCCCCGCCTTCACGCCGACCACGGGCACACCCGACTCCATGGCCTCGATGATCGGCATGCCGAAGCCCTCGTAGAGGGAAGGGAAGGCGAGAAGACGGGCCCCGGTCATCAGTGCGGCCATGCGGGCGTCGTCGACGTAGCCGGTGTTCACGATCTCGGGCGCGCCGAGCCCGCGCCGGCGCAGGTTGGCTCCCAGGTCGAAGCGAGGACTGGCACTCCCCGCCAGCACCAGCCTGAGCTCGACGCCGCGGTCGCGCAGGATGCGCATGGCGTCGAGGGCAAGGGCGACGTTCTTCCGGGGTTCCAGCGTGCCCAGCATGAGGGCGTACGGCGGCCCGGGGGCCAGGCCGGGGTCGGAAGGAGCGATGGACCGCTGATGGCTGCCGTTGGGGATGACGACGATCCGGTCGGCCACGTCGGGCAGCCACGCCGCCAGCTCCTCGCGGGTGAAGTTCGACACGGCGATCACAATCGACGCCCGGCGCAGCACCGCCGGCAGGAGGTGGGCCATGCGGCGGATGGCGGGCGACACCGATTCGGGATGGTGGACGAACCCGATGTCGTGGACGGTTACCACGGTGGGGACCTTCGACGACGGGGGGCAGATGAAGTTGGTGGCGTGGAAGACGTCGCACCGCACCAGCCACTCGACGGGAGGGAACGGGACCCTGTCCCAGACGGCCCACAGCGGCCGGGCCGGCGCCATCCGCCGGGTGACGCTCACGTTCGGTCGGTGAGGCGGGTCGAGGTGCAACATCCGCGCCGTGCGCCACGAGATCGGGAAGACCTGTATGTCGTCCTCGGGGGCGCGCCTGGCCACTGCGTCGATCAGCTCGTGGGTGTACCAACCGACGCCGGTCTTGGGCCCGAGCAGAGGCGTGCCGTCGAAGCCGATGCGGAACACGTCAGGCCCGACTCGAGGTCTGGGGGGACGGCGTCGGCACTCAGACCTGGCGGTGCCGGCGACGGCCGCGCCAGCTGCGGTCGCCACCGTCACCCTGCCCGCCCGTGTCGGACGCATCCGCCTCCGTGCCGGCGGGACCGACCTCGTCGTCGGCATCCATGGCCTCTCCCACCGGGCCGTCATCGTCGGTGCCACTGGCGCCGGCGGAAACAGCGCTCGCCAGGTCGGGACCGCCCGGGCCCGGAGCGGGGAACGAGGCATCGGTGCCGCGGAGCTCGGCAACGATGGCCTGGCGGTGCTTGGTGAGCATCTGGGGCAGCTTGCCGAGATCGCGAACGAGGATGCGTCCCAGCTCGCTCACCGTGTGGCGCAACTCGGCCGCGGCGGCCTGGACCTCGGTGGCCACGGCCGACTCGAAGCTCGCCTCCAAGGACACGGCCAGGGCTTCGAGGCGACCACCGAGGCGACCGAGCCCGGCCTCGACGGCCTCGAGTCGAACGGCCAACTCCGCCGTGGTGGGCTCGACCGGTGGCGCGTCCGGAGCCGCATCGGGAGCGGGCGGGACATCCATGGAGGACAAACCTACCGCCAGTGGCCCGGGCGGCCCGCTGCCTCCCCCACCGTTCCGGTCGGGTTTCGGGGGGCCCTGACCCTCCGAAACCCGACCAGAACAGCTGGTTTGGGGTCGATCACGTCGGCGATCCCGCAGCTATGGCCCAGCCCAGCAGGTCGGCGTCGGGCACCCGGCAGCGTCGGCGCAGGGCCTGTCTTGCGGCCAGAGTGCCGGGAAGGGCGCCGGTGAAGGAGGCAAAGGCGGTGGCGCGGCGGCGTACCGTCTCCCACGAGGGAGCCTGACCTCGGGCGAGAGGTTGGATCACATCTCGGCGCGCATACGACGCGGTCACCAGCAGGTGATGGGCGGCGGCGCCCAGGGCCATGGTGGCCGGCGCGTTGCGGGTGAGGGTGAGCATCCGGTTCCGCTCGGTGTAGTGATGATGGAGGCGGGAACCCTCGACGGCGGAGGCGCTGTGCACGTGGCGGACCGCCGGCCCGGGAACATAGACGTACCGCCACCCCTGAGCCCTCCCCCGCCATGACAGGTCGAAGTCCTCGTAGTAGAGGAAGTACCGCTCGTCGAAGGTGCCGACGGCGTCAAGGTACCGACGTGAAAGCAGGACCGCCGCCCCGCACCAGGCGAACACCTCCTCGACGGTCTTGTACTGCCCCTCGTCGCGCTCGAGAAAGCCCCGGTCGGCGCCGTAGCCGCCTTCCAGCAGCACTGAACCCACGTTGTTGATCACGTCACCCGCCTGGCCTTCCAGGGACAGGTCGACCCAGGCCGGATCGGGACCCACCGTGTGCTCCACCCGCTGGTCGCCCGAGACGACCTCGACGGTGCGCGGCTCGCCTGCGGACAGAAGAAGGCTGGCGGCGGGCACGCTGCCGTCGGGCCGCGCCGGTACCCGCAGTCGGGCATCGCCGGTGGTCCATTGATGCGACGCCATGCTGCCGGCATCGTGCTCCACGCCCCAGAAGCCCTCGACAAGCTGGACCGTCCGCCACGCGTCGGCACTGTCGACCCGGGCGCCGCGCACGGCCACCCCGAGGGCGCGGTGGTCGCCACCACCCCGAGCGGAGGCGGTCGAGTGCAGCTCGACGTCGACGAAGGAGCCATCGAACACGATCTTGGGACAGGCGGCTCCCACCGTGGCATCGGCCTCGAGCACGTCGACGAGCGGTGCCAACCAGCCCGGTTGCACCATGGCATCGTTGTTCAGCAGAGCCACGTAGTCGACCCGACCGAGGGCCTGGAGGCCGAGGTTGCAGCCGCCGGCAAAGCCCCGGTTGTGCCCGGCGTCGACCACGGTGACCCCGGGACAGCTGAGCCGATCGGCGAGCGCACCGGTGGGCCCGTTGTCGACCACGACGACCGACAGGGCTTCGGCGGGCCAGTCGGTACGCCCGATGCTCTCCACGCAGCGCGCGGTGAGATCAGTGCCGTCGTGGTCGAGGACGACCACGCCCACCCGCGGCACGGAGGTGGCGTTCAGCGCGATCGCCGGCGCGCCCGGCTCCACGCCTTCGATGCCAGGAGGGCCGGGCCGCCGTCGCGGAGGTGATCCCAACCCACGCCCAGGTCGCGGCGCCACGCCGGGGCCCTGGGAGCGGGACAGAGGTGACGTCGCATCCGGGACGCCGTCTCGGGGTCGGTGAGGTCGGGCGCCCGGCGGGGTCGCCGGCAGAACTCGACGAGGGGTTCGAGCACGCACGGCCAGGTGAGCTCGGGCACAACGGCGGCGGCGTTGTCGCGACACTCCTGGCGGAGCCCTTCGTCGTCGAGGAGGCGGAACAGGGCCTGTTCCAGGGCGTCGACGTCGCCGGCGGCCACGGTGAGACCCAAGCCCCGGGAGGCGACCAGATCGGAGAGCACGTCGCCCTCGGTGGCCACGACCGGCAGTGACGCCCACAGGTAGTCGAGGATGCGCGTCCGAGACGACAGCGCCGTCTCCAGGTGGGCCAGATGGGTGCTCACCCCGATGTCGGCTTCGATCAGGTAGTTCTGGCGGTCGTCGTAGGCCACCCACCCCTCGTTGAAAAACACGTGGGTGTCGGTGAGACCCAGTTCGGCGGCCAGGTCGCGTGTGGCCACCGCCATCCGCATCTCGGCGATGTCGGGGTTGGGATGACGTAGCCCCATGAACAGCAGGCGGACGTTCGGCTGGCGGAGACGGAGCTTGTCGACGGCGCGCACCAAGGTGAGGGGATCAAACCAGTTGTAGATCCCGCCACCCCAGAGCACGACCTTGTCGCCGGGAGCGATGCCCGCGATGACACCCTTCACCGCCGGCCGGGTGGGCACTGGCGGGGTCGCGGGAACGCCGAAGGCCACGACGGAGATCAACGAACCGAGGGTCACGTCGTCGTCGTAGGTCCGGGGGTTGATGCGCCCGACGGCGGCGAGCTGTCCCAGCCAGAAATCGCGTTGCTTCGAGCTGGCGCACAGGAAGAAGTCGCCCCGGCAGAGCTGCTCGTTGAGCACCTCGGTGGCACCCTGCACGGCCAGCCGGCGGGCCTGCTCGCCGTCGTCACGGCCCTGTTCGAGCTGTTCGAG
>JBBRXY010000136.1:0-6125 GCA_038238185.1 Acidimicrobiales bacterium
CCCTGAGCGGGATGCCGGGCCCGAGCGGCCCCCTGAGCGGGATGCCGGGCCCGAGCGGCCCCCTGAGCGGGATGCCGGGCCCGAGCGGCCCCCTGAGCGGGATGCCGGGCCCGAGCGGCCCCCTGAGCGGGATGCCCGGCCCGACCCTTGCTGGTCCCGAGGTGTCCGCCGAGCCCACGGTGGGGACTCGCCGCCAGGCCCGGGAGCGGGCCCTGTCGCTGCTCTACGAGGCCGAAGCCAAAGACGTGGGAGCCGATGTCGTGCTGGCCGGCCTGCCGGTGCCGCCCGACGCCTTCACCGTCGACCTCGTCTCCGGCGTGGTCGAACACGGCGCCGACATCGACGACCGGCTACGCCGGTTCGCCCGGGACTGGGCCCTCGAGCGCATGCCTGCCATCGACCGCACCCTGTTACGCATCGGCGCGTTCGAGCTCGTCCACCGCCCTGACGTCCCCACCGCCGTCGTGATCTCCGAGGCCGTCGACCTGGCCCAGCGCTATTCCACCGACGACTCCGGTCGGTTCGTCAACGGCGTGCTCGCCGCCGTCGCCGCCGAGGCCCGCGCCTGACTAACCGGCTGCGCCCATCGACATCCTGACGGCCGACGGGAGTGGAATCCAGCGGGACTGCTTGCCTGCCGCCACGCCCTCCGAGCGCGATAGGGTTGGGGAGCCGTTAAGGCCGGTCCCGTGAGGCCGGCACGGATGAGGAGCCAGGTTGGCCGAACGAGAACGCTCCGCAGCGCCCCTGTATGGGGGCGCTTTTCTCGCTCGGTCCCAGGCCATGACCGGCGACGACATCCGCCGGGCGCTCACCCGCATCGCCCACGAGGTGGTCGAGCGCAACCAGGGTCTCGACGACGTGGTCATCGTCGGCCTGCAGACCGGCGGCGTGAGCCTGGCCAACCTTCTGGCCCAGGCCCTCCAGCGGGTCGAGTCCACCGAGGTCCCGGTCGGGACCCTCGATGTCGCCTTCTACCGCGACGACATCGGCTTGCGCCCGGTCATGCCCGAAGCGGTCACCGACATCGCCTTCGACCTCACGGCCAAGGTGGTCGTGCTGGTCGACGACGTGTTGTTCACCGGCCGCACGGTGCGCGCGGCTCTCGACGCTCTCAACGACTATGGACGCCCCCGCGCTGTCCAGCTCGCGGTCATGGTCGACCGGGGCCATCGGGAGCTGCCGATCCGTGCCGACTACGTGGGCAAGAACCTTCCCACCCGGCGCGACGAGGTGGTCGACGTCCGCGACGATGGGGTCGACCTCGGGGTGATGGCCCCGTCCGCCCGAAGGCGGGGATGAGCATGGCCACCAACCTCCTCTCGGTAGCCGACCTCGGTGTCGACGGGATCAACGAGGTCATGGGCGTCACCGACTCGTTCGTCGAGGTGAGCGAGCGGGCGGTTCCCAAGGTGCCGGCGTTGCGAGCCCGCACCATCGCGTCGCTGTTTTTCGAGGAGTCCACCCGCACGCGTCTGTCATTCGAGGCCGCGGCCAAGCGGCTGTCGGCCGACACCATGAACTTCTCGGTGGGCTCGTCGGCGGTGAAGAAGGGCGAGTCCGTGCGCGACACCGTGCAGACCATCGAGGCCATGGGTGTCGACGCCCTCGTCGTGCGTCACTCGTCGGCCGGCGTGCCCAACCAGGTCGCCTCGTGGGTGAACGCGTCGGTGATCAACGCCGGCGACGGCTGGCACGAGCACCCCACCCAGGCGCTGCTCGACTGTTACACCATCCGGGCCCACCACCGCCTGCGCACCCTGGCCGGGTTGCACATCGCCGTCGTCGGCGATGTGAAGCATTCCCGGGTCGCCCGCTCCGATGTGCTCGCCTTCGCCATGCTCGGCGCCGAGGTCACCCTCGTCAGCCCGCCCACCCTGCTGCCGCCCAGCCTCGACGGCTGGCCGGTGACGGTGAGCCACGACGTCGACAGTGTGCTCCCCAAGTGCGACGTCGTGTACCTGTTGCGTATGCAGGCCGAACGCCAGACCGAGGCCCTGCTCCCGTCGTTGCGCGAGTACACGACGCGCTTCGGCCTCACCCGCGCCCGCGCCGACCAACTCGGCGACGACACTCTCGTCATGCATCCGGGGCCGTTGAACCGGGGAGTGGAGATCGCCGCCGACGTGGCCGAGTTGCCGTGCTCGCTCATCACCCGCCAGGTGGCCAACGGCGTGGCCGTGCGCATGGCCGTCCTCTTCCTTCTCCTCGGATCGAGCCCCCGTGGTTGAGCCCTTGGGCCCGAGCGGCCCTCAGAGCGAAGTAACCGTGTTGAGGGGTGGCCGGGTGGCCGACCTCACCGGCACGCGCGTCGCCGACGTAATCGTGGCCGACGGCCGGGTGGTCGACGTGGGCCCCGACCTGGTCGCGCCCGACGGGGCGCGAGTCCTCGATGCCGGTGGGTGCGTGGTGGCCCCCGGCCTCGTCGACCTCCATGCCCACCTGCGTCAGCCGGGTCGTGAGGAAGCCGAGACAGTGGAGACGGGCGCGAGGGCGGCCGCCCTCGGCGGCTACACCGCCGTCGTGGCCATGCCCAACACCGATCCGCCTCTCGACACCGCGGCGGCAGTGCGGGAGGTGCTCGAGCTCGGTCTCGGAGCCATGTGCCAGGTGAAGGTAGCGGGGGCGATCACCCAGGGCCGCAAGGGCGAGAGGCTCGCGCCAATCGCCGAGATGGCCGCCCTGGGGGTGCGCTTGTTCACCGACGACGGCACCGGGCTGCAGGACAACCGCTTGATGCGCCGGGCCCTGGAGTACTCGTCGGATCTCGGGGTGACGCTCGCCCAGCACTGCGAGGATGCTCAGCTCGCCGGCGGCGGCCACATGCACGAGGGCGAATGGTCGAGCCGCCTCGGGATCCCGGGAATGCCGGCGGCCGCCGAGGAGCTCATGGTCCTGCGCGACCTGGCCCTGCTCCGCCTCACTGCCGGCCTCGATGCCCGCATCCATTTCCAGCACCTGTCCACCGCGGCATCGTTGGCTGCGGTCCGCGCCGCCAAGGCCGCCGGCTTGGCCGTGACCGCCGAGGCCGCTCCTCACCACTTCACCCTCACCGATGCGTTGGTGGCGTCCTACGACCCGGTGTTCAAGGTGAACCCGCCGTTGCGTCCCCAGGCCGATGTCGACGCGGTGAAGGCCGCCCTCGCCGACGGCACGCTCGATGCCATCGCCACCGACCACGCCCCTCACGCACCCGAGGAGAAGGAGCTCCCGTTCGACCAGGCCCCGCCGGGGATGCTCGGGCTCGAAACCGCCCTCGCCCTCGCTCTCACCGAGCTCGACCTTCCCATCGAGGCGGTCCTGGCCCTGCTGTCGTGGCAGCCGGCGCGGGTGGCCGGCCTCGACGGCGCCCACGGTGGTCCGGTGGCCGAGGGTCGCCCCGCCAACCTGTGCGTGATCGACCCCGCCGCCACCTGGGAGGTCGACGCCACGCGACTGGCCAGCCGGAGCCGCAACACGCCCTACCTCGGCCGCAAGCTCACCGGTCGCGTCCGCCACACCCTCCTGTTCGGCGAGCCCGTGGTGATCGACAGCGAGGCCCAACGTTGAGCGATCTCACCCAACGTGACCAGAACGGTAGGCGGCGGCGGCGCAACGCGTTGCTGGTGCTGGCGGACGGCACCACCTTCGAGGGTGAGGCCGTGGGGTACGAGCCGGCGGACGGCGTCACCACCGGCGAGGTGGTGTTCAACACCGTGTTGAGCGGCTACCAGGAGGTACTCACCGACCCGTCCTATGCCGGCCAGGTCGTCGCCTTCACCTATCCCCACATCGGCAACTACGGGGTCACCGACGACGACAACGAGAGCCGGCGGCCGCACTGCCGCGGGGTGATCGTGCGCGACCTGGCCCGCCGGGCGTCGAACTGGCGCTCGAGCGGCGACCTGGGTTCGTGGATGCAGCGTCATCGCCTGCCCGGCATCACCGGTATCGACACGCGCCGGCTGACCCGCCACATCCGCGAGGCCGGCGCCATGCCGTGCGCCTTCGGTACCGCCGACGAAGCCACGCTGAAGGCCGCCGCCCTCGCCGAGCCCGGCACCGACGGTGTCGACCTGGTCGCTGGAGTGACCACTTCCGAGCCCTACACCGTCGGGGCGGGCCCGCTGCGGGTCGTGGCCTTCGACTTCGGCATCAAGACGAGCATCCTGCGCCAGCTGGGTGAGATTGCCGAGGTCGAGGTGGTGCCCGCCGACACGGCTGCCCAGGAGCTGTTGGCCCGACCACCCGATGGCGTGTTCCTCTCGAACGGCCCCGGCGACCCGGCCGCCGTCGGCTACGCCGTCGCGACCATCGGCAGCCTCCTCGGCCAGGTGCCCGTGTTCGGGATCTGCCTGGGCCACCAGCTCCTCGCCACCGCCCTCGGTGGCCAGACCTACAAGCTGCCGTTCGGCCATCACGGCGGCAACCACCCGGTACGGCGGGTCTCCGACGACGCCGTCGAGATCACCAGCCAGAACCACAACTACGCGGTGGTGGCGGGTTCGGTGGCGTCGGCTGACGTCACCCACCTGAACCTGAACGACGGCGTGGTCGAGGGACTGCGCTCCCGCGACGTTCCCGCCTTCAGCGTCCAGTACCACCCCGAGGCCGGGCCCGGCCCCCACGACGCCCGTTACCTGTTCGCCGAGTTCCGCGCCCTCATGGACGCCACCCGCGCCGGTCACATGGGACGAGGCTGACATGCCCAGGCGCGACGACCTCGAGTCGATCCTGCTCATCGGTTCGGGGCCCATCGTGATCGGCCAGGCCTGCGAGTTCGACTACTCGGGCACCCAGGCCTGTCGGATCCTTGGGGCCGAGGGCTACCGGGTGATCCTGGTGAACTCCAACCCGGCCACGATCATGACCGACCCCGACTTCGCCGACCGCACCTACGTCGAGCCCCTCGACGTCGACGTGCTGGCCGCCATCGTCGAGCGCGAGCACCCCGACGCCGTGCTGCCCACGCTGGGGGGCCAGACCGGCTTGAACCTGGGCCTGGCTCTGGCCGACACCGGTGTGCTCGACGCCTTCGGGGTCGAGCTGATCGGCGCCTCGCCGGAGGCCATCCGCACGGCCGAGAACCGAGAGCTGTTCAAGCGGGCCATGACCGAGATCGGCCTGGCCGTGCCGCCCTCGGGGTTCGCCTACACCGTCGACGAGGCTCTCAAGGTGGGGGACGAAATCGGTTACCCGGTGATCGTGCGGCCGTCGTTCATCCTCGGGGGAAGCGGCACGGGCATCGCCGCCGACGCCGACGAGTTGCAGGGGATCGCCACCGTCGGGTTGGCGGCCAGCCCCATCACCGAGATCCTCATCGAGCGGTCCATCGCCGGGTGGAAGGAGTACGAGCTCGAAGTCATGCGCGACCGCGCCGACAACTGCGTGGTCGTGTGCTCCATCGAGAACCTCGACCCCATGGGGGTGCACACCGGCGACTCGATCACCGTGGCCCCGGCTCAGACCCTGTCCGACGTCGAGTACCAGCACATGCGCGATGCCGCCTTCGCCTGCATCCGCCGCATCGGGGTCGAAACGGGTGGATCCAACATCCAGTTCGCCGTCGATCCCACCAACGGCGACATGGTCGTCATCGAGATGAACCCGCGGGTCTCGCGGTCTAGCGCGCTGGCGTCCAAGGCCACCGGGTACCCGATCGCCAAGATCGCCGCCCGCCTGGCCGTGGGCTACACGCTCGACGAGATCCCCAACGACATCACTCGGTGCACGCCGGCGAGCTTCGAGCCCACCATCGACTACGTCGTCACCAAGGTGCCCCGGTGGGCGTTCGAGAAGTTCCCGGGTTCCTCCGACGCCTTGGGCACCCGCATGCAGTCGGTGGGCGAGGCCATGGCCATCGGCCGCACCTTCCCCGAGTCGTTGCAGAAGGGACTGCGATCGCTCGAACACGGGCGTTGGGGACTCAACTGCGATCCGGGGGAGGCCGCCGCCGATGCCTGGGATGACGACGAGCTGGTGCGGCGGGCGGCCATCGCCACTCCCGACCGCCCGTTCCACCTGGAGGCCGCCCTGCGCCGCGGCATCAGCGTCGACCGCCTCCACGAGGTCACGCGCGTCGACCCCTGGTTTCTCGACCAGATCGCCGCCATCACCGAGGAGCGGGCTCACCTGTCGGCCATCGG
>JBBRXY010000137.1:0-5979 GCA_038238185.1 Acidimicrobiales bacterium
CCAGGAGCCAGTCTCGTCGAACGCCTTCTGGCCGGCCAGGACCTCCGTCCACGCGATGCGCCTGCCGATCTTGGTCGCGGCGGCGTCGATGACCAGCCGGACCGCCGGCCAGATGTCGACGCCCGTGCCGTCGCCTTCGATGAACGGGATGATGGGCTCGGCGGGCACCGACAGCGTCCCGTCGGCCGCCACGGTGACTCTGGCCGGTGTCATTCCGGAAGGTTACCGGTCGCCCGACAGCCCCAAATTGGCGTAGATCTCCCTCGTGGCCGTGGAGCGGTTGAGGGTGTAGAAATGCAGGCCCGGAGCGCCGGCGTCGAGCAGGCTCCGGCACAACTCGGTGGCCATCTCCACACCGACCCGCTTCACGGCCTCGGGATCGTCGGCAACCGCCTCCAACCGCTCGACCACCTCGGGGGGCACCGCCGCTCCCGACATCGCCGCCATGCGCTTGATCGACGACAGGTTCGTGACCGGCATGATGCCCGGAATCACCGGCTTGGCCACGCCCAGGGCGTCGAGGTCTTCGACCATCGACAGGTAGTCGTCGGGTCGGAAGAAGAACTGGGTGATGGCGAAGTCGGCCTGCTCCAGCTTGGCAGCCAGGTGTCGGCGGTCGCTGGCGCGATCGGCCGACCGGGGATGCAACTCGGGATGGGCGGCCACGCCGACGCAGAACGAGCCGACTCCGCGGACGACGTCGACAAGCTCGTCGGCGTGGGTGAGGTCACCGGCCGGGAGGTCGAGGTCGGTGGGCGGGTCTCCGCCGAGGGCGAGGATGTTCTCCACCCCGGCTTCGCCGTAACGGGCCACGATGTCGATCAGGTCGGCGCGGGTGTGAGCCGCGCAGGTAAGGTGGGCCATAGCCGTCATCGACGTGCTGCGGTTGATCGACACCACCAGATCGTGGGTGCGCTCCCGGGTCGATCCCCCGGCGCCATAGGTGACCGAGACGAACGAGGGCTTGAGCAGCTCCAGCTCGGCCAGGGTCATCTCCAGGGTGATCTCGGCCTCGGGGGTCTTCGGCGGGAAGAACTCGAAGGAGAAGGAGGGGCCTCCCACCAACAGATCGGCGATTCGGGTCATGGCGCGCTTCTCCTGGCTGCGGCGGCTTCGACGGTGTTGCGCAACAGCATGGCCACTGTGGTGGGCCCGACGCCACCGATGCGTGGCGTCACGAACCCCGCCCCCTCGGCGACCGACTCGTCGACGTCGGACAGCACCCGCCGGCCTTCGTAGACCATGCCCCCACCCACGACCGCGGCCCCCGGTCGGACCATGCCGGCATTGATGATCCCGGGAACACCGGCTGCTCCCACCACGATGTCGGCCTGGCGGGTGTAGAGGCCCAGATCGGCCACGCCTGTGTGCACCACGGTGACCGCGGCGTTGGCGCCGGGCCGCTTCAAGGCCAGCAGCATTGACAGCGGGCGGCCGAGGGTGGGGCCGCGCCCGACGATGACGACGTGGTGGCCCTCGACGGCCACGCCGTAATGAGCGAGGATCGCCTGGATGCCGGCGGGCGTGCACGGCAGGGGGCCCTCGGCCCCGAGCGCGAGCTTGCCGAGGTTCACCGGGTGGAGCCCGTCGGCGTCCTTCGCCGGGTCCACCGCCTCCATGGCCACATTGAACTCGAATCCCGGCGGCACGGGGTTCTGGACGATGAAGGCGTCCACGGCCGGGTCGTCGTTGAAGCGCGCGACCGCGGCCAGCAGCTCGGCCTGAGAGGCGTCACCGGCCACGTCCTGGTGGAACGACTTCATACCCACCTGGGCGCAGGCATCGTGCTTGCGCCGGACGTAGCCGGCACTGGCCGGGTCGCCGCCGACGAGAATGGTGCCCAGGCCCACGGTGACGCCGTCGGCCGCCAGGGCCGCTACGCCCGCAGCCACTTCGGCCAACACCGCATCGGCCACCGGCGCCCCGGCCATGATCACCGCGCTCACTTGAACACCGACCCGAGTTGCATTAATGGCGGAACTGGCGCTCGCCGGTGAGGACCATGGCGATCCCTGCCTCGTCGGCGGCAGCGATCACCTCGTCGTCGCGGATGCTGCCTCCGGGCTGGACCACCGCAGCCACGCCTGCGCCGGCAACGGTGTCGAGACCGTCGCGGAAGGGGAAGAATGCGTCGCTGGCCGCGGCGCCGCCCTGGGCCCGCCCGGCCGCCTTATCGACGGCCAGGCGCCCGCAGTCGACCCGGTTCTGCTGGCCGGCCCCCACTCCCACAGTCATGCCTCCGGCGACCAGCACAATGCCGTTCGACCTCACGTGGCCACAGACCCGCCACGCCAACTCCAGGTCGAGCCACTGCGGTTCGGTGGGCGCCACCTTGGTGACCACGCGCCAGTCGTCGCGCTGGGCCGCGAAGCGGTAGTTCTCCTGAACGAGGAAGCCTCCGCTCACCTGACGGAGGTGGAGCGCTTCGCCCACAGGGGCAGGGGCGGCCAGCACCCTCATGTTCTTGCGCTTGGCCCCGAACCGTTCCAGGGCTCCGGGGGAGTAGCCGGGGGCCACGACCACGTCGGCCTTGGGGTTGGATGCCATCTCCTCGGCAAGAGCGTCATCGATGACCCGGTTGACGGCCACGATGCCGCCGAAGGCGGACATGGGATCGCACTCGAACGCCCGGTGATAGGCGGTGGCCACGTCGTCGGCCACCGCCGCGCCGCACGGATTTGCGTGCTTGATGATGGCCGCCGCCGGACTCCCCCCCCCGCCCAGGGGGCCGCTCGGGCCCTGGCCGAGGTCGTGAACGAGGGCCCAGGCGGCATCGGCGTCGAACAGGTTGAGGTAGGACAGGGCCATGCCGCCGTGCTGTACAACGTCGTCCCAGAAGCTGGTGGCGCCGGTGACCCGGTAGCGGGCCCCCCGCTGGTGGGGGTTCTCGCCATAGCGCAGCTCCTGGGCGCGCTCGAGGGAGAGGTCGATGGTGGACGGAAGCGGATCGGCCTCCGGGGCTCCCACTTCCGGGACGGCTCCGCGCCCGAACGGAATGCCGGTTCCGGGCTCGGCCTCGCTCCCGGCGTCGAACCACGAGACGATGGCCGCCTCGTAGGCAGCCGTGTGGGCGAAGGCGTTGCGGGCCAGGCGCCGACGGGTGGCCTTGCCCAGACGACCGTCGCGCCGAAGTTCCTCGAGCACCACCGGGTAATCGGCCGGGTCGACGACCACCCCGACATGGGCGTGGTTCTTGGCTGCTGCCCGCACCATGGTGGGCCCCCCCACGTCGATCATCTCGATCGACGGTCGGGCGGTGAACGGGTAGAGATTGCAGACGACCAGATCGACGGGGACGATGCCCCTGGCGTCGAGATCGGCGAGGTGCTCGGGCTTGTCGCGGTCGGCCAGGATGGCGCCGTGCACGGACGGGTGCAGGGTCTTCACCCGGCCGCCCAGCATCTCCGGGCTGGCGGTGACGGCCTCGACCTCGATGTAGGGCACCCCGGCGTCGGCCAGCGCACCCGACGTGCCACCGCTCGCGACTACCTCCCACCCGAGGTCGACCAACCCGCGGGCCAGCTCCACCATGCCGGTCTTGTCGTAGACCGAGATCAGGACTCTCACTGCTCGCGTTCTCCTTCTTCGGCAGCCAAGCCTTCCAGAAAGGCACGGATGGTCTCGGGGTAAAGGCGATGCTCCACCGCCTTGATGCGCTCGTGCAGCGCCTCGGGGGTGTCGCCGGGAAGAACCGGCACCGCCTCCTGAGCCAGTATCGGCCCGGCGTCGACCTCCAGGGTGGCCACGTGGATCGTGCAGCCGGTGATCTTGACCCCGGCGGCCAGAGCCTCTTCCACGGCGTGCCAACCGGGGAAGGCGGGAAGCAGGGCGGGGTGGGTGTTCAGGATACGGCCGTCGAACGCATCGTGCATCTGCTTGTCGAGGATCGTACCGAAGCCGGCCATGGCCACCACCTCGACCTGATGGGCCTCGAGGGCGTCGACGACCCTCAGGGTGTAGGCCTCCCGGTCGAAGTCCGGCCCGTAGCTGTCCCGCACGACCACGACGCTGGCGACGCCGGCCGCCTCGGCCACGGCGGTCGCCCCGCATTCCCGGTCGACGACCACCACCGCCACGCCCAGACCGGTCGACACAATGGCCGCCAGATTCGAACCTCCGCCGGACGCCAGCACGCCGAGACGCCTCACGCCTGCAACCTAGCGCCCGGCCGCTCGGTGCGAGATCCTTTCCAAGCGACCGGCCAGGTGATTGACTGCCGTCGTGGCCGACACCAAGCGGGGGAAGCTCACGACCGGCGAGATCGTCATCGTGGCCGCTGGTGCCGTCGCTCTGGTCTTTTCGTTCTTCCCCTGGTACACGTTTGGCGACAACCACGTCGGAGCCTGGGGGACCACCCTGTTCCCGCTGGCCACACTCGTTCCCATCCTCGGAACGCTGATGCTTGTGCAGGTGCTGCTCGACAAGTTGAGCGTGGCATCCCTGTCGCCGCGTGTCGGCGACTTCACCTGGGAGCAGCTCCATCTCGTTGCCGCGGTGGGCGCAGCGGTGATCGCGTTCTGCTATCTCCTCGTCAATCGGGGCGGCCTCTCCCTCGGATTCGGGTTCTACGTCGACCTGCTGGCGGCGGTGGCCCTGGTTGTCGGAGCGGTGATGATCCGGAAGGAGCGCGGCCGGTCGTCGTCGTTGTAGACGCCGAGCTCACAACGCCGGGTCGACGCACTCCGGCAGGGGCGCTTCCGGGCCGGTCGGAGCCGGATTGGGCGGCCGGGGATAGGCCGTGGTGAAGCCCGAGCCGGGGTCTGCCGTACGCAGGTAGCGCGTGATGGCCCGGGCCACGGCGTCACCTTCGACGGCCTGGACGTCGGCCCGGGCCAGCAGGTCGGCTTCGGCCTGGTTCGAGACGAAGGCCAGTTCGGCCAACGAGCTGACGACCGGGGCCGGGTCGCGCAACATGGCGTAGTAGTCGCCGTGAGCGCCGACGCGCGTCTTGGCACCGGCGTCGGTGTCGGCGACCCAGGCGGCGTGGTAGGCCGACAGGGCCTGGACCACCTCCTCCCAGATGAGGCCGGCCAGGCGCTTCGAGTCATCAGAGTCCTGCTGGTAGTAGGTCTCGGTGCCCGGCCTCGGCCATGGACCGTCGGGGTCGGCGTTGTGGTGGATCGACACGAACGCCTGTGGGCCGAGAGCCTTGGCCATCATGGCCCGGGGCGTCAGCTCCAGGCGGTAGTCGTTGGTCCGGGTGAGCACCACGGAGATGCCCTGGGCCTCGAGGGCGCCCTGGGCGCGGCGGGCTACGGCCAGGTTCACCCCGGCCTCGGCCAGGCCGCTTGGGGAGATCGCCCCCCGCTCGTCGCCACCGTGACCGGGATCGAGGACGACTGCGGCCTCGCGCACTCGCGTACCTGAGGTCAAGGTCCGGTCGTTGCCGCACGGCGTGCGGACCTCCCACCCACCGGCGACGTCGGCCACGACGGGCACGACGACTCCCGACGGCGTCACCACCACACCCGGGTTCGACGACCCGGAGCCGGTGGAGGCGTTCGCCGGCGATGGTGCGGCGGTGCTGGCGGCGCCGGCCGGTGGGGCCGGGGCCGTCGGTGGGATGGGCTCGGTGGGTGTCGGTTCGGGCACGGACGTGGTCGGGTTCGTTCCCGGGACGATCGTTCCCAGGACCATCCCCCGGCGAGGTTCGCCACCTCCACACGAGGTCAACAGGACGAGCGCGAGCACAACGACGACGCCCGGAAGACCGCGGGAACGGTCATCCCACCTCATGCACACCGCCCCGAGGGGGAAGCCCGGCGACGACTTCGGCCATGCGGACACCGAGGTCGGTGGGAGTCTCGACCACCTCGACACCAGCCCGGCGCAGGGCCTCGATCTTGAACCGGGCACCGCCGGCCGACCCCGACACGATGGCGCCGGCATGTCCCATGCGCCGACCCTCCGGGGCCGTCACGCCGGCAACGTAGGCAACCACCGGCTTGGTCATCTCCGCGGCCACGAAGTCGGCGGCGG
>JBBRXY010000138.1:0-5739 GCA_038238185.1 Acidimicrobiales bacterium
GCTAGTGTCCTGTAAGGCTGAAGCGCTATGAAATTGGCAGGGTCAGGCGCCAGTGGTCTCGTTGATGGCGGCGCAGTAGCCGGCGAGCCGCTCGAGGATCTCCTCGGCGCTTTTGTGCCACACGAACGGGGTGGGGTTCTCGTTCCAGTTGGCGACCCAGGCCTTGATGTCGGCAGCCAGCTCCTTGACGCTGCGGTGGGCGGAGCGCTGAAGCTTCTTGGTGGTCAGCGCCGAGAACCACCGCTCCACCATGTTCATCCACGACCCGTAGGTGGGGGTGAAGTGGAAGTGGAACCGGCGATGGCGCAGCAGCCAGCTGTGCACGGCGGGGGTCTTGTGGGTCGACAGGTTGTCGAGGATGACATGCACGTCGAGGCCGTCGGGGACGTTGCGGTTCACCTTGTTCAAGAAGGCGATGAAGTCGGCGCTGGTGTGGGACGAGCGGATGTCGGTGATCACCGACCCGGTGGCCATGTCCAGCGCAGCGAAAAGGTCGCAGGTGCCGTTGCGCTCGTAGTCATGGGTGGCCCGCTGGGGGGTGGTAGGAAGCATCGGCAGGGTCGGCGCCGTGCGGTCCAACGCCTGGATCTGGGGCTTCTCGTCGAGAGCGAAGACCACGGCGGCCACCGGCGGGTTCATGTACAGCGCCACCAGGTCCCGGATCTTCTCCACCAGGTCGGGGTCGGGCGACACCTTGAAGCTGTCCTGTCTCCAGGGCTTGAGGCCGAACGCCCGCCAGATCTCCGCCACCGTCTGGTGGGAGATCCCGTGCTTGGCGGCCAGGCCCCGCGTCGACCAGTGGGTGGCATCGGGCGGAGCGCTCTCCAGCGTCTCGACCACGACCGCTTCGATCACATCGTCACCGATGGAGCGCTGCGCCCCCGGTCGGGGCGCGTCCACCAGCCCGTCGAGGCGATCGGCCGCGAAGCGCTGCCGCCACTTCGTCACCGTCGCCGGGTTGCAACCGACCTCTGCCGCGATCTCGGTCCGGGTGCGCGTCGCGTCGGCGCAGGCCACCACGATGCGACAGCGCAACGCCAGTGCCTGCGAGGAGGAGTGCCGTCGGGCCCAGCGCTGCAGGGTCGCCCGCTCGGTCTCGCTGAGAGTGATCTGGACTGTCGGTCGGCCACGGCGCGCCACAACAAGCTCCTTCCGTCAGGGGTTCTACCTGACAGAACGCGCCTACGCCGAGAAGGTTCCCGATCCGGGCAGATTTCTTGGCGGAACAGGCTTACAGGACACTAGATCGGAGCAGCTGTGCGGTCCACGGTGCCCGTGCCGCTCGTACTCAGCCTCATCTTTCGGCCGTCCTCGTCGCCAACCTTGTCGCCTCTGGCCGGGCGATGGCAGCGGCCCACATCCGACTGGCGCCGGTCCTGAGCTCCGAGTGACGGGCAGACCCTGCGCCACCGGGCAGCCACGAACCTCGAGGGGGAGCCAGCACCACCGCGCCGACGCCGGCTGTCACGATTGCGCCGCCGCTCTGGGTCCGTCATCCTCGAAATGACAGTCGTATTCCAACAGAGGAGAAGGCAGCGATGCATAGGACCGTACAGGCGGTGGCGATGACGGTGGCGACGATGATGGCGATGATGGCCGGGGTGCTGGCGGGTGTCAGCCACGCCGGTGCCGCGAGCAGCTTCACCTACACCGTGAACTCCACTAGCGACACCCGCGATACCAATTTGAACGACCACGCCTGCGACTCCACCTGCACCCTGCGCGGCGCGATCGAGCAGGCCAACGTCAACTGCACCACGAATCCGGCCACCTTGACGACGATCAACTTCACCATCCCGGGGTCCGGCGTGCGCACCATCACGCCGATCACCGTGTCGGGGGCGTCGAACAACCAGAGCCATGCCGCTCCACTGCCCGGCATCGTGTGTCCCGTCGTCATCGACGGCACGACCCAGGGCGGGGCCGGCTACGTGGGGCCGCCTCTCATCGAGCTGGACGGATCGGTGGCCACGGCCGACAACTGGCAGGGGGCCGGCCTTGCGTTCTCTGCCAACACGAACGGCAGCACAGTGCGGGGCCTGGTCATCGATCGCTGGTTGGGGTCAGGCGTCAGCCTGGGGGGCAAGGGTGGCGCCACGGCCTATCCCACCTTCGTGGTCCGGGGCAACTACATCGGTACTGACCCCACGGGAACGATCGCTCGTCCGAACGCGGGTGACGGCATCTCGGTGTCCGGCATCGCCAGAGCGACGATCGGGGGCACCACAGCGGCCGACCGCAACGTCATCTCCGGCAACGGCACCAGCGGTGCGGGCCGGGGCATCGACTTCGGCCCCGGCGCGGCGACGGGCAGCGTGGTGCTAGGCAACTACATCGGCTCCAACGCCGGCGGCACCGCAGCGCTTCCCAACAAGTCCGACGGCATCTACTTCAACGGCAACAATGGAACGATCGTGGGAGGAACTACCGCGGGCGCGGGGAACCTGATCTCGGCCAACAAGGGCAACGGTATCGCTGCCGTGGGCGCAGGGGTTGGCTCCTTCCAGGTCCAGGGGAACAAGATCGGCACCACCGCCAACGGCACCGGCCCCCTCGCCAACACCGGCTTCGGTGTGGCCTTTCAGAACTCCGGCGGCAAGGATCTGGTCGGTGGCACGGCACCGGGGGCGGCCAACACGATCGCCTTCAACGGGCGGGCTGGCGTGCAGGTGGGGGTGGGGACTGCGAACCGCATCAGCGCCAACTCGATCTTCGCCAACGCCGGTCTCGGCATCGATCTCACCCCGTGCACGAACGGAAACTGTCCGGGGCCGAACGTAAACGACGCCGGCGACGGCGACGGCGGGGCCAATCTGTTCCAGAACTACCCGGTCATCACGACGGTGAAATCGACAACCACGGCTACCACGATCACCGGGACGCTCAACAGCACGGCCAACGCCACCTTCACCGTCGAGGTGTTCTCGTCCCCGAAGTGTGACACCAGCGGGTACGGAGAGGGTCAGAAGTTCCTGGGGTCGAAGACAGTTGCCACCGTGGGCAACACCGCCGCCTTCACCATGACGGTCACGCCACCCGTGGCTTCCGGGTCGGTCGTGACCGCAACCGCCACCGACAGCGCCGGCAACACCTCGGAGTTGTCCCCCTGCCGGGGACCTCTCACCGTGGCGCCGACACAGGCCGTCGCCGGCAGCGTGGTCAAGCTGTCGGGGAACGGCTTCAGTTCCGGGGCGACCGTCACCTTGGTGTGGAACTGCGCGGTAACCACATGCTCGACGGGCAGCTCGATCCTGGGGACCGTCGTCGCCGATTCCGCCGGAACGTTCACCGGTAAGGCCGTCACCATCCCGGCAACGGCAACATCGGGGAGCTACTGGATCGGGGCTCGCACCGCCGGTGTGTTCGTCACCGTGCCCTTCACTGTCAGCTGATCCAACCCAAATGATCGAGGCTTGCTGCGGGCGGGCCCGGTTGGCGCCGGCGTTGGTGTTCACCACCACCGCCGGCGCCTGCCTTCTGGCATCGACCGCTTCTCTATTCAGCATGAAGGGTCCCGGCGGGGGACTCTTGCGGCCATGGGGATGATCGGGGGAGACACGCTCCCGAGGCCGGAGGCCACGGAGGCCGGCCAGGGCGTACGGCAGAAAGTCAACCTTGCCAGGTTGCCAACCTCACCGCCGGGGAAGGGCGGCAGCACCTGCGGACCGAAATCGTCGACGAGCGACCGTGTGGCGGTCCCGATCCCCTACCTCGCGCTGTCGCCCGACAGGGGGTCACGGCCACTCGACCGCAGGTCGCTGACAACAGGGTGGCGAACGACCGCTGTGGGGTCGGGCGCGGTGGTCGTTCCGGAGGTGAAGATTGCTCGGGAGTATGAAGATCGCCGTTGACCTGGCCTCGGGCCATTTGCTTGGTCGCGGCGACGCCCGGGTCGGGCTCTGAGCCCGTAGCACCATAGCCTTGTCCGTTTCCTTCACCGTCGGCGTTCTGGGCGCCGGCCACGTGGGTGCAGCGGTGACCAACGCGCTGGTGCTTTTGGGCGCCTGCCGGCGCGTGGTGCTGTTCGATCGCCAGTTGCATTGAGCCGAAGGCGAGGTATGGGACATCGAGGACGGCGTCCCCCTGCTGGAGAGGTCGAGATCATTCCTACCAGCAGCTCCGCCGACCTGGCCACCGCCGACGTGGTGGTCGTAACCATCGGCCAATCCGAGATGCGGGAGAGCCGACCGGAGCTACTGGGAACCAACGCCGGCATCATCGTCGAGGTCATCGACCAGCTCGACGAGGTCGCGCCCAACGCAGTGTTGATCATCGCCAACAACCCGGTCGACGTGCTCACCCGCGTCGCCATGGAGCGCTCAATCCGGCCGTCGCACATCATCATGGGAACCGGAACCCTACTGGAAACGGCGCGTCTCTCCCACCGGTTGGGTGGTGTTCTCGAGGTCGCCCAGGGCGACGTCCACGGCTACGTCATCGGGGAGCATGGCCGGAGCGCCTTCCCCGTCTGGTCGAGTGCCGCGGTCGGGTCCGTCAAACTCGACGACTTGCCTCTCCCGAACGGGGACCCGGTCAGCACGGTACGGGACGAACTGGCGCGCCACGTCGTCGCCCGGGCCTTCGAGATCATCAAGCGCAAGGGGAACACCAGCCAGGGGCTGGCCGTTGCGGTGGCCTGCATCGTCCGTTGCATGCGTCGGGACCAAAAGCAGGTGCTGGTGATCTCCAGCCGGCCGCGCCCCGAATACGCCATCGGGGACGTGGTTCTCGGCCTGCCCTGCGTCGTGGGCCGATCGGGCATTGAGCGGCAGTTGGTCCTCTCCCTGGCGGCTGACGAGCGGGAACGTCTCCGCCAATCCGCAGCCAGCCTCGATGAGGCCTACCGATCCGTTCATGGGTGACCACTGACCGCGACAGCGCGGGGATGGAGAGAAGATCAACTGGGCCCATGGCGAGCATGCCGAACCAGAGCTCTACTTCAGCCGTGAGCTGTCGTGCTGAGCTGTTCGTCGGTGGCTGAGCCTTCGTTGCCGCCCGATGTGGAGTCCGGCCGCCGACACCTGCATGCGCCTCAGCCACTCGGGCCGGGGCTTCCACCTGGCCTTTGCCAACCAGGCCACCGAGGCGTTCCTGGAGGGCCACGTCGAGGCGTTAGCCCACTTCGGTGGCGTGCCCGCCGGCCACATCCGCTATGACAACCTCAAGCCGGCGGTGATCAAGGTGCTGCTCGGGCGGGCCCGCCTCGAGAACGAACGATTCATCGTAACCACTCAGGTGCCTGACGGGCTCTGACGGCGAGGGGGTCGACGTGGCCTCGGAGAAAAGTTTGGAAATTGCACGGTTGTAAGCAGGAGTCGCGCGGAGGGATCGCGAACTCTGTTGCATGACCGTTTCGCCGCCCCCTGACGAGTCCCTGAAAGCCCAGAACGCCCGTCTCCTGGCTCTCGTCGCCGAGCTTCGTGTCCTGGTCGACACCCAGGCCGAACGCATCGTTGCCCTGGAGTCCGAGTTGGCGGAACTGCGGGCCCGCCTCGGAGGGGATTCGGCCACCACCTCGGCGCCGCCGTCGCGCGATCGTACCGACCGTCGCCAGCGCCGGGCCGCCGAGCGGGCCGAGGCCAAGGAGCGCCAACGGGCCGAGCGGGGGGGCGAGGATCGCCGGCCGGGCAAGCAGCCGGGGGCGCCGGGCTCGACGCTCATGCGCCGGGAGCCCGACGCCACGGTGGTGCACTCGCCCGAGCGGTGCCGCGACTGTGGAAGCGGCCTCCACGACGCACC
>JBBRXY010000139.1:0-5704 GCA_038238185.1 Acidimicrobiales bacterium
GGTGGACCAAGGCGTCGCCCCCGTCGTGCGGTCTCAGGTGTCCGGAATCAGCCGGAACGGCTGTCCGGATTCGATCGGAACGGCTGTCCGCTTTCGATCGGAATCAGTGTCCGCTTTCGGCCGGACTACACAGCTCCGCACCTGGCGACGGGGTTCCCTGGTCGATGGCCCAACCGATGCGCCGGGAGTGCGCCCAGGACCGGTTCAGGTCGTCGAGCGCCTGGTCGGCGAAGTCGGCCACGACGTAGACCGTCGAGCACTCCTTGGCCCGGCTCATTTTCACGTAGGCCAGTTCACGGCCTCCGCCGTCTTCAAAAACGTGGGCCCGGTCGACCGTCGCCCCTTGGAAGCGATGGACGGTCACCGCGTAACCATGGGCCAGGTGCGAGGCGTCCAGGTCCTCCCCGGCCAAGCGCTGAATGCGTCCGTCGTCCATGGTGGCAGCCAGCTCCGCCCGCTCCACGTCGACGGCCAGCACGGTTCCCATCTCCGACGTCACCACCTGGCCCCGGGTGCCGGGGGCCAGGGTGACGATGCGGTCTCCGGCCCGATAAGCAGCTTCGCCGACGACCAGCTCCGGTCCCGACAGCCGTCCCGCCTCCTCGCAGGCCAGGCGTCCCCGGCGGTTCAGCTCGGCCACGTTGGCCCGTCTCCAGGCGTACATGGCCGTCGAGGCGCCCTCGCCCACATCGGCTGACCAGCCGGCCACAGTGGCGTCCAGGGCCGTGACTCGATCCTCGGACACGGCGATGCGGCCGTGGTCGCCATACCAGGACACGGCGGTGGTCACCTCGCCGGCCCGCAGATGGGCCAGGGCGATGCGCTCGCCAGGATCTCGCTGGCGGACGTTTTCGCCCATGACGTGCACCGCCGCCCCGAAACGTTTGGCCACGGCCTCGAAGCCTCCGCCGGGGCCGACTGATCCGAGCTGGCGGGGGTCGCCGACGGCCACGACCTTGGCCCCGGCCACCCTCGCCGCCTCCAGGAAGCCGACGAGATCGGCGTCGCTGCTCATGGCCGCCTCATCGAGCACGGCCACGTGGCGGGGTGTCAAGCGCAGCGTGTCGTGGCGCAGGTGCCAGTTCAGCGACGCGAGGGTTCTGCTATCGATGCCGGCCTCGCGACCCAGGGTTCTCGCTGCCTGACCGGAGGTCGACGTGCCCAGGAGCTCGTAGCCGGCGGCCTCGAAGGCGTCACGGACGGCTCCGAGGGCCGTCGTCTTGCCCGAGCCCGCCACCCCGACCACCAGGTCCACCCCTCGCCCGGAAGTGGAAATGCCGTGCACGGCCTGGCGCTGGCCGGGGGTCAGGGCCCGGCCCAGTCGCGCCTGGGCCCGGGAGATGGCGGACGAGGCGTCATCACCCGACACCGCCGGCGCATCGAGGCGGGAAATCTGGGACTCGACGCAGCGGGCGATGGCCTCCTCGCGGGCGATGGTGACGGCGGTGGCATAGGCCCGCTCGTGAGCCCCGGCCACCCCGATCAGCGGCACGGCTTCCGGATCGGCCAGGGTGCGGTCCACCACCCGGTCCAGCTCGGCGGGATCCCGGCCGTAGAGCGCCGGAGCCACGGCCACGATGACATCACGGCGGGTGAACACCTTGCGCGCGGCCAGGGCACCATCGGGCGCCAGGACCTCGTTCACGACGGCCCGGGTGTCGCGGGGATCGAGCACTCCGGACGGCCTCGGGTGCTCGGTCACTGCCGCGTCCACGGCGTGGGTGATGGCGGCCACGCTGGAGCCAGCCGCTTCGATCTCGGTCACCCAGCGGGGCATCAGCTCGCCGACGGCCTGGTGGCGCTTGTGGGCCCGGGTGGTGCGGGCGGCGATGTTGCGGGCCTGATAGCTGGTGTTGCCGGTGCGCTGCATCTCGGCGGTGATTTCTGCCGCCCGCTTCGAGTGCGCCTCGGTAACGGCGTCGGGCACCCCGGCGATGGCCCAATGCCCGAGTCGGCCCGACGGCCCGGTGTCGGGGATGATGGCGTAACCCAGCTCCACGGCCCGATGGGCCGACGCCATGCGCCCGACCATGGTGGCGGCATGCAGGTGCTCCCGCCACAGAGCCGTGTCGGCTGCCTTCCAACCGCCCTTGGCGTCGTCCATGCGCACGAGGTTGGCGACGAGCACGTGGTCGTGGGGACAGGGGTCGCCGGCACGACTGGTGGCGTGGCGGGCGGTGGCGTAGATCAGGCCCTCCGTCGGCGTGCGCAGCGAGTCTCGGCCCCGCCGTCCGCCCATGCGCTGGGTCAACTCGTCGAGGTAGCCCAGCGTGGCGTCGCGCTCGGCGTCCATGATCTGGTGCATGTGCTCGGCGCGACCGATCACGCCGAGCTCGGCCACGGTCTTGTGGGCTGACACCACCAGCTCGAGTCCCGGGCGCATGGTGCGTACCAGCCGTCCGCCGGTGGTGGGGCTACAGGCGCCGCCGGCGCCGTAGACCATCTCGTACTGGGAGCCAGTCACCGCGCCGGCCAGACCCAGGGCAGCGGCGCCGTGGCCTCCCCACAGCAGCGGCGTCTCGCCCCGGCTGGCGTAGTACTCCAGGGCCTGGCCGGGATGGTCGTCGCCTCGGGCGACGACGGTCTTGCGGTGGTAGTCGACCGACGCTGCTCCCATCATCCGCATCCAGGCCACGGCGGCTGCGCCTTTCCTGCAACATCGAGAAGTTGCAATCGTGTCCTCTCAGATGTTGCATTATGGGGCGATGTTGCGGAGCTGTAAAGGTTCTATTTGTGATCGGACACCGGCGGTATTTAGAGGTTCATGGTGGACGCTATCGGTCTCTTTCGGTGGATGATGGTCGTGGTCGGTCACTGGTGGTCAGTCGGCTGTTTCTCCATCGGGGTCGCGTCTGTGTAGCTCGTCCCGCAGTTCTCGGCGCCGTCGCGGAAAAAATTCTGGACTTCTTTGTCGCGTTTCCGGCTGAGACTGCCCAGTAGAGAGTTAGAGGGCCATCGCGGTTCCTCAGAGAGGAGAAGTGACGATGATGGGCAAGGGGACCGGGACGACCAGTCGGACCGAACTGGTTGACATCGCCTGGGTGGCCATGCGGCTCGGCGTCAAGGTGCGGCACGTCCGCAGGTTGGTACAGGAGAAGCGGGTCCCCTTCATCAAGTGGGGGCATCTCCTGCGGTTCGACCCGGCAGAGATCGAGGACTGGATTGACGGTCGGCGCAGGCCGCCGTCGGACTGAATCCCGGCTACCTCGCCGTGGCCAGCCGGCTCGTCGCCCGGGTAGGGCTACCGGGCCCGCTCCGGCCAGCGGTCGGCCAGGTACGAGGCAGCTCGGCCTCGGGGAGCGCCCGGGTGGAGTTGTTCATCGTACGAAGAGACAGGACCACCTTCGCCGTGCGAGGCAGCGTGGTCACCGTCGGACCGGGGATAACGAGGACCCATCGCGATGTCGCCCTCGATAGCCTCGCTTGATGGCTTGACGAGTTCTTCCATTGTCAGGCAGGAGTTCGTCAGGCGAGTACGAGAGGCCGCCGCGCACACACCGGACGACGTCGATCACGAGCGATGGCAAGCGGCTCGACAGCGAAGAGGCGGTCCTGCGCGTGGCTTGAGGAGGCGGAGGCAGAGCGCGCCGCTGGTTGTTACGTCGAGCTCGATGACGATTGAGCCGCTGGTCTGAGGCGTGGCTTGCCGCCTACCGCCGGGTCAGCGGTCGACCGCCGAGCGGACGGCTCGGCAGGCTTCCAGCAGTCGGGCCGGCTCGAGCGCACACTGGCGCTCGGTGAGGTACGCCTTGGGAACGACGCGCAGGTTGTCGAAGCTGGCCGCGCAGTCGGTTGGCATGCCGTCGTCGGGGCCGAGGCGCACCTCGGTCGGGATGTTCCTGACGGTTCGGGTAATGGGCGCGGCGAGGACGCTGTGGAGGACCGGTATCGCCGCGGTACGGGTCATGACGAGAAACGGCCTACGCCCGACGTGTTCGATCTCGCCCCACCACACCTCGCCTCGGCGGGGACCGCTCACCAGGGTTCCTCTACGATCGCGTCGCGCAACGAAGCGATCGCCGCCTGACGCTCGGCTTCGGTCGGCGGGATGCGGCGATACCCGTCGACAACCGCGTCATCCGTCAGCCGACGGCGGTCGAGCTCGAGTACTGCTTCGATCCCGGCGCGGACAGCGGCAGCCCTGCTCTCGTAGACGCGCCGAGCGACGAGCTCGTCGAGGACACGCAGGAGCTCCGGGGGAAGCCGCACCGCGATCTGTTCGGTAGCCATATGCTAAGCATACCGTAACGGTAGTCAGATCGGGATGCGCTAGCGATCGGTCTCACGCCGGAACCGCAAATCCCGGGACTGTCGCTGTGTCGAGCGCCAGCGCCTTTATCCGGATATTCCGGATGGCCTCGCGACTCGTTCTTGATCCTCATCGAAGTGGCGATCGCCGGCATGTTCCTCATTGCGGACACCGCCCATCTGGCCCTGGGCGATCGCACTCACACTCTGGGTTGATATACTCGCAGTGTGAGTCGACCCGCACCGGGCTTGATCCCGATATTCCGCTCCGAAGCGCAGATGCGCCTCCTCGGCCAGCTCTTCTTGCACGCCGAAGAGGAGCAAACCATCGCGGAGCTGGAGCAGGCCACGGGGATCCCCCAACAAAGCGTGTCCCGTGAGGTGAACCGGCTCCTGGAGACCGAACTGGTCGAGGGGCGGCGGCTCGGGCGTCTGCATCTGGTGAAGCCCAACCAGGCGAGTCCCTACTTTCCGGAGCTGGCCGGCCTCCTGCTCAAGGCTCTTGGCCCCCGCTCCGTGCTTGCTGAGCGCTTGAACGGCGTCAAGGGCATCAAGGAGGCGTACATCTTCGGCTCGTGGGCCCGTCGGTACGAGGGCGAGCCCGGCGCTCCTCCAGGTGATATCGACCTGGTCGTCGTCGGTGACTTCGACGTGGACGCGGTGTACGGGGCCTGCGGCGACGCCGGTGCGGTCCTGGGCCAGGAGGTCAACGCGGTGATGCTCACGCCCGAGGAGTGGCGGAGCCGACGTTCCGGCTTCGTGCGCGAGGTGGCCAACGGCCCCCTCGTCAGGGTCTCAGGCGAATAGGCCGGCATGGCCAAGGTGACCGTGGCCGGACTGGTGCGCGACGGGCGCATCGATCGGAAACCGCCGCCTACGGCTATCGCGTCGCCGACCGGCCCGGGTAACCACCAAGCCGTGGGGCTGTACGCGGCCGGCGAGGCTGGCCTCGGGTGCGGCAGCGGCCTTGAGTTGCCACCCGGGGGGTCCAGTGTCCGAAGCCGACTGTCCCCTCGCTGGCACAGTCTGCCAACACGCGCCTGCCCTCCCGTGCTGGCAAACTTGGTGGCATGCCCAAGAGCGCTGCGACCATCAAGCTCGATGACGATGTGCTCGACGCAGTTCGCGTCGAGGCTGCCCGGTCAGGCAGATCAGAGGACCAGGTCGTCGACGCCGCCGTCCGTCGGTACGTCGGCCCCAGCGTGCTCGACCGGCTCCGGGAGCGGAACCGCCTCGACGACGACGAGGCGATGAAGATAGCGATTGAGGAGGTCGCCGCACACCGCCGGGAGCGTCGGAGCGGCTGACCGCTGCTCGTGGAAGTCGTTCTGGACGTCAACGTCTTCGTGTCCGCCGTCCTCAGCGGGGCCGGCCCATCCGCTCAGTTGGTGGCGGCCATGCGGGCGGATCGGTTGTCAGCGGTTGCCTGTCCTGGCTTGCTCGCCGAGCTGGGTGA
>JBBRXY010000140.1:0-5623 GCA_038238185.1 Acidimicrobiales bacterium
GAGAACCCCACCCCGTTCGTGTGGCACAAAAGCGCCGAGGAGATCCTCGAGCGGCTCGCCGGCTACTGCGCCGCCATCAACGAGACCACTGGCGCCTGACCCTGCCAATTTCATAGCGCTTCAGCCTTACAGGACACTAGCTAGGTCGGAGTGGTGGAGGTCGGAGTGGTGGAGGGAGGCGTAGGCCTCAGGCGGGAGGCGACGATCATCACCACGGCCACGCTGATCACCGATGACGTTCAGAGGTCGATGACCATGCCTTCGGCCGCGGCGGTGACCTCGCCGGCCGACCCCCGGTAAGAGCGCACCAGGGCGTCGAGTTCGTCGTCGGTGCGGGCCGGGTCGTGGTGGAACAGCACGACCCGGCGAGCCCCGGCGGCAACGGCCAGGCCGACGGCGTAGTCGGTCGTCGAGTGACCGAAATGGCGGCGGGCGGCGAACTCGGCGGCGGTGTACTGGGCGTCGTGGATGACCACGTCGACGTCGCTTACGAGAGCCATCGCCGCCTCGTGGTACGGGCCCATGCCGTCGGGGCCGTCACCGAGGGAGACCGGCCAGTGGTCGGACAGGTAGGCGACGGAGGCGGCGCCGTCGCTGACCCGGAACCCGAAGGTGCGCCCGCCCTTGTGGGGGATCTCAGCCGCCGTCACTTCGAAGCCCTCGATGCGGTGCCGGCCCGGCTCCAGGCCGGTGAAGCGCCAGCGGCCCCGCAGCTCGCCCGGGGTGATCGGGAAATGCGGAGGTGACATGGCGGCTCCGAGGACCGCCTCGGGATCCCCCTGGGCGGGCATGACCACGGTGACGTCGCTGTCGGGGTGGTCCCCCGCGCCGAAGAACGGCAGGCCGTGGGTGTGGTCCCAGTGAAGATGGCCCAGCAGGATCGTGCCCTGGAACGGGCGCCCCTCCAATTCCCGGGCCAGGCGGGCCAGGCCGGTGCCGGCGTCGAGGACCAGCGTGGGGTCCCGGCCGTCGTGGCTGAGCGCCACGCAGGACGTGTTCCCGCCGTAGCGGACGAAGTCCGCGCCCGGGGAGGGCGTCGATCCCCGCACGCCGCAGAACAGCACTCGCACTGGGGGGACTGTTGCATCGGCCCGCCGAAGCCGCAAGGCCAGGATGGGGGGGTTGCCACCCGGGCCGAAGGGGTGCCGGCCCCATTGCCGTGGCCCACGGGACCGGGGATCATGACGACGATGACCCGGATTCCGTTTCCGCCGCCACGTCGGCTCGAGGGCCCGTCGGTCGGCACACGCGATTGGGCGAGGAGCATGGGGCGGTGAAGGCGGTGTTCCTCCTCGCCCGGGTGGATCTGCGTGAACGATGGCGATCGTGGCTCGCCCTCGCCGCGCTGGTGGCCCTGGCCGGTGGATCGGTGATCGCCCTGGCTGCCGGTGCCCGTCGCACCGACAGCGCCTATCCCCGCTTCCTTCACGCCGAGCGGGCCGCCGACGTCCTCCTGTTCCTGAGCGCCTCGGGCACCCCGGATCCGGCTCAGGTGGCTCGCCTGCCTCAGGTAGCGGAGGCATCCGTCACCACGGTCCTGCAGCCGGGCAACAGCGACTTCGTGCTGGTCGTGCTCCCCGAGGGCGGCCGGGCGCGGTCCCTCGACGGGTTGAAGTTCCTGGCTGGGCGCCCACCCCGACCAGACCGCCCCGAAGAAGTCGCCGTCGGCTTCGTGTTCGCCCGGGATCGCCATCTCCGGGTGGGGAGCCAACTGCCGGTGGATGTTCCGGGCCTGCCGCCGCCCGGCCCTTCCGCCGATACCCCGACCGCTGCGGGGTCGTCGCCCGCCGGCCAGGTGGTCTCGTTGCGGGTCGTCGGCATCGAAGCCGCCCCGGGGGAGTTCCCACAATCGAAATCGACCACGAGCATGCCGGCGGTCTACGTGTCGCCGGGGTTCGTGCGCACCGACGCGGGCGCCCGACTCGCCAACGCCGACAGCAGGGGCATTGCGGTGGCGGCACGACTGCATCGTGGCAACCGTGACGTCGCCGGGTTCCGCGCCGAGCTCGAGCGCGTGGGCGGGGGCCTCGTCGGGTCCAGCCTGCTCGCCGATCAAACAGCCAACGTCGAGCGGTCCTTCTACCTCCAGGCCATCGCCTTGTGGCTGGTGGCCGGATTCGCGGGATTCGCGGCTGCTCTCATCCTCGTGCAGCTCCTGGCCCGACAGAGCGCCGAGGACGCGACCGGCTACCCGACCCTGCGCGCGCTCGGCGTCACCTCCGGTCAGCTGCTCGCCTCGGCGCTGGTGAGGGTGGCGGCGATGGGGGTCGCCGGTGCAGTGGGCGCCGTCGGGGTCGCCGCGGCCTTGTCGCCATCGCTACCTCTCGGCACTCCTCGTGTCGCCGAGCCTCATCCGGGCTTCGCCTTCGACGCCACGGCCATCGGGCTCGGCGCCGCCACGATCGTCGTGTTGGTCACCCTGCTGGGTGCGGCCGCCTCGTACCGCTCCACGAGGACAGCCTGCACGCCGGCCAACGAGGATGGTGGATCGAACCGCTCCTCGGTAGTGGCCGACTCGCTGGCGGCAACGGGGGTGCCCCTGGTCGTGACGACCGGGGTCCGGCTGGCCCTGCAGACCGGAAACGGCCGGAGCGCGGTGCCTGTGCGGCCCACCCTGGCCGCCGCCGCGATCGGCGTGGGGGCGATGGCTGCCGCCGTCACCTTCGGGGCGAGCCTCCAGCACCTGCTGGCCACGCCCACGCTGTACGGCGTGACCTTCGACGCCCACATCGAGGGCACCGGGTACTTCTCCGACATCACCCCGGCCGTCCCCACCCTGCGAGCCGACCCGGTCGTCGCCGCTGTCGCGGTCGGCGCCACGGGGATCCCCCTGCAGGCGGGTCCGGTCAACTTCGACGGGTGGAGCACCGCCAGCGTGCAGGGCTCCCTCACCCCCACGGTGATCGAAGGCCGGCTCCCGAGCGCCCCCGACGAGATCCTCCTCGGGTCCCGCACCATGGCCGACCTCCATGTCCACCTGGGCCAGACCGTCGACGTGGCCCTGCGAGACCTGACCCGTCCCGTTGCCTTCCGCGTCGTCGGTCGAGGGGTGCTGGCGCCGATCACCGATAACGAGCTGCTCGGAAAGGGAGCGGTGCTCGCCCCCGACGGGTCGAGTATATTCGCCGCCCTGGTCCCCCCGGGCTTCGAGACACCACCACCGGGCGACGCCTTCGTCCGCTTCCGGCCCGGCGTGACCAAGGCCGCCGCCGTCGCCCGGTTGCAGGACGAGCTCGGCCCGGAGAGCGGGTTCCGGGTCCGGCAGCCCACCGAGCCCGCCGACATCGCCAACTTCGGTGAGGTCGACACCCTTCCCGAGATTCTCGCCGGGCTTCTCGGAATGCTGGCGGCGGCCGCCCTGGCGTACCTGCTGGTGAGCGCCGTCCGTCGCCGTAGGCGAGATCTCGCCGTCCTCAAGACCCTCGGCTTCGTACCCCGACAGGTCTCCGCCGCAATCGCCTGGCAAGCAACCACCGTCGCCCTGGTCGCATCGGTGCTCGGACTTCCCCTGGGCTTGGCGGCGGGCCGGTGGGCATGGTCCAGCGTCGCCGGTCAGGCCGGCGTGGTCGTTCGGCCGACCGTGCCCTGGGCGCTGCTCTGCGTTCTCACCCCGGCGGCGGTACTCATCGCCAATCTCGTGTCCGCCGGCCCTGCCCTCGTCGCCGGACGGATCCAACCCGCGGTGGTGCTGCGGTCGGAGTGACCGAGGCCCATCCCCACCTTCTTTGTCCACGGGCCCTGACGTGCACTTCGCGACGTCCGGCCGTTGACAGGACTGTAACTACGGTGCTGTAATTGTGGCTCTCCTGACCCTGGTGTGGGTGGGCCGACAGGCATCGGCCCTGTGATTGCTGGCTGAGGGAGCCGTTTCGAGGATCCGCGCGACGCGCACGGGCTGCGACCAAGGTTCACGGGCTCTCACACCTTGCGAACCAGGAGGCCGTCAGCCCGTGCGGGTCACAACAGCATTCAAGCGCCTCCTGCGCCTCGATGGCGTCCACGTCACCGCCGTCGAGTTCCTGCCATGGTCGTCGTCACCGTGGCCCTCCGGCGACGGCGCCTCATCTGCCCTCACTGCGGCTACTGCGATGACCCGCTGGCGCTACGACACCCGGCCGGTGCCCGTCGCGGTGGCACCTCGACCTGGGAACCTGGCACCTGGAGTTGCGGGCGACGCTGCGCCGGCTGCGCTGTCCCGATCACGGCGTGGTGGTCGAAGCCGTCCCCTTCGCCCGCCCGGGAGCGCATGTGACCCGCGACCTCGACGACCTGTTGGCGTGGCTGGCCACCAGGATGGATAAGTCCGCCGTCGCGAGGCTGTTCCTGGTGTCGTGGCGGACGGTGGGCCGGTCCTGCGAGCGGGTGGTGGCGACCGAGCTGGACCCCGATCGCCTCGACGGCCTGTTCCGCATCGGGGTGGACGAGATCTCCTGGTGCAAGCACCACAAGTACTTGACGGTGGTGGTCGACCACGACCGGTCCAAGGCGATCTGGGGAGCCAAGGGCAAAGACGCCAAGACCCTCGATGCGTTCTTCGACGAGCTCAGCCCTGACCGACTGCCCAGCTCAGCGCAGTGTCGCTCGATCTCGGCCCTGCTTTCTCAAAAGCGTGCAGGCCGAAGGTCATGCTCCCCAGGCCATCGTCTGTGCCGATCCGTTCCACCTGGTCAAGGTGCGCCACGAGGCGCCATGTGTACGAGGGCGGGTGAGAGACCCGCCCATCCGGGCTGTCGCAGCAGCCTGGTGAAGCTGAGGCAGCCTATTCATACGAGGAAAGCGACTCCGAACAGGCTGTCGCAAAATAGCGCCCATCAATACATGAGAGCGCGCCATATGGCATAATTGTCTATGGCACGTCATTATGTGGGTGGGGACCGGGATCAGCTGTTTCTGTTGGCGACGAGCATGCGGGACTGGCTCGATGAAGGGCACCTGGCCTGGTTCATGATCGACGTGGTGGCCAAGGTCGACACCACCGCCTTCCATGTTGTGCACCCCAACGACGGGCCGGGCCGTCCTGCGTACAACCCGGACATGATGCTGGCGATGCTGTTCTACGCCTATGGGATCGGGATGCGCTCGTCGCGCCGTATCGAGGCGGCGTGTCGAAGCGATGCGGCGTTCCGGGTGATCTGCGGCAACGTCACTCCCGACCATGCCACCATCGCCCGCTTCCTGGTCGACCACGAGGCGGCGATCGAGGCGAGCTTCGTCGATGTGCTGCGGCTGTGCGCGGCAGCGGGACTGGTGTCGGTGGGCACCATCGCCATCGACGGGACCAAGATCGCCGCCGACGCGGCGTTGGACAAGAACCGCGGAGCGGAGTGGATCCGTGCCGAGGTGGCCCGCATCGTGGGCGAGGCGCTGTCCACTGACTCCGCCGAGGACAACGCCCACGATCTGTTCGGTCTCGACGAGCTCCCCGCAGCCCTGTCCACCCGCAAAGGGCGCCTGGCCCGCCTCGAAGCTGCCCTTGAGCGCATCGAAGCAGAAGACGAAGCAGCGAAGGCCGAAGCCGACGACCGGGCCGCCAAGGCCCGTGAGATGGCGGCCACCGGCCGAAAGCTGCGAGGTCGCAAACCGAAAGACCCCCACGCGGCGCTGGCCCGAGCCGAAGCAGAAC
>JBBRXY010000141.1:0-5193 GCA_038238185.1 Acidimicrobiales bacterium
TGCCGCAGTCGATCCCCGAGCACCTCCCTCGGATTCTCGAACCGCTGTTGCACCAATGCCGTTCCGAGTGCCATCTCCGAGCCTGCCTCGCGCCGGGCCACCAGCGGTGGATCCTCGGCGACTACTTCAGCAGGCTCCTAGCTGCGGTCGGACGCGACCCAGCGCTGCGTCACGCGCTTCGTCATCCGCCGCTCCACGATGAAGGCGAGAAAGGGCAGGAGGCCGGCGGCCGCCATGGCCATCAGCTCAAGCAACCTGAGTTGCACCCGGCGGCTCAAGTCGATCACGGTCAGGAGGTACACGAAGTAGAGCAATCCGTGGATGGGGCCGAGCACAGCGACGACGGCGGGCTGGCCGGCAAAGTACTTCAGCGGCATCCCCACCAGGACGAGGATCAGCAGCGCGACACCCACGATGTCGGCCATCACCCGGTAGCGAACCAAAGCTCCCCTCAAGGCAGACCCTTCGGGTTGCGCCACGTCTTTGGCCGGCCCTTGGCCGCGAGCGCCGACAGGTCGTCGTTGTACGCACGCAGCTGAGGGTTTTCTTCCTCGCGCCGGCGTCGCGGTTCAGGAGGCGTGTCCGGCGCTGGCGGTGCGGGCGCGTCGTCCGGGCGGCCATGGATGAGTTGCCACCAGAAGATGCCGGCGACGACAGCGAACACCGGCCATTCGATGGCGTAGCCATAGCTGAGCATGTTGCCGGACCTGGCCCGGTTGACCTGCCACCATCCGGCGAGCAGGCACGAGGAGACCACCGTGACGACGGCCAGATGCAGCAACAGGGCTTTACCCGAGTACCAGTGACGGCCCACGGGCCAACCGTAGAGGCCAGGTCGCTCCCGGATCAGCGCGCCGCCCAGGCGACGGGCCCGACGGAGTCATGGCCACGTGCCAAGGCCACGCCGACGAGTCGGCGTGGCCTTTGACGCATGAGCCACCGGGCTCAGTTGAAGTAGTACCCCGGCACGGGCTTGCCGTTGGGGAAGAAGAGGAGCGATGCCCCGTTGAAGACCAGGTACTGGCCGGTCGAGGGACGGTAGACGGCGATGTCGGTGTTGCCGTCACCGTCGTAGTCGGCCGGTGCCGGGATGTCGCCCGGCCCGCCGAACGGGATCGCCTGGTTTGGGCCGAAGCTCGAATCAGGGATCTGTCCCCGGATATACCAGACGCCCGTCGAGGGCCGGAAGACGGCCAGGTCGGTGATGCCGTTGTGGTCGTAGTCCGCCGGCACGGGGATGTCACCACTGACTCCCCAGGTAAGGGCGCCGGGCATGGATCGCGGCGTCGAGAACCCCGTAGCTCCGGTCGGAGCGATGCCATTCAGGACGATCCACGCGCCCGTCGAGGGGCGGAACACGGCGATGTCGGCGCTGCTGTCACTGTTGTAATCGCCGGGCACAGGGATGTCACCCGAGGTGCCGAAGGTGACCGCAGGGCCGTTCAGGATGTACCAGGCGCCCGTCGAGGGGCGAAACACGGCGATGTCGGTCTGGCCGTCCCCGTTGTAATCGGCGGGCACGGGAACGTCGCCGCTCGTGCCCCAGGCGACGGTGGGGCCGTTGCGGACGTACCAGATCCCCGTCGACGGCCGGAACACGGCGTCCTCGGTGAGGCCGTCGTGGTTGTAGTCACCCGGCACGGGAATGTCTCCGGCAGCCCCCCAGTGGACGGTGGGGCCGCCCAGCACCGTCCAGTTACCCGTGGACGGGTTGAACACCGCGGGGCTGTTGGTGGTGAAGGTCTTGTTGATCGGCGGAGCGAACCCGTTTTGGGCCTTCAGGGTGAAGCTGTAGTGGCCGGATCCGGTGGCCGTGCCCGACAGAAGGCCGTCGGGCGTGAGCGTGATGCCCGGGGGCAGGCTGCCCTGATCCACCGACCAGGTCAGCGCCGGGGAGACGTAGGAGGTCCGGAGCTGGTAGCTGTAGGGCTGGCCCGCCACGATCGGCGGGGGCGGGCTGCCCGAGCCGTCGGTGGTCGGCATGCTGAGGAAGGGCCTCACCCGGCCGGCAGCATTGTTGCCCCAGCACACGGGCATGTTGTCGGGGACGCGGATGGCACAGCTGGTGAATGTGCCGGCGCTGATGTTGCGGTATGTGCCTAGTGGTGGCGTGGCCTGGCCCTGCGTGTTGTTCCCCCAACAGGTGATGGTCCTGTCGGGGCGAATCCCGCAGACGTGGCCGAACCCGGCGCTGACCTCGGTGAAGTCGCCGGTGGGGACGTTGTCCTGTCCGAAGGCGTTGCGACCCCAGCAGTCGACCGTGCCCTGGAGGGTGAACGGACCGTCGGAGCGGATGGCACAGGTGTCGAAGTTGCCGGTGGTGAACAACCCCAGGGTGTACGACAGGCCCGCGGGCGGGGCCGGTACCGTTCCCTGGCCGTAGGTGTTGTCACCCCAGCAGGTGATGGCAGAGTTGAATTCCTGGGCGCAGCCGTACCGGATGCCCGTGGTGCTGTAGAGGAACGACCCCGTGGGTGCGCCCGAGACCTGGTTGGCGTCGTTCGCCCCCCAGCAGGCGAGGGGGGAACCAAGCCCCTTTTTGATCCCGCAGGCGAAGTTGAAACTCGCGGTCACATGAGAGAAGGTGCCGACCGGAGGCGTGTTCCCCCCCGAGGCAGGCGAGCCCCAACAGGCCACATTGAAGTCGTCCGACCTCACACCGCATCCAAGGTTGTACCCGGCGTTCACCTCGTTGAAGTTGACCCCTGCCGGGGGGGTGGCCTCGCCCGGGCCCTCTGAGACGTTGTCACCCCAACAGATCGCGACGCTATTGGCCGTACGGAGGCCGCACGCCATGTACCCGCCGGCGCTGATCGTGGGCTGGGCCAACTGAGAACCGGGTATGGCGTTGCCGAACCCCGCCGCCGGACCGGCGCCGAGGGCCAACCCAGCCACCGCCAGCAAACCTGTCATTGCCGCGACACCACAGCGTCGCCAAGCGTGAGAACCCCGTCGTTGCATGCCGACTCCTCGCCTTTCGTTCGAATGCAGCTTGTTATGGAGTGTCCGCCCTTTTTCCGCGCCGTCATCATGCCACATAGCGACACGGGTATCCGATCGGAAGCTCTGCGCGGGCTTGGGCAAGGCCTAACCCGTTGGTTTCGGTGCGGGCCTCTACCGGTCGATCACTACCCCAACGCAGAAGGGAACGCCTTCTGCCGTCTCAGGGGGATCAACCATGTTTAAGAACGTGGGAGGAACTGTGGCATTACTCGGCGGAGCGGCCGGACTGACCTTCTGCCTCGCCGGTGGGGTGACGGTAGGCGCCGTCCCCCAGGCTGGGGAAGGCCTCGCCGGCTTCGGTACGAACCGAAGCGGCGACGCCATGGGCACCGGATAACCCCGAAGGCCCGGCGTGACTCAGTTCCGGGTGTGACACACGTCGTGGGAGTAGGTCTGCAGCCGGCCGGCGGCGGCAGCCACGTCGGGGGTCTGGAAGCCTTGGGCGGCGTCGGGTGGCAGCTTGGCCAGGTCGTAGTCGGCACTCTTGAGCGAGGCCAGGTAGTCGTCGGCGGCACCCGCGACCACGGTGGCGTCGGCCTTGATGTCGGCGGGGGCAGCAGCCACGGCTGCCTTGATGGCAGAACCGAGATCCTTGGCGAAGGATTGGATCTGGGCCGGGCTGGAACTGGCCTGAGAGAGGCCGGCCAAGCGGTCGCTGTAGGCCTTGATCAGGCCACAGAACTCGTCGGTGCCCTGGGCGGCCGCGTCGCCGGCCGTGGTCGAGGCCGTCGTCGACTTGGCCGACCCGCCACCACCGCAACCGGCGATGAGCGTGGCGACGATCATGGCGACGACAATCCTTCCCGAGCCCACCAACGGCTTACGCATCGTGGGCGAATCCTATCGGGATGCTGACGCCACCCATTTCACTCCGGGGCGGCACCGCCCCCGGGTAAGGGCGGTGCCGGGCTCCGAGTCGGTCCGCTACGGACGCAGTGCCGGGGGCTGCAACACGGCGACGTCGGTCGGGATGGCGAAGGGGTTGACCGTCGTGCCCCCGGACGACTTCAAGATGTAGAAGGTGCCGGTGGAGGGCCGGAACAGGGCGAGGTCGTACTTGCCGTCGCCGTCGTAGTCGCCCGGAACAGGACGGTCGCCGTTGAAGCCGAAGGCCGTGACCGTCGTGCCCCCGGTGGACTTCAAGACGAACCACGTACCGGTCGAGGGCCGGAAGACGGCGATGTCGGCCTTGCCATCACCGTCGTAGTCGGCGGGCGCTGCCTGGTCGCCGGCCCCGCCGAAGGCGGTGAACGTGGTACCCCCGGTGGACTTCACGATGTACCAGACGCCCGTCGAAGGCCGGAACACGGCGAAGTCGGCCTTGCCGTCACCGTCGTAGTCGGCCGGCGAAGCCACATCACCGGCGGTGCCCCACGAGACTGAGGTGAAGCCCCCGGTCGACTCCGAGATGAACCAGGCTCCCGTTGAGGGCCGGAAGACGGCGACGTCGGACCTGCCGTCACCGTCGTAGTCGGCCGGCACGGGTACGTCGCCGGCGGCGCCGAAGGCGACGGACGTCGTTCCGCCCCCGGAGTTGGCGATGTACCACACCCCGGTGGAGGGACGGAACACGGCCTGGTCGGCCCTGCCGTCGCCGTCGAAGTCCGCCGGGGCGGCGATGTCGCCGCTGCCACCGAAGGCGAGGGCTCCGGGGTCGGTGTACCAGACGCCCGTCGAAGGCCGGAACACGGCGATATCGGACTTGCCATCGCCGTTGAAGTCGCCGAGCGGTGCCCGGCGCACCACCGGAGTTACCAGCACTTGCTCGGCTGGGATGGGGCAGCCGGTGACCGGGACCGAGGCGTTGTTGGCGTCACCCGGGTAGGTGGCTCGCCAGTTGTAGGTACCGGCGGCGGTGGGGGTGAAGTCGGGCGAGACGTAAGTGCCGTTGCCGCTCACCGGCACGGCGGGGGAGGTGAACACCGCTGGCCCCGAGCAGGTGTTGGGCCCGAAGAGGGTGAAGGTGATGCCACCCGTGGGGTTGAAGCCTCCGGCCAATACGGCCGTGTCGTGCACCATTCCACCGAGGGGGACCGACGGCGACGCTGTGGTGGCGATGGTGGGCATGGCCTTGTCGACGAAGGTGGTCTCCGGGAGGTCGAAGCACGACGTGGGTCCTACCGCGGTGTTGTTGGCGTCGCCCGAGTACGTGGCCACGAACCGGTACGTGCCGACGGCCGTGGGCGTGAA
>JBBRXY010000142.1:0-5095 GCA_038238185.1 Acidimicrobiales bacterium
CCGCTCAGGCTGTGGCCAAGCACTCGTTCCTCACCGCCGCGGTCGTCCTCATCACGATGCTCAATGTCGCGGCCGCGTCAACGGTGGCAAGGGCCGAGCGTGTCGTCGTGGTGGTCAAGCTGCTGATCCTGGCGCTGTTCGTGGCGGTCGGTTCCGCCGGCGTGTCGACCTCGCGCCTCGCGCCTGCGCAGTGGAGCTCGCCCGTCTCGTTGGTCGCCGGAGGCATGATCGTCTTCCTCGCCTACGAGGGCTTCGAGCTGATCGCCAACGTAAGCATTCAGCCCCCCTGACCTCCGGTTTCGCGCGGAGGGCGAGGATCCACTACTGAGCGCGCGCGGTCGGGTAGACCGTGGCCATGGAGGCGGGACCGGGAAGGGTCTTCACTGCGGAGGAGCTCGATGGGCTCCCCCATGCGGAGCTGGTCGAGCTGGTCATGTCGCAGGCGTCGATGATCGAGCTGCTCATGGCCCGTGTCGAGCGCCTGGAAGCCGAGGCATCGAAGGACTCGGCGAACTCCTCCCGGCCGCCGTCGGCCGACAACCAGAAGCGACGGGCGCAGCGGGCCGAGGCCAAGCCCAAAGGAGCAGGACGGCGGCGGGGCAAGCAACCCGGGGCCGAGGGACATCGCCTGGCGCCGGTCCCCGATCCCGACGTTCGGGTGCGCCATGTCCCCCAGCAGTGCTGTGGGTGTGGGGAAAGCCTCGATGACGCCGAGGTGGTCGGGGGCCAGTCCCGCCAGGTCTTCGACATCCCCGAGCCGAAGCCATTCGTCGTCGAGCACACTGTTGAGCGGCGGCGCTGTCGCTGCGGGCAGACCACCACCGCCACCTTCCCACCCGAGGCCACCGCGCCGGCCTGTTACGGCCCACGGCTGCGGGCCCTGGCCGTCTACATGCTCTGCCGCCAGCACCTGCCGGTGGAGCGGTGCGCCGAACTGCTCTCCGACGTGCTGGGCGTGGCGGTGTCCACCGGCTGGCTGTCGGGCCTGGTGGGCGAGGCCGGCAGTGCCCTGGTCCCCTTCGTCGGCCAGCTCGCCACCCTGCTGGGCCGTTCCCCGGTGATCGGCGCGGACGAGACCGGCGGCCGGGTGGGGGTGGCCAAGCGCTGGTTCCACGTGGTGTGCACCCCGTCCCTCAGCCTCATCGTCTGCCACCGCAGCCGGGGCATGGAGGCCGTCAACGACATCGGCGTGCTCCCGAACTACCGAGGTGTGATCGTCCATGACGGCCTGGCGCTCTACGACAACCTCAAGGCATCGCATGCTCAATGCAACGCGCACCTGGTCCGCCACCTGGCCGCCGTCGGCGAGGTGTGGGACCAGAAGCCGTGGACTACGGCCATGACCACCTGCCTGTTCGAGGCCAAGCACGCCGCCGACGCCGCCCGGGAGAAGGGCGAAGCGGCGGTCAAAGCGAAGGCCATCGCCGGCTTCGAGGCCCGCTACGACGAGGTGCTGGCCCAGGCGTACGCCGTGCTGCCGGCGGGCCCGCCGCCGCGACGGCGGGGCAAGGGCGGCTGGCGGGAGCACCAGCGCCAGGCCTGGAACCTGGTCAGTCGCATGGAACGGCACAAGGCCGACATCCTCCGGTTCCTCACCGACACCCGTATCCCGTTCACGAATTATGCCGACGTTCGCGTTATGCCGATGTTTGCCTGAACGCCCTGGTCAGGGCGGTGGCCTGGCCGGGTAGTTCGGCATAATTCACAGGGCTTCGAGGAAGGCGAGGAGCTTGTCAGGCGGGTTGTAGCGGCCCTTGGGGGTCCGCGGTGGGGCCGTGCGGTCGAGGGCGCGCTGCTTGAGCCCAAGGTCGGCGTGGACGTAAGGACGGGTCGACTCGGGAGACTCGTGGCCCAGCCAGAGCGCGATGGTGGTGGCGTCGACCCCGGCCGCCAGCATGCGCATGGCGCAGGTATGGCGCATGACGTGTGGGGTCACGTTCTTGGTGGCCATGGTGGGGCAGGTGGGTGCAGCGGCGGCGGCGTGGAGCTCGATCCGCTGCGCGACGGCGTCGGTAGTCAGTTTCCGGGTCGTGCCCCGGGCCACGAAGAGGGGACTTGAGGATGGTCCCGGGTTCTCGGCCAGCCACAGGCGCAACGCCTTGACGGTCGTCGGCTCGAGCGGCGTGACCCGGTCCTTGCGTCCCTTGCCGTGGCAGGCGATGTGGGCGCCCCGAACGTCAGCATGGGTGTCGGCTCGGGTCAACGACGTGACCTCGGAGACTCTCAGCCCGGTGGTGACCATCAGGAGCAGGAGCATGTGGTCACGGCGTCCCGTCCAGGTGGAGCGATCGGGGCTGGCCAGCAGGGCCTCCACCTCGGCCTCGCTGAGGTAGCTGACCACCGACCGGTCAGTGTTCTTCCTCGGGATGGCGAGCACATGGGCGATCAGCTCGGCGTGCTCGGGGTGGCGCAGGGCGGCGTGGCTGAACAGGGAGTGAACAGCGGCCAGGCGGGTGTTGCGCGTCCTGGCCCCGTTGCCCCGGCGCTCCTCCAGCATGGTGAGGAAGTCGCCGATCAGCTCGGCGTCGAGGACGGAGATGTCCAGGTCACCGGGGGCGATGGCGGTCCGCTCGTGGACGTAGCCGAGCAGGAGCCGCATGGTGTCGCGGTAGGACGCGATCGTGTGCTCGCTCGCGCCGCGCTGGCCGATCAAGTACTGGGTGAAGAAGGACTGCATGGTCGGCGCCAGCGCGGTCATGGCCTCCTCCGCCACGCCGCGGCGCTGACGCGTTCGGTCACGATCGCCATGAGCTCGGGGCTGGCGCTCAAGTACCAGTAGGTGTTCGCCGGCTCGACGTGGCCGAGGAAGGTGGCCAGCGTGGCAATGCGAGCGTCGACGTCGGCTCCTTGACGGTGGGCGTCGACGAGAGTGTCGACGGCGAAGGTATGCCGGAGGCCGTGCAGCCTCGGCGGCCCGCAACCTGGCCGGGAGGCCAGCCCGCACCCGTCGGCAAGGGCCCTGAACGCCACCCGTGCGGTGTTCGGGTTCAGCCGGCCGCCCTTGGTCCCCACCAGCAGGGGCCCGCTCGGCCCGGCGCGAACGGCCCGCACTCGTTGGTACTCGGCCAACGCCGCAACCGTGGTGGGGTGAAGGGGGACGAACCGCCGTTTGCCGTACTTGCCGGTGACCGTGAGCAGTTCTGCGTCGGCGTCCAGGTCGTCGAGGTCGAGGGCCAACGCCTCCCCGCCCCGCATGCCTGTCGAGGCAAGGAGCCCGATCAGGGTGGCCATGCTGGCGGCGAGCATCGGCGGGGACAGGGACGTCGCCGCCGACATGAGCCTGGCGATGTCGTCGGCGGAGTAGAGGTAGGGGGTGCGGCGGGTGAGCCTGGCCGGGATCAGCCCGGGAGGGACCAGTTCGGCGGCGGCGGGGTCCAGGGCGTGGACGTAGGCGGCCAGCCCACGGACGACCCGGAGCCGGGCCGCCTGCCAACGACGGTCTGTCCCGGGCCGCTGCTGGGCGAAGGCCATCGCCTCGGCGACGGTGATCGTGGTGACGCTCCGGGCGGCCAGGCCGTCCAGGAACGAGGCGACCAACCAGTCGTGGTCGGCGAGACGGTAGCCACGGGCACGACGATCGACGAGCCATTCGGCGGCCGCGGCATACAGGTCCACGCTCATCGGCCCGCTCCTGGCCACGGCCGCGCCGGCCCCGCCAGTGCCGTCAAGTCAGCCTTGGCGTAGATCGCGGTAGCCGTCGCGCTCGAATGACGAAGGAGCTGGCCCGCCTCGGCCATGCCCCCTCCGGCGGCCAGCACGCCGCAGGCAACGCTGTGGCGCAGGCGGTGTGCGCCACGGGGACCGGCGACGCCCGCCCGGGCCAAGGCACGGGAGGCGATGCACGTGACCGCTGCCGAGCCGAGGGGCCGGCGGGGGGCGTCAAGGCCGATGAACACCTCCCGGTGGGCCGTGGTGGCCGGTCGTCCCCGTTGCAGGTAGACCACTAGCGACTTGCCCACGTCGACCGGCAACGGCACCTGGTCGAGCCGCCCCCGCTTGCCGTGCACGCTCACCAGCCCGGCCCGCCAGTCGATGTCCTCCAACCGCAGGGCGGCGACCTCCCCGGCACGAAGCCCCAGCCGCAGCATCAGGACCAGGACCGCCTCGTCCCGAAGCCGGGCAGGGCCGTCGATGGGAAGTGCAGCGAACAGGTCGCGGACCTCGCCTGGGCTCAGCGCCTTCCGTGGCGCCGTGGTGGTCGGGGCAGCCACCGAGCCGACGGCCTCGGCCAATGGCGAAGCCACCAGCCCCTGGCGCCACATCCAGCGCAGCAGCGATCTCAGGGCGTTCGCCCCCACCTGCACCGACCTGGGGCGCTGGCCGGCAGCCCGAGCGGTGACGTAGGCGGTGACCTGGCGGGCCGTCAGTGACTCCCACCGGCCGGCGTGGCCCGGGTGGGCGGCCAGGAACGGCCGGACCTGGGACAGGTAGCTGCGGACCGTTGCCGGTGCCAGTGCCCGTTCGTTCGACAGGTGCAAGGTGAAGCGCTCCAGGACCACTTCGGTCGGCGCCGTCGCCACCACGACCGGCGCCGTCGGCGTCAGACCGAGCCGACGCAGGTACGTCAGCAAGGGGACGAGAGCCCGCTGCGACCTCATCTTCGAGGTCATCGCCCGGCGGGCGGCGACGAAGCGCACCACCGCCTGCTCCGTCAGGTCACCGGCGCCCAACCCTTCCGTCGCCAGCCATCGCGACAGGTGGCGTGCCAATCGCGACTGGGCTTCGCAGCTCCGGGGCGCGTACCCAAGCTCGACGAGTTCGGCGAGGAAGCCCCCGACGAGCTCGTCGAGCGGGCCAGGCGCCACCCGTGCCAACTGGTCCTCCATGGTCTTGCTCCTCTCATCGATGAGGAGACAAGCGTGGAGGTCCTGTGATTATGCCGAACTACCCGGCCAGGCCACCGCCCTGACCAGGGCGTTCAGGCAAACATCGGCATAACGCGAACGTCGGCATAATAGGTGAACTTGGTGCCGCCCTGCTTCTTGAGGCCATAGGTCTCGACGATGGAGGAGTCGACGTCGATGGTCACCGGCGAGGAGCCGGGACCAGCACCGGCGGCGAAAGCCTTCCTCAGCAACTGGGCTGCCACCTTGTC
>JBBRXY010000143.1:0-5091 GCA_038238185.1 Acidimicrobiales bacterium
GGTACCGGGAGCCAGTTCCGGTTTCCCTCCCCTCATCCGTGGTGGCAAAACCGATATCGCCGCAGGTCGTGTGCGTGCCGGACTAAACCCCGGTATAGTGCGAGCCACCCCCAACCCAAGGAGCACCGCATGTTCCGACTCCAGCGCCACGACCTCGCCCGCCGCCAGGCTCTCCGCTCCCTGCGGCTGGCGGGTGGGGAGGACTTCGACCGGGCCCGCCTACGGCTGTTCGAGCTGACGTGGTGCCTCGACCCGCTGACCTGCGACTGCCTCAGCGCCAAGCCCCTACGGAAGATGCAGGAGGCGTAATGGCACAGCGAGTGGTCGGCCATGCATGGCGAGGAATGGAGGATTACCCGGTTGGCGAGCTGCTACTGCTGCACCCATCCCGGCGCTGGTCCATCGATCACCCGGTGGCCGGCCATCGGCGTTTCGTCTGCGAGTGCGGCGGGCGGGGGCGCCCCGTACTGAGTACGGCCGGTGCCAAGCGTGACCACCGCCTCCACAAGCGCGAAGTCTCCACACCGATGCAGGAGGACGAGTGAAGGTCGGTCTCGTTGCCCGCTGCGACCAACGGGGGCTCGGCTACCTGACCCACGCTGCCTACCGCCACCTCCAACCCGAGCGCACGCTGGTGATCCGCATGGGCGACGACCGAGGGTTCGTCCAGCACACCGACCGCTACCCCGGCGAGACGGTGGTTACCTTCGACGGGCACTACCTGCCGGAGGATGTCGTCCGCCCGTGGCTGCGGGGGCTGGACGTCGTTTACAGCGCCGAGACCTTCTACGACTGGCAGATGGTCCGGTGGGCCAAGGAGGAGGGCGTAGCGACGGTGCTCCATTCCATGCCGGAGTTCTGGAAGCACCGCACTGAGCCTCTGCCCTGGCCGGCCCGCATCTGGGCGACGACATCGTGGAAGCTCGACATCTTCCCGCCCGGCGTGCAGGTCGTTCCGGTTCCGGTGGAGGAGGACGTGTTCCCCCTGACCGAGGCAGGGACAGGAAACGGCTTCCCTTCCGATCCCCTGCGGGTGGTCCACGTCGCCGGCCACCGCGCCGCGGGGGACCGCAACGGGACGCTCCAACTCCTCGCCGCCGCCCAGCAGGTCCGGGAGCCGATGGTCATCACCGTCCACTGCCAGGACTCCCACCTGCCCCGGGTGCGGGCGCTCTCGCCGGGAGTGGAGCTCCACATGGTCCCGGGCGGCCAGAGGACCCGGCCCGAGCTGTACGCCGGCCATCACCTGATGGTGTTCCCTCGCCGCTACGGAGGGCTCTCCCTGCCCGCACAGGAGGCCCTAGCGAGCGGGTTGGGGCTGGCCATGTCCGACGCCTGCCCGAACGGCGCGACCTGGCCCATCCTGCCGCTCAAGGGCCGCTACGACGCCCGTCAGCCCACGCCCTGCGGTCCGGTGCGGTCCTTCTGCACGGATGCCACCTACCTCGCGAGAGTGCTGGAGCTGCACGCCCGGCTGCCGAAGAAGGTGGCAGCGCTCCAGGAGGCGGGGACGGCGTGGGCACGGGAGCACTCGTGGTCGGCTCTCGCTCCGCTGTACCGGGACCTGCTGGCAGAGGCGTGCAGCTAGATGGCGAGCGAGCAACCGCCGACGCACGCCGAGGCGGCAGTCATAGCGAACCGTGGACTCCCCTTCTGCGGAGCGTGCGGCAGGCAAGTCCAGCAGTCGGACCAGTGGCGGTGCCCGTACACGACATGTCGGAAGTGGCTGAGGGGGACGGCATCGTGATGTGGGAGTGCCCGCGCTGCGGAGATAAGCGCAAGCCGTGGAACGTCCGCCTCCACGAGACCGCCTGCCTAGCCGTCGAGCTGGCCTACGGGACAGCGCAGGAGGTTGAGGACTGGCTGCGGGACCGCACCCCGCCTGACTACTGCTGGCCGACGTGAAGCCACCCGGGCCGGTTCTGCGGGCGGCTGAGTGGACGGTGCAAGGCGTGCCCACCCACGGCGAGGTGATCGGGTTCCTGCGCCGGCACCACTACGCCAAGGGGGGGCCGAACACGTCTACCTATCGACACGGACTCTACGAGCGTGGCCCGTCATGGCCGCTCCTGGCCGACGTGCGGGGAGTGGCCCTCTGGATTCCTCCGACACGCACTGCCGGCGAAAGCGTGGCCGGCGAAGCGTGGCGAGGAGTGCTCTGTCTGTCCCGCCTGGCGTGCGATCCCGACGTGCCGACGAACGGAGCATCGTTCCTCATGGCGCGGTCCATGGCCATCATCGACCGAGATCGTTGGCCGTGGCTGCTTACCTATGCCGACCGGGCACGGGGTCACACCGGAGCGATCTATCGAGCCACCAACTGGACGTGTCTCGGGGACACGAATGCAGGGGACGTATGGATCACACCAGAGGGTCAGCAGGTCGGGCGCAAGCGCGGCGGGCACACCTACATCACCGCAGAGATGGAGTCGGCGGGACTGGTCCGGCAGGATCAGGCCACCAAGATCAAGTTCGTGCACCACGTCGGATGAAGGTCGACGCCTACAGCACCCTCCCGCACTATTCAGACCACATCCGCCCGGTGTGGGAGGCACTACCCCCCGAGGCCCGCGGTACGTGGTTCACTCCCGCCTTCCCGCTCCTACGCTCCGAGCGCCCCATCCTCGTCGCCAGCTTCCGAGACGCCGAGGCGGTGGGCCGGCGGCGGGTGATCCACCTCGACCATGGCTGCTCCCAGACGTACAACGGTGACCCCCGATCGGCAGGGAACGGGAGCTATGCCGGCGGGGAGGGGCTGGGGAACGTGATCCTGTTCATCGTCCCTTCCGAGCGGGCGGCGCACGAGTGGAAGCTGACCTACGGGGCCACGCCGGCGGTAGCGGTCGGCTGCCCACGGCTGGATAGGTACTATGCACGCAGCAGGGTGGAGCAGTTGGTAGCTCGCCGGGCTCATAACCCGGAGGTCGTCGGTTCGAGTCCGATTCCTGCCACTGGCCGAGAGGCCGATCCATACACCTATGGAGGCTGTGACCCGAGGGGAGCACGAGAAACCCCGGAGCGAGCCCACCGTGAGGGTGAAGGGGCGCTCGTGCCGCCCCCCATCCGCCCCACGGTGGCGGTCACCTTTCACAGCGATCTGTCGGTGTGCCCCGAGACGCGCTCCGCGTGGCGCCACTACGACGCCTCTCTCGAAGCCCTCTGCGCCGATCCACGCTGGCAGGTGCTCGGCCACGGCCACCCCCGGCTCTGGCCCACCATCAAGCGGAGGTGGGAGCAACTAGGAGTCGAGCACACGCCCGACGTCGACGAGGTACTGAGCAGGGCCGACCTGCTGGTGATGGACAACACGAGCGTGGGCTACGAGGCCGCGGCCCTGGGCATCCCCGTCCTCTGCCTCAACATGCCGAGCTACCGGCGCGACGTCGAGCACGGCGGCCGATTCTGGTCGTCCCCTCCCGGCGTCCAGTGCGACCGCCCGTCCGACCTGCTCGGCTCCGTGGCGCTGGCCCTGACCGACCAGCCGTCCGCGCGGGCGATCCGGGCCAAGGCGGTGGAGTGGGCGTACGGTGGACCCCTGGACGGTCACGCATCCGAGCGTGCCGTCGCTGCGATCCTGGAGGTTCTGAGCCGTGGGTGACAACGCAATCTCGGACGTGGACGAGAGGAGGGATGCAGGGTCGGCGGCCATGGTGGATCGGTTGCGGACCTGCCGCGCATGCGGCCACGACCTTCTCACACAGCACGACCCCGAGGACGAGACGTGCGACGCCTTTGCCGGAATGGACGTGGGGGTCTGCCAGTGTGGCCGATCGTGGGTCGATAAGGGGGGGCACCGGTTGTCCTACGTCGAGCGGCTAGCCGATGCGGAGAGGAGAGCGTCAGACGCCAGCCAACTAGCCGCCATCCTCACCGACCTCGATCGCTGCGAGCACGGCCGCCATGAGGGCGACATCTGCTCCGGAGTCAGCGGGTGCAACGGGCCCTCCCACGGCAACCCCATCGCCGCCCAGCATGGACGGCAGGTCGGTTACAACATCAGCCGGGAATCGGTCCGCGTCCCCGATCGGTGGAAGCTGAATGACCCCGAGGCGTGGGCGTCCAATGCCTGATCCGTACCGGGCCAAGGGCTGGCCCCGCGTCAACCGTGAGACCCGCACCGACCTGGAGACGTTCACCATGCGGCTCGAACTGCTCGGCGCCTCTCCCGACGAGGTGCAGGCGGTGGTCGGCGGATGGGACGACTTCGACGGGGACTGGACCCCCGAGCGACGTCACGAGCTGCTGCACATGGGCGACGACGGGCTGCGAGGGGTGATCGAGGCCGGGCGTGAGGAGTACGACTACGCCAACACCACCGAGGAGGAGGCGGAGGCACGGGTAGAGGCCCAACGGCTGCGTACGGCCCGCTCGGAGGCCGCACAGCGCATCTACGGGACGGTGCCGAGCCTGCTGGCGTGGGTGGGGGATGACCAGGTGCGAGCCGGAGCGGTGCGGGAGCTGGAGACGGGCGACGAGGGGGCGAGCCGGAAGACGCTGCTGTCTGCGCTGGACGAGATCGGCTAGTGCCCGCCAACCCCGAGCGCATCTACGAGGTCTGTCAGGCACTCCTCGCAGCGGTTAGCACCCGCCACGGCGGCATCCTCCCCGACCGCCAGTACGTGAGCGCCGGCCCGCCGGCATGGGACTGCCAGCTCCTCTCGGTCCACTGCCTCTCGACCGCGGGCTACGACGGCAACCTCGGCTCCAACACAGCCGAGGCCAACCGGCGCGGGGCCGGGTTCGCCATGCGCTCGGGCCAGTTCGCCGTGACCCTCGTCCGCTGCACCCCCGCCGTCCCCGACTCCAAGGGGGCGAAGGTCAGCCTGCCCACCGTGGCCCAGGAGGAGGACGCCGCCGCCCTGCTCTACACCGACGCCACTCGGGTACTCAACGCCCTGGTGGCCGCGGCCAAGGCAGATGAGCTGACGGGCTGCCACTCCATCGCCTTCGAGGGCTGGTCTGTCATCGGTCCCGACGGCGGGATGGTGGCCGGGGAGCTGCTGGTGCGCGTCGGGCTGGTGATGGGGGTCTAGTGGCTACCCGAGTCGTGATGGACCCCGCCAAGCTGGCCGAGGTGCTGCGAGGTCCGAA
>JBBRXY010000144.1:0-4983 GCA_038238185.1 Acidimicrobiales bacterium
ATGGGCCTGGTCGGTGCCGATCTCGCCCCGTTCGACCAGTTCCACGAAACCCGGACACGACGCGCAGGTGAGGGTGACCCCGACACGGGTGGCCGCCACCGCCCGCTGGTAGGCCCCCGATGCGATGGTGCCCACCGTGCCAATGACCCCCAACCGCCCGCTTCGGGTAGCCGACACCGCCGCCCGCACCCCGGGGTCGACCACGCCCACCACGGGGACGTCGAAGTCGAAGCGCAGGTCGACGAGGGCAGCGGCCGACGCCGTGTTGCACGCCACCACGACCATCTTCACGTCGTGGGCCTCGACCAACAACGACGTGATCTGGCCGGCGAAGTCCCGCACCTCCTCCAGGGGCCGGGGGCCATAGGGGTAACGACCGGTGTCGCCGAAGTAGACGAGGTCCTCGTCGGGGAGCAGGTCGATCATGGCCCGGGCGACGGTGAGCCCGCCGAACCCGCTGTCGAACATCCCAATGGGGCGGTCGTCCATCAGAAATACACGATCCGCGACGCCCGCTCGACGACCTCGTCGAGATCGTCGGTCCAGGCACCGGTGGACAGGTACTTCCACCCGCCGTCGGCCAGCACCGTGACGATGACGCCTTCGTCGAGCTCGGCCGCCGCCTTGGCCGCGCCGGCCAGGGCCGCCCCCGACGAGATCCCCGCGAAGATCGCCGCCTCGGCGGTGAGCCGCCGGGTCCACTCGATCGACTCCCGGGGGCGAACGATGATCTTGCGATCGAGCAGGTCGGGGTCGAACACCTCGGGCACGAAGCCGTCGTCAAGGTTGCGTAGGCCCGACACGAGCTCGCCTGCCGGTGGTTCGACCGCCCACACCTGCACCGCCGGGTTGCGCTCCTTGAGGTACCGCCCCACGCCCATGAGGGTGCCGCTGGTGCCCAGCCCGGACACGAAGTGGGTGACCTCCGGACAGTCCCGCCAGATCTCGGGGCCCGTGCCCCGATAGTGGGCGCCGGGGTTGGCCGGGTTGCCGTACTGGTAGAGGAAAGCCACCTCGTCGTCCTGGGCGGCCAGGCGCTGGGCCAGGCGCACGGCGCCGTTGGAACCCTCCTCACCCGGCGACATCACGATCTCCGCTCCGAAGATCTCCAGGAGCTGCCGACGCTCGATGGACACGTTCTCGGGCAACACGATCCGCAGGCGATACCCCTTGAGCCGGCACACGAGCGCCAGCCCGATCCCCGTGTTGCCCGACGAGGGTTCGAGGATGGTCTGGCCCGGTTGCAGGCGCCCGCTGGACTCGGCGTCGGTGACCATGGCCAGGGCGATGCGGTCCTTGACCGAGCCCCCGGGGTTCTGGCCCTCGAGCTTGACCAGGATGCGCACACCCGGAACCGGGCTGAGCTGGCTGACTTCGACGAGTGGGGTGTTGCCGATCAGCTCGAGGACCGACCGCAGCACGGCCATGGCCGGCGGCCGGGCCCTATCCGCCGGCGACGGCGGGAAGGATGGAGATGACGTCGGTGTCGGACACCGTGGTTTCGAGGCGTTGGAGGTAGCGGACGTCTTCGTCGTTGCGGTACACGTTGACGAACTTGTGCAAGGTGCCGTCGTCGGTGACCACCTTGCCGGCCATGAGCGGGAACTGGCGGACGACGTCTTCGAAGACCTCGGCCAGGTTGGAGCCGTTGGCGGTAATGGTCGGCTGGCCGGCCGCGTTCTGGCGCAAGACGGTGGGAACACGGACTTCTACGGGCACGGTCGCCTCCGGCGGCGGGAGCGGCGGACGCCTCCGATCCTACGGCCTACGACGGGTCATTGACGACAGGCTCCTCGTCGACGGTGCCCTCGACGATGCGGTACGAGCGCACCATGGGCTCGGCCTCGCGCAGCGACACGATCACGTAATGCCAGCCCGGATCAGGCGCCTGGGCCACGTCGGTAGGCGACGGGTAGGCATCGGTATGGGTATGGGAGTGGTACACGCCGACGATCTCCAAGCCCCGATCCTCGGCATCGCGGTCGGCTCGGAGGTGGTCGAGGGGATGGACCTCGTAGAGCTTGGCCGACTCGGCGGCGTTGCGGCAGGGGTAGGTCGCCACCACCAGGACCGGCTCCGGGCCCGAGCGGCCCCCTGCGGGGGTAGACGGAACCGCCGCCAACAGGCCGCACGCCTCGAGCGGCAGCCCGTCGAGGGTGTGGGCGACCATCCGGTCGTGGACGTCGGGGCCGAGTCGCAGCATGAGGGCCGAGGGTACCCTCGGGTATGGCCTCCAACCGCGACGCGACCAGACGCGATGAGGCCACCAAGGTGGTCGCCTCCAACCGGAAGGCCCGCCACGACTACGAGATCCTCGACGTGATCGAGGCCGGCATCGCCCTGGTGGGAACCGAGGTCAAGTCGTGCCGGGCCGGACAGGTGGTGCTCAAAGATGCCTACGCGCGCGTCGAGGACGGGGAGGTGTGGTTGCTCAACGCCCACATCGCCCCCTTCGGCCAGACCGACGGCTTCGGGGGCCACGATCCCGAGCGTCGGCGCAAGCTCCTGGTCCATCGGCGGGAGGCCGACGACCTGGCCGTACAGACGCAGCAACAGTCGCTCACGATCATCCCGTTATCCGTGTATTTCCGCGACGGACGGGTGAAGGTGGAGCTGGCGGTGGGCCGGGGCCGGCGTAGTTACGACAAGCGCCACGCCATCGCCGAGCGTGACGCCAAGCGGGAGGCCGACCGGGACATGGCCCGGGTCCGCCGAAGGTAGGGCATCAGGTAGACTCGTACCTGTACGGGGCTGACCGGTTTCGACGGTGAAACCGCTGGCTCGTCGTGCGACCCGAGTTGCTCAGACTCGTTAAACGGGGCATCAATACAGGTGCCGATAACACGGAACCTGCCTTCGCCATGGCAGCCTAGAAACTGTTGAGGAAAGGCAAATAGCGACCTGAAAGGGCACGCCGAGGACGACCCTTTGCCTTGGGAACAGAATGAGGGTTGACAGCAGGCAAAGACCGCTGGCAGGTGGGGAAAGACCCACTGACATCACGAAACAGACGTGACGAGCAGTTCGTGACCCGGCTCGAGGGCAGCGTCAGGCCCGCAACCGGGAACGGTCGTAGCGCGAAGGGTCCGCATTCATCGGACGAGGGTTCGATTCCCTCCAGCTCCACCCTCTGAATGACAGCAAACATGCAGGTCAGAGACCTTTCTTTGACCTGCGGGGTCTCGCTGTGACACAGATGTGACACGCGAGAACGGCGCGAGGTCGCTCCCTCCCGCGGCAGGAGTGGCGCGGTGGAGTCGGCACTCGGCCGTGGGATGGCGGTAACCAGCGACTCGAGTGCCGCGAGGTGGTGGCCTCGGTGACCACGACGGCCACCCGCTGATCCGTAGTCATTTTCGGCCGCATCCACGACCAGGCTCGTAAACGTGAAAGTGCAGGTAGGAGGCCAGTCTGGTTGCACGCTGTTGCGCGCTTGGTTGCCCTCTTCAGCGGGAGAATGTGGACTCTTTGTGGACTCGGCGAGGGCCACCCAGCGTGTGGCCCGCCACGCTCGATGAGCATGGCAGCGACACTCTGCAAGGAGACGCTTGTTCACCCGCAGGCGCTTGCCCGTCAGACGCGCCACCATTGGGTGGTGGCGGACAGACCTTGACGAGCGACGAAGAACTCCGACGGCGTGGCGCTGAGCTTCAGGCCGCGCTCCCCGAGCCGAGCGGGTTCGCCGCCAGGTGGAATCGCCCCAGGCGGGAATCATCCGAGGGTAGGCAGCTCCTGGGAGCGACGCTCAGCGCTGGGGCCGATGTAGGGCTGTGGGGGAATCCTGCTCGCCGCGCCAGGGGCCGTGGTGTGGATGGTCCGGCGACGCAGAGCCCACAAGCGGTTCGGTCCGGCCGGCCTGACTACTCCGCCGTCACCTCGGTGACCGCCGCCCGGGCGGAAGACTCATCGACGATGGCCTTGTTGTCGGCGAAGGCGGCCACGAGGGACTGCACCGCCAGGTTGTTCACCGCCCTCGGCAGCCCCCGCGACACCTGGTGGATGAGGGCCAAGGCGTCGTCGGAGAACAGGGCGTCGGCCCGGCCGGCTTCTCTGACCCTGATATTGCAGCCAGGTAGGTCGATGTCGGTGGATTGACGCGACAGGTGCCCCGCCACCTGGGACGATGCGGCTTGCGAACGCGTATCGGTCCAAGGCAAAGGAGCACCTGACAAGTGAAGGCTACCGCGCTGGCATTCGAGCTCGACGACCATCTCGCCACCCGCCCGTTCCCGGTGGTGGCCCGGCCGGTGGTGGAGGCGGGCGAGGACTCGGTGACGGGGGTGGCAGGCATCGCCCTGTGGGGGGAGCTGCTCGACCACCTGGGCCTGGTCGGCGAGAGCGACCGTCGTGGCCGGCGGTGAGTGCTACCGGGCCGTCGTGGAGACGCAACTGGCGGGGGGCGACTTCCTGTCCGATCGGTCCCTGCTGGGCGACGAGGCCACCCTGCGCCTGCGGGGCGGACACACCCTGGCATCGCACACGACACTGTGGCGCTTCTGCGCCGGGGCCGACCTGGGCCGGGCGGCCAAGGCAGCGGCGGTGAACCGGGCCATGCTGGGCCGGGCCTGGGCCATGGGCGCCGCCCCGCCGCCGGGCCTGCTCACCATCGATCCCGACGCCACCTGGATCTCCACCTACGGGCCGAACAAGCAAGGCTCGGCGTTCTCCTACAAGCACGAGGTGGGCATGAGCCCGATGCTCGGGGTGTGCGGTGAGACCGGCGACGTGCTGGCGCTTCGGGCCCGGGGTGGCAACGCCAACGCCGGGCGGGGCCTGGGCAGCTTCATCGACGAGTGCGTGTCGGCCATCCCGACCGGCTGTCGTGACGACTACCAGCTGTGGGTGCGGGTCGACTCGGCCGGCTACCGGGCCGACGTGGTGGAAGCCGCCGAGCGCCATGACGCCGTGTTCACCATCACCGCCAAGGGCTACACGAACGTGAGAGCCGCCATCGAGGCCCTGGCCCTGGACCCCACCACCACC
>JBBRXY010000145.1:0-4845 GCA_038238185.1 Acidimicrobiales bacterium
ACGCCGCGCCCGACCGAGACGGACGCTCTGCACCCACAGGTCCACCTCTGGTAGTCCCGTCAACCCGTCCACGAACAGCGTGAGCGGGTCGAGGACGGCCAAGGAGATGTTCTGGCGGGTAATGGACGTCACTCGCTGGGGGAGGCGGCATTCGCCCTCTGAGTCGGGAGAGCAGGACAGGGCGAGCTGGCACCCGAGCGCAGCAGCGGCGAGGCGTCCACCGACGGGGGGAGCAAGGCCGAAGCGATAGGTGACCGACCACGTCCCGGCCTGCCCGTCGACCACGCCCGAAGCCTGACCGCTCGGCCATCCGCCCCGCGTCTCTCCGGCCACCGGTAGGTAGACCAACCAGCGCCGATCCTCCACCCGGTACCGAGCGGGGTTGACGTCCACGCCGTCGATGGTCACCGAGTCGACCCCGACCACCGGGTAGCCGGGGAGCTTCACCCCTCGCCGGTGAGAGGCGTCGACAGTGAGGAAGCGGGGGGCCGAGCAGGAGTCCGAGCCCGGCCATACCGTGTCGGAGCACTCCCCGCCCCACTGGCGCCCGGTCAGGTCGTAGAGGATGTCCGAGGCCCAGGCGAGGGACTGGTCGAGGAGGGTCGAGTCCATCTCGTTGCAGGGCGCGCAGACATCAGCCTGCGAGGCCCACGGCTGGCAAGCCAGCGTCGTGAGCGCATCCACACCTGCGGGGCTACCCCCGTCGACCACCAGCACCATGGGCTATGAAGCTCCCCTACTAGCGGCCAGTCCTCTGGTAACGCTCCCTGCGGTGCAGCTTGACGCACTCCCGGCACTGCCGGACGCCGCGCTTGTTCGGGACGAGGTTGGCAGGGTCCATGAGGTTGTGACCTCGCAGGCACTCGGTCTGCATCCCGTAGATGCCACGACGAGCGTTCTCCTGATGGGTGACGGGCTCCAGGTGGCTGGGGTTGACGCAGTGGCGCACCCGGCAGAGGTGGTCGAGTTCGAGCCCGGCTGGAACTGGTCCGACCACCAGCTCGTAGGAGACGACGTGTGCTCCCCTGTTCGTATCCGACACCTTGAGAAGCCCGTACCTACTTTGGGTGAATAGGGAAGCGGTCCAGAGCCAGCACGGGCCGAGGTGCGGGGCGAAGTCTGGGAGCGGACCGGCCTTGTCGACCTTGGCCCAGAAACGTTCCTCCACCGTTGCCCCTTGCATGAAGCGGGGAGCAGCTTCCCCCACGTTACCGAGGAGGCGCCGACGCTGGTAGTGCATGGCACACATGCCAGACCGGCCGTAGGAAGGACGCTCGCAGCCGTCAACAGAGCAGGGGCCGTGTGTGTTCCGCCGGGTGAACTCTCGCATGTAGGCAGCCTTGGCTGCTCGGCGCTGGTCATCGGGTGCATTCGTCACCTCCTCATTGTAGCTACAGGGGACAGGCGCTATCTAGCTCATGAGGCTGCGAGTACCTGGTAGGAGCACGAGGCGACGGGCAGGACGTTCGTCGGCAGCCACTGGTACACACGGTCGCTGGTTGCGGGCCAGTCGCCGGTGGGGCCGTCGAACCAGTTGATGTTCTCGTACGCCTGGCCGCTGAACACCGGCTTGAGCACGCCCTGCTCGTGACTGTGGTCCCCGATGCGGAGGTTCTTCACCCGGGGGTAGGCCCAGTGGGCGTAGGGGTAGTTGGCGTCGTCGCCCCCGTCGTCCACCCGGATCGACCACAGCTCGATCGACACGCCGTTGCCGGTCACCTCGCCCAGCGGAGGGGCTGCGAAGCCCTTCGGCCGCGGGGCTGCGGTGAGCACGTCACCGGCCGACAGCATCTCGCTGAGGTAGGGGTCGGGCGTGACGAGGGTGATCTCCACGTCGCCGCGCTTGAAGGTGTCCGGGCTGCGGTAGTTCACCTTGGAGATCCCGCAGGCGTTCTTCTCCTCGATCTCGTCGCCGTCGGTGTAGACGGCGGTGAAGGCGAGCGACACCAGGGCGTCGGAGACGTAGAGGTTGTTCGCCCCCGGCAGAGGGACGCCGTTGGTGTCCAGCCGCGCCACCCGGATTCGGCAGGCGTTTACTTGCCCCCTACAGTCTTGCTCGGCCATTAGCGGTTCTCCTTCGGGTTCATGCTGCGCCGCCAACGGCACAGATCGGGATTGCGATTTCGGCTGCGACGTGGGCGCATTCGGAGTCCCACTGGACCCCGGCCAGGCGCCCGGCGACAACGAGGCGGGTGTTCACGGCGTGGTCGATGGTGTCGGTCAACTCGACGGGGCCGCGGCGGACACGGATGATCGGGGTCCCGTACATCCACTGCGTGGCCCCCGCTGCCACTCCCCCCGGTCCGGCCCCGCTGTAGCCGGCGTCGGCTACGACGATGTGGCCCATAGCCGTGACCCACAGGTTGCCTTGCCGGGTGACGATGTTGTCGGCCACGAGGTGCTGGAGGAGCTGCGGGGTGACGTGGACCATGCCCGGCTGCCCCCGGAGGTACTCGGCGAGGCCCTGGGTCACACAGCCCAGCCCGGCCACCGGGGTTACGCCCGCGGTGGTGAGGGTGTCGCTGTCGGCCGCCGGTCCTGCAAGCCATCGGTTGGCCAGGTCGGGCGTCGCTGCCGCGGTGACGGTGCCGTCCCATAGCTCGTCGGCCAACTGGTAGGACTCGACCGCGGCCAGTTGCCGCCGGGCTCTGCCCTCGTTGTCCCGGCTGCGCTGCATGGTGGTGCAGCGGTCAGCGCCGAATATCCAGATGGGCTCACCGTCGACGACAGCGGGACCGCCTAGTCCCGCTTGAGTGGTGTCGCCCTCGCAGACGACAGCGACCTTGCCCCCCAGCCCGCATCCCTCGGGCTGGAAGCTCCAGCCGCCGGCCCAGCGCAGGTCCGTGTCTTCGATGGCGGGTGCAGCGGCGATGAGGCCATAGACCGGCGGGCGCGCCGGCGGGGCCTGCACATTCGCTCTGAGCTGCGCCACGCCTTACCTCCTGAGATTGATCCCCCGGGCGCTACCCGGCACCGCTGTCGAGCGGCGCCCGGGGGGAATGGTTGGCCGCTAGGAGCCGGTGCTACAGGGGTTGATGTCCACGGTCCCCGACACCGAGCCGTCCGGGCAGATGTCGAAGTCGACGTTCCACGCCTCGACGCCGTGGAAGTGGACGGCCTCCATCGTCTCGGCGAAGAACTTCACGTCGTTCGTGGCGGTGGTGGTGGTGTCCCGCATGACGCCGAGGTTGAGCTCCCCGCCGTCGAGGTGCAGCCACGTCCCGGCCGGAGCCACCTTGGTCTTGACGATCGACGGCCAGCCCTGGAGCGGGGCGTCGCCCTGCTGGTTGAAGCCCTGGCCCGTCTCGCCGTCGAGCAGCCAGCACGGCTCGAAGTTGCGGCCCCGGATGAGTGTGTCGATCTGCGCGTCGCTCAGCCCCTGGAGCGTGTCGGTCACCCCGCCCACCGGGAGCTGGCGGGTGACGTCGGTGCGGATGTTGTCCCGCAACCAGCGGGGGAGGGCGATCTGGAGTACGAAGCTGTCCGGCGTGCGGTGGCGGTAGTTCCACACGGCCCGGATGTGGTCGAGGCCGGCGAGCAGGTCGCGCACGGTGCCGAGCTGCTGGCCGATGGTCACGTCCCGGGTTGCCCCGAGGGTGATGGCGGCGAGCAGGCGCTTCTCGGCCAGGCGGGCGTGAGAGGCGCCCAGGAGGGCCATGAACGCCTCGATGCGCTCCCGGAAGTAGGCGGCCATGAAGTTGCCATAGATCAGGCACATGACCGCGGCCTCGATCAGCGTCTCGGTCTCGACGTTGTCGCAGTCGATGCGCAGGCACGGCTTGGTGGGGTTGCCGTCCGTGGCCGAGATGTCGTCGGCGTTGGTCCACCACGAGGAGGCGGCGTCGAGGTCTTCGATCATCAGCCCGGGGAGGGTGCGGATCCCGCCGCGGTCAGCACCGAAGCGGGTCGTGAAACAGTCCCGCAGGGGGCGGGCGTCGGTGCTCTCCACCATGGGGATGTCGTAGCGGACCTCGCTCGGGGCGCAAATGCCACCGGCAGCGGTGATGCCGTTCGTGAGCGCGGGCTGGATGCCGCCGGCAGCACGGATGGCGGTCTGGGTGGCCTCGATGCGGAGCATGTTCTGCTGGCGGTTGGAGTCGAGGCGGTGGGAGGCGGGGTACTCCTCCAACCCGCGCCCGATAGTGAAGATGGGGATCTCGGCGTTGGGGCCGGTGTAGCTCCGGGACGCCTTGATGGCGGCCACGAAGCCCCGGGCCAGGTCGTCGTAGGTGTTCACCCGCTGGCCGGAGGGGAGGCCGGGGGCGTTGGCCGAAGCCACGATGTGCGTCCCGGCGAAGGGTCCGGGGTCCGCTGTGGGGCGGGGGGCGGAGGCAGCCGGGCGGCGGGCGGCCACACGGGTCAGCGGCCGCCGGCGGGCAGGGGCAGAGGCGGCGAGCGTCTCGGTCTCCTCGGCCTCGGCGGTGGGCACGGTGACCTCGACCTCGACGGGGGCAGGCTCGGCGGGCGTCGCCTCGGGCTCCGCCTCGGGCTCACCCTCGTCCTCGTCGGCCTCGCCGCGCACCAGGGCAAGAGCGGCCTGGGCACGCTGGGAGCGGTCCTCGGCGGCGGCGGTGCGGGTGTCCTGCTCGGCCCGGATGCTCTGCACGGCGGTGCCGGCGGCCTCCAGTTGGGCCAGGGCCTCGTCGTCCACGTCGCCCTCTGCCAGCGTGGTGGCAGCGGCGGTGATGTCGGCGTCGAGGGCGGCAAGCTCCTCGTCGGTCAGTCCGGATACGTCAACGGCACGGGCGAGAAGCTCGGCCAGGGTCTGCGGGTCCATGGTGTCCTCCACGAGATGAGTTGGTGTCGTCTCGGTGGGGCCGGGGCACGGGGTGTCCTGTGGACCTG
>JBBRXY010000146.1:0-4840 GCA_038238185.1 Acidimicrobiales bacterium
CAATACCGTTTACTTAGAGTCACATGGTTGTAGTTTGGGTGGATGCCTCGCTCCGGTTGGAAAAAGCCTGTGTCGGACCGCCGCTTGTCGGATCTGGTCTCGATCGGGGTGTTGATGCGGGTGTTCGATCCGGGGGTGGTGGACGCCGTGATCGCCGAGTGCGGGCGGACCGAGCAGCGGGTCCGGGCGTTGCCGGCCCGGTCGATGGCCTACTTCGCAATGGGCATGGCCTTGCATTCGGAGGGGTCCTACGAGGACGTGCTGGCGTTGATCTCCGACGGGCTGTCCTGGGCAGAGCGGACCGAGGCGACGCCGTCATTGCCGACCAAGGCGGCCATCTCCCATGCTCGGGTCCGGTTAGGGCCCGACCCGATGGTGAAGCTGTTCGAGCGGGTGGCCCGGCCGTTGGGCAAAGCCGGCACGCCGGGGTGCTGGCTCGCCGGCCGCCGCCTGGTCGCCATCGACGGGACATGCCTGGACCTGGCTGACAGTCCGGCCAACGACGACGTGTTCGGTCGGCCCGGGGTCACGAAGGGGGAACGCTCAGCGTTCCCCCAGGCCCGGTTGGTGGCGCTGGCCGAGTGCGGGACCCACGCCATGTTCGACGCTGTTGTCGGCCCGTACACGACGTCGGAGGCGGCCCTGTCGAGGGACCTGCTGGGCCGGCTCGCTCCGGGGATGCTGTGTCTGGCCGACCGCGCGTTCTACAGCTTCGAGGCGTGGCAGCAAGCCACGGCGACCGGGGCGGACCTGTTGTGGCGGGTCAAGGACACCCTGATCCTGGACCCGGTCGAGGACCTGCCCGACGGATCGTGGCTGGCCGAGGTGGCGCATTCGACCAAGGACCGTCACCGCCGTCACCCGGCGACGGTCCGGGTCATCGCCTACACGGTCAACGACGGCCGGGAACCGGCTGTTGCGGTCCGCCTCGTCACCACCATGATCGACCACGTGGCGGCTCCCGCCCTCGACCTGGCCGCCGCGTACACCCAGCGATGGGAGATCGAGTCGGTCCTCGACGAGCTCAAGACCCACCAGCGTGGGCCCCGGGCCGTGCTCCGCTCGCAGTCCCCCGATCTGGTCCGCCAGGAGATCTGGGGGCACCTGTGCTGTCACTACGCCATCCGTGCCCTGATGTTCGACGCCGCCACCGCCATCGGCCGGGATCCCGACCGGGTGTCGTTCGTGGCCGCGCTGCGCATCTCCCGACGCTCCATCGCCCAAGCGGGCGCCTTTTCCCCCTGAGGCCACCGATACCACCAGCCACCTGTGGCGCCACGCCATCCGCGAGCTGGCAGGCCGGCTCCTGCCCGCGCGGCGGGCCCGAGCGAACCCCCGTGTCGTCAAGCGCAAGTACACCCGCTGGCATGTGAAACGAGACCGGCACCGAGGCTGGCCCCAGCCCACGGTGACCGGGATCGACGCCGTCGCCATCACCTCGGCGCCACCGGCGTGACCACGACATCGCGCCCGACGCCATGGGCCCTGCTCGAACAAGCGATCCTCGAGCGTCGAGCGATCCAAGCCGCCTACCACGGCCGCACCCGCCTACTCAGCCCTCACGCCATCGGCACCAAGAACGGCCGCGCCAAGGTTCTCGCCTACCAGGCCGATGACCACGCCGCCGACCCCGCCCAGCAGTGGCGCTCACTCTTCGTCGACGAACTTCAAGACGCCGTCATCACCGACCAGCCCTGGCACACCGCCCCCAACTACACGCCCCACACCAACGGCATCGACGAGCTCGACGTCCACATCCCACCACCTTCTAAGTAAACCGTATTGCGACTAGCACCCAACGACGAGAACCCTTAGCTTCCGATACGTTGCAGTATCAGAAGTATACTCCCGGAGTGGCTTCCGATACTTCGTTTCATGAGGACGATCAGAGCCCCGAAGCGACTTCCGATACTTCATCCGGTCCGGCGATCCGAGGGCGCGGAGCTCTTCCCACGGCGCTCCCGTTGGACCTGGCGGCGGTGTTCGACCGGTACGCGACCGCGGTCTCTAGCCCCGGCGGGCCGCTCGACCCCGACACGGTGCGGGTGTACCGCTCGAGGGTTCGCCAGTATCTGGCCTGGCTGACGGGCGCCTACGTTGACGGCGATCCCCTCACGGACATAGCGGCCCGAGACTGGGCCGTGCGCGACTATCGCACCCACCTCCTGACCGTTGCTCGGCGCAAGCCCTCAACGGTGAACGCCCACCTCACTGCCGTGGACGACTTCTACCGAAGGCTGGGGCTCGGGCCGGCCTCGGCCAGGCGCGAGGACCTGCCGAAGGCCGCCCCTCGCGCCTTGGACAAGCGGGCGCAGATTCGCTGGCTCCGAGCGGCCGAGCAGGCATCGCCGCGGGACCGGGCCCTGGCGCTCACCGGCTTCTACGCCGGATTGCGGATTGGCGAAGCGGTCGCTCTCGACCTCGACGACATTCGCCTGTCCGCACGCAAGGGGCACCTGGTGGTCCGCTACGGCAAGGGCGGCCGGTATCGAGAGGTTCCGCTGCACCCCGCTCTTCGCTCCACGCTGGAGGCCTGGTTGAAAGCTCGCGCTCGGTGGCCGGACGCAGACCGGAGCCCGGCTGTCTTCCTGAACCGCCGTGGCGGCCGGCTGTCCACCCGGGGGGCCTACGCGGCCCTCGCCGCCATCGCGGAAGCGGCTGGCATCGACGTCGGACGGGAGGCGGACTTCACCCCGCACGTACTGCGTCACACAGCGGGCACCACCCTCACCCGGGCGGGAACCGACATCATCCTTGTCGCCGAGATCCTCGGTCACAGCGTCGAGACTGCCCGCCGCTATGCGCTGCCCACCCAACACGACCGGCAAGCGGCGATCGAACGTCTGACCACCGACGACTAGTTGCTGGATGACGGCGGTGCTCGTAACGCCTTACGGTGGCGCTGGCCTCGGTGCTTGGCGCCGGATCCTGTTCCGATGTTCCTCAAGGGCCAAGATCGCCGGAGCGGCGGTCAAGTAGGGACGTGCGGTGATCGATCCCGATCGTCAGGCGTTCGTGATGCGCCGTCGCCGCGACCCTGTCCAGATGGAGAGGAAGATCAGGACGAGGGACGGCAGGTAGAGCAGTGCAAAGCCGCCGACCAGCGCCGGGAGCGCAGCGAGGAGTATCAGAGCGAACGCGGTCAGCCGCGCCGCTCGCCCGTCATGCGTGATGGCGATCAGGCCGCCGGCGGCGGCCAGAAAGATCGTCCAGCCGTTGAGGACGTTCAGACCGACGTCGCGGACGAGCACGACCCCGAGCAACGCCACGCTCACGCCGACAGCCAGCCACCCACCGACCCGAGCACCCATCACCAAGTGAAGGGTAACTGCACGCCAGGTCCTGATCGCCGTAGACCGCCTGTCGCGCTATTCCGCCCACACCTCGGTGACCGCGGCCCTGGCTGAGGACTCGTGGACGGCGGCCTCGCCGTAGCCCCGGGTCGGCGGTGACCGCCGTCGGGGCCCGGCCGAACCGGGCGATTATGTGGGCGATGGCCGGGACCAGCATCGGCGCGTCGGCCGGGTTCCCGTCGCACGACGTGGTGATCGAGCACGACGCCATCGGCGGTGCTCAGTCTCCTACCTTGCCCCTGGTGACACGGACCCGAGCACAGGGCCGCAAAGAGTGGATCTCCTCGCCGGGGCAGACCCGGGCGGCCGCCACGCCGAGGTCGAGGTTGATGTGGGCGTTGAGGCCCATGAGCAAGTGCTGGAGGATGACGTGTTCCCCGCTTGCGGCCGCCTCGAAGGCGCCCCGCCAGCACCGGGGTACGGTCCCTCCGGCCAGCCAGGCCTCGACCGGGCCGGTGTAGCGGGCTGCGAAGGCCGTCACCAGTAGGCCCATGCGGTCCGCATCGTCGAAGTGCCCGGCCGCCACCCGGGCACCGATCGTCCGCGTGGTCTGGCGGTACAGGGCGGCGAACATGCCCAGCCGGTCCCCCCGGCAACGGGCGGCGCCGGCGACGGCATCCAGCTGGTTGGCAACCGCATCTATTTCAATGCTGGAAATAGGTGTCACAGTCGACTACCTTCCTCCCGAGCCGTATCCACCGAGGTTGGGGGACCGCATTCTCGCCCGTCGACGCGCCCCGGGGCGTGCCATCCGTCTCGTCGCCCTGTCCGCCACCGTCGTGGCCGTGACCCCTGGAGCGGCGTGGAGCGCGGGCCGAGAGGTGCCCGCCACCGGCTTGGTGGCCGGCAGCGTGCGCTTCGAGCCGATGGGCGGGAGCTCGGGCGGGCTGACCGTGCCCGGGACCGGCACCTACCGCGGGGCGATCGAGGTGCGCCGCAACGGGCGGACGCTGGCCGTCGGCAACGACGTCGGCCTCGAGGAGTACGTGCGGGGGATCGACGAGGTGCCGTTCAGCTGGCCGGCGGCCGCCCTGCAGGCACAAGCCATCGCCGCCCGCACGTTCGCGGCCCACACGGCGATGAGCGGCGATGCCCGCTGGCGAGCCGTCGGGGCCGACATCTGCGCCACGTCCACGTGCCAGGTGTACCGCGGCCTCGACGCCGAGCGTCGAGCGGCGGGGCAGGGCTGGCTGCCCGCGGTCGAGGCCACGGCCGGGCGGGCCCTCCTGGCCGGGGGTCAACCGATCCTGGCCAGCTACTCATCCACCGCCAACGGACCGCTGGCCATGAGCCAGATCGGCGCCCTGGCCATGGCCTCGGAGGGCCGGTCGGTCGGCGAGATCCTCGAGGCCTACTACGGCCTCCGGCCGACGCTGGCCCCGAGCCGGCTGCCGGCCACCATCCGGGTCGCCCTGGTGCTGAGCGCAGGGAGCGTGCGGGTCTCCTCCACCAGCGCCTTCCGGATCGTCGACGGGACCGGCGCCCAA
>JBBRXY010000147.1:0-4840 GCA_038238185.1 Acidimicrobiales bacterium
AGGCTGAGGCGGGCGCCCTCGTACTCGTCGACGGCGACCTCCAGCCCGACTGGCGCATCCCGTCGACCTACGTGGCCGGCCTCCTTGCCGTCGCCGCCGATCGGTCGGTGACCCTGGTCGGCGTCACCAAGCGGTCGTCGCTTGCGCGGGGCGGGGCGCCGCTGCTCGGCCAGCTCGAGGTGGAGGCCCAGACCGCCCTCGGCTCCCGGGCCATGTGGTGGGCGCCTGTGGCCCGCACCAGGCCTGACCTCGGGTACGGCCTGCAGGTCGTGGCCGCCCGCCTCGACCCGGACTCCCGCTTCGCCTTCCGTATCGACCTGCCGTCGGAGGCCGACCCGGCGGCCGTAATCGGCGCCCTGTCGACCCTGTGCGACGACGCCGCCTTCGCCGGCTACCCGTACCCGCTCACCGTCGCCGATCGCCTGGCCTCCTGCCCGCCGTGGGTCCGCAGTGAGCTGTGGCGCCAGGTCGACGAGTGCTTCGACGCCGCCGGCGTTCCCCTTGATGTGCGCGACCGGGCCTTCGCCGACCGCCACGACCTCATGGAGCGGGCGTAAACAGTGAGTGACCTCTCACCCACCCGGGGACGGCTGTTCGGTAAGAACGTGCTCGAGGGGGTGTTGCGGGCCGGGCCCGACGAGGACCTGTTCCTGGGCGAGCTGCTCGTGGCCGTCGACGAGGCCAACGCTCGCCGGTACGTGTTCCGGATCGTCGACGTCACCTACGGCACCGAGCACCGCGAGTCGGGCTGGGCCGAGCGCGTGGCCGGCACCCTGCTGGCCGACGACGCCCGGGGGGAGACGGGAATCCACGCACTCTACGAGCAGGGGCGGCGTACCTACCGGGTGGCGTCGTGCCGCTGCCTCGGCTACCTCGCCGACCTTGGGCCCGCCGGCCCGGGCGCAGCCCGAGAGGCAGCGGCGGCGGAGTCGAACACCACGGCCTTTCGCAAGCCCAAGAGCCTGCCGGCCCAGTTCTCCCGGGTGGTGGCCCCCGAGGCCTCCGACTTCGCCTTCCTCCGCTCACGCATGGGTGATCTGCCCTTCGGCTTCCTGCGCTCGGGCGAGAACATCGTCGACGTCGAGGTCGGCATATCCGGCGCCAGCCTGGCCAGCCACGTCGGGGTCTTCGCCACCACCGGCATGGGCAAGTCGAACCTGCTGAAGGTGATGGCCGCCGGCGTCATGCGGGCCCAGGGGCGTTACGGGATGCTCATCGTCGATCCCCACGGCGAGCATCGACGCGAGCTGGCCCGCCACCCCTGGGCCGCCGATCGCCTGCGCACCTACGCGGCCCGGTCGCTCCCCGGCACGTCGAGCCTGCGGGTGGGGCTCTCCGAGCTCACCGTCGATGACCTGCGCACGGCCTACGAGTGGAGCCGGCCCCAGGAGGAGGCCCTCTTCGAGTTGGAGCGTCACTTCAACACCGACGGCCTGGCCTGGTTGCTGGCCTTCGCCCAGGTCGACGATCTTCCCGGTTTCCGGGAGGTCGAGCTCAACAGCCGGGTGGCACTCAACACCCTCCAGGTCGTGCACCGCCGGGCCCGACGCATCGTCGAGTTGCCGTGTGTGGCCGCCGATGCCCACGTGTCGGTGGGTGCGGCGGTGTTGCGCGATCTGCGCGAGGGCAAGGTGGTGCTGGTCGACGTGAGCGGTCTGGGCTCCACCGAGGAGGTACTGGTGGCGTCGTTCCTCACCCGGAGGGTGCTCGACGAGTGGTCGTCGCTCTACCTCGACGACCCCGATGCCCACAAGCGCCTTCCGGTGGTTTCGATCGTGCTGGAGGAGGCCCAGCGCGTCCTGGCCGCCCAGAAGGATCGCGAGTCGAACGTGTTCCCGCGAGTGGCGCGTGAAGGCCGGAAGTTCAAAGTCGGCCTCTGCGCCGTCACCCAGCAGCCCAAGCTCCTCGACGACGAGCTACTCAGCCAGTTCAACACCTTCTTCATCCTCGGCCTGGCCGACGAGAAGGACCGGTCCATCCTCCGGGGCTCGTCGAAGCAGGACATCAGCGCCCTTGGGCCGGAGATCCAGAGCCTCATGCCCGGCGAGTGCCTGTTGGCCAACCTCGAGGCCCCGTTCGCCCTGCCCGCCCGCGTTCACCTCTACGACGACGTGGTGCGCGAGTGCCCCGACCCTCCCGCCCCCCGTCCGACCGCACCGGTCGACGCCGGCGCATTCGTGGACTAGGAGTGACGCACCGATGAAGGTCGTGGCCATCGGCGACGCCCACCTCGGGCGGTCCTATTACGCCTTCACGTCGCCTGACGGGGTCAACCGGCGCGAGCTCGACTTCGAGGAGTCGTTTACCGCCGCCGTCGACCTGGCCCTGGCCCAGGAGCCCGACCTCATCGTGTGGCTGGGCGACATCTTCGACCACCCGCGTCCCACGTACCGGTCCTTCCGCGTGGCCCAGCGCGCCCTCACCCGTATCCGCGAGCACGGTGTACCGGCGGTGGTCATCACCGGCAATCACGACACGCCGCGGCTGCCGGGGACCGGGAGCCCGTACTCGGCCCTGGCCGACACCTTCGGCGAGTTCCACTTCGCCCACCGCATGGCCTACGAGCGCTTCGAGCTGCCCGGGCTGGTCGTGCACGCCGTTCCCCAGATGCTCACCGTGGAGTCGACCCTCGACGCCCTGGCCGAGGCCGACCGCAGCCGAAGCGGCGACCGCACCAACCTGCTGCTCACCCACCCCCGCATCCCCCAAGTCGAGCCTCACCACGCCGATATCAACGAGATCGAGGTCGACGCCGGCCGGTTGCGCTCCGACCTGGTGCTGCTCGGCCACTACCACTTCCACGCCAAGGTCGCCAAGGGCATCTGGTACGCCGGCTCCACCGACACCTTCTCCTTCGCCGACGACCCCGAGGTAGCCAAGGGCATCGCCATGCTCGACACCGAGACGGGCGAGTTTCGCCACCTGCCCCTGAGCGGCCAGCGCCGCCTCGTCACTCTCGACACCGTGCATGCCCTGGGCCTGTCTCCTGCCGAGGTCGGCGCCCTCGTGCTCGAGCGGGCGTCCTCGGTGCCCGACGGAGCGGTGGCTCGCCTCTATGTCGAAGGGGTCGACCCCGAAGCGTGGCGGCTCCTCGACCTCGAGGCCATGCGCCAGGTCGCAGCCAACGCTCTCCTCCTGAAGGTCGAGCCCAGCTTCGCCGCCACCACCAGCAAGGTCGAGCTGGTGGCCCTCGACGCCATGCCGGCCCAATGGGCACGCTATGTCGACCAGCAGACCGATCTGGTGGGGTACGACCGCGACCGCCTGCGCGATCTGGGCACCGCCTATCTGTCCCGCGCCGTCGAAGAAGCGCTCGACTGATGGTGACCGTCTGATGCGGGTGACCCGTGTGTACCTGCAGAACTACCGGGTGTACGAGGAACCCCTCGACCTGGAGATCCCGCCCGGACTGGTCGGCATCTACGGGCCCAACGGGTCGGGCAAGTCCTATCTGGTGGAGAGCCTGCGGTTCGCGCTCTACGGACGATCGCGCACGGCCAACGACGAGGTGCGCACGGCCAACGTGAAGGCCGATTGCGTCACCGAGGTGGAGTTCGAGCACGAGGGCCACCTCTACGTGGTCCGTCGTACCGTCACCGGCGCCAACGCCACGGTACGGGCATCGGCCTTCGCCGACAACATGCAGGTGGCCGAGGGCGTGCGTGACACCACCCGGTACGTCCAGTCGATCCTCGGCATGGACGACACCGCGTTCCGGGCGTCGGTGTTCGCCGAACAGAAGCAGTTGTCCACCTTCAGCTCTCAGCCGCCGGCCGAGCGGCGCCGGCTGGTGCTCCAGTTGCTCGGCATCACGCCGCTCGATGGAGCGCGCGACAACGCCCGGCGCGACGCCCGGGAGGCCGAGGCCAAGCACCAGCAGCTGCGGTCGATGCTCGTCGATCTCGTGGTCGTGGCTCACGACGTCGACCGGTCCCGCGAGGTGGCGGCCCTCCTCGTGGAGGCGGCCGTCACCGACGAGATCGAGGCGGCGGCGGCCAAGGGTCGCCTTACCGCAGCCACCGTCGCCCACGACACGCTCGACGTCGTGCGCCAGGAGCACGGCTTGCTGGTGGCCGAGGCCCGCTCGGTGCAAACCGAGCACGATCGGGCCGCCAAGACTGCCGAGCACCTGGCCGCGGAACTAGCCGCGCTCGACGACGCCGCTCGGCAACTCGACGATCTGTCGGCCATGGCGGCGGGATGGCAGGAAGCCGAAGCCAGGTTGCGGTTGGTGGAGGCGGTGGTGGCCGCGGCCGCCGTCGTGGAGGCTGCGGTCGTTCCCCCCGCACCGCAGGAGCCCGATGAAGGGGGGACCGAGGCGGCCCGGCTGGCGGGCGAGACGGCGCGCAGTGAACTGGCCGCCGTCAACGGTCGCCTCGAAGGAGCGCGTGCCGAGCTGGCCCGGGCCCACGCCACCGTGGAGCGGGCCTCACAACTCACGGGCGAAGCCGACTGTCCGGTCTGCGGCCAGGCGCTCGGGGAGTCGTTCGCCGAAGTCCAGTCCCATCAGGCTGCCGAGCTGGCCGATTCCCAGGCCCGGGTGGCGGAGCTCGACTCGGCGCGCATCCGACTGGCGGCACTGGCCACCGACCTGGCCCGCCGGGCTGCCGACGGGGCGCGTGTGTTGCGCGACGCCCGGCGCACGTGGGAGGACTACGAGCATGCGGTGGCCGAACGAGCTCGGGCCCGCCAGGCGCTTGCCGAGGCCGAGGCCGCCTTGGGCCACACAGCCACGGCCGAAGATCGGGCTCGACTGGCGGCCGAAGTGGACCGCCGTCGGCGGGCGGCCGACGAGTGCCTCCGGCTCCGCGGCCGACTCGAACGCCGGGGACAGGCGGTG
>JBBRXY010000148.1:0-4713 GCA_038238185.1 Acidimicrobiales bacterium
CGGCGGCCACCACCTGCCGGTGGCGCGACACCTGGATCAACATCATCGACACTCCGGGCCATGTCGACTTCACCGTCGAGGTGGAGCGTTCGCTGCGGGTGCTCGACGGCGCCGTGGCCGTGTTCGACGCGGTGGCCGGCGTGGAGCCCCAGACCGAGACGGTGTGGCGGCAGGCCAACAAGTACAAGGTGCCGCGCATCTGCTTCATCAACAAGATGGACCGCATCGGCGCCGACTTCTTCATGGCGGTGGGCCAGATCACCGACCGCCTCGATGCCGTCCCCGCGGTGATCCACGTACCGATCGGCGCCGAGGGCGGGTTCCGCGGCGTGATCGACCTCATCGGGATGAAGGCCCTGGTGTGGGAAGAGGGAATGGGCGAACAGTGGGAGGTCACCGACATTCCCGCCGACATGGCCGACGAGGCCGAGCAGTGGCGTCACCAGTTGGTCGACGTCCTCTCCAACCACTCCGACCACATCATGGAGAAGTACGTGGCCGAGGAGGCCATCACCGCCGACGACCTCCGCAAAGCCCTGCGTACGGCCACCATCGACAATGCCGTGGTGCCCGTTCTGGCCGGCTCGGCGTTCAAGAACAAGGGCGTGCAGCCCCTCCTCGACGCCGTCGTCGACTTCCTGCCCAGCCCCGTCGACCTGCCTCCCGTCGTCGGCCTCGACGTCAAGGGCATCGAGGAGCTGGAGCGCCCCTGCGACGACTCCGCTCCGTTCTCGGCCCTGGCCTTCAAGATCATGAGCGACCCCCACGTGGGCAAGCTCACCTACTTCCGTGTCTACTCGGGGTCCCTCCAGAAGGGCGCGGCGATCCTCAACTCCACCCGCGATCGCAAAGAGCGCATCGGGCGCATCCTCCAGATGCACGCCAACCACCGCGAGGACAAGCAGGCCGTATACGCCGGCGACATCGTCGCCGCGGTGGGCTTCAAGAACACATCCACGGGCGACACGCTCTGTGATCCCAACGCCCCCATCGTGCTGGAGTCGCTCGAGTTCCCCCAGCCGGTGATCCACGTCGCCATCGAGCCCCGCACCAAGATCGACCAGGAGAAGCTCAGCGAGGCCCTCCAGCGCCTCTCCGACGAAGACCCCACCTTCCAGAAGCACACCGACGAGGAGACCGGCCAGGTGATCATCGCCGGTATGGGCGAGCTCCACCTCGAGGTCCTCGTCGACCGCATGTTGCGGGAGTTCAAGGTCGACGCCCACGTGGGCAAGCCCCAGGTGGCCTACCGCGAAACCATCAAGAAGCTGGTGCACAAGGTCGAGGAGCGCTACATCCGCCAGACCGGCGGTCGGGGCCAGTACGGCCACGTGGTGATCGACCTGGAGCCCACCGGCCCGGGCGGGGGCTACCAGTTCGTCGACAAGATCAAGGGTGGCGACGTTCCCAAGGAGTACATCCCCTCGGTCGACGCCGGGATCCAGGAGGCGCTGCAGAACGGCGTGCTGGCCGGCTACCCGATGTCCGACGTCCGGGCCACGCTGATCGACGGCTCGTACCACGACGTCGACTCGTCGGAGATGGCGTTCAAGATCGCCGGCTCCCTGGCCGTGAAGAAGGCCGCCCGCCTGGCCGACGCCGTGCTCCTGGAGCCCATCATGGGCGTCGAGGTCGTCACCGCCGACGAGTACATGGGCGACGTCATCGGCGACCTCTCGAGCCGTCGGGGTCGCATCGAGGGCATGGAGCAGCGCGGGAACAGTCAGGTGATCAGGGCACAGGTACCGCTGGCCGAGATGTTCGGCTACGCTACCGACCTACGGTCGCGGACCCAAGGTCGAGCGACGTACACCATGCAGTTCCACTCGTACCAGGAAACGCCCGAGTCGATCTCTCGCGAGGTCGTCGCCAGGGTGCGGGGCGAGTAGGCGGCGTGTCAGCCAGGATCTGGTCGAGCTAAGGGATTCAGGAGTCTTTCATGGCCAAGAAGAAATTCGAGCGCACCAAGCCGCACCTCAACGTGGGCACCATGGGCCATATCGACCATGGCAAGACCACGCTGACGGCCGCGGTCACCAAGGTGCTGCACGACAGCGACGACGCGGTGGCCTTCACGCCGTTCGACCAGATCGACAAGGCGCCGGAGGAGAAGGCGAGAGGCATCACGATCGCCATCGCCCACGTGGAGTACGAGACGCCCAAGCGCCACTACGCCCACGTCGACATGCCCGGTCACGCCGACTACATCAAGAACATGATCACCGGCGCCGCCCAGATCGACGGAGCCATCCTCGTGGTCTCCGCCGCCGATGGCCCCATGCCCCAGACCCGGGAGCACGTGCTGCTGGCCCGCCAGGTGGGTGTGCCCTACATCGTCGTGGCCCTCAACAAGGCCGACGCCGTCGACGACCCCGAGCTTCTCGACCTGGTCGAGCTCGAGGTGCGCGAGCTGCTCTCGGAGTACGAGTACCCGGGCGACGACACGCCGGTTGTGCGGGTGTCGGCCCTTCGGGCCCTCGAGGGCGACGAGAACTGGGTCCCGGCTATCAACGAGCTGATGGCGTCGGTCGACGACTTCATCCCTGAGCCCGTGCGCGAGATCGACAAGCCTTTCCTGATGCCGATCGAGGACGTGTTCACCATCACCGGTCGTGGCACCGTCGTCACTGGGCGGGTCGAGCAGGGCATCGTCAAGGTCGGCGACTCGGTGGAGATCGTCGGGCTGCGCAACACCCAGACCACGGTGTGCACCGGCGTGGAGATGTTCCACAAGTTCCTCGACCAGGGCCAGGCGGGCGACAACGTCGGCGTGCTGCTCCGTGGCACCAAGAAAGAGGACGTGCAGCGGGGCCAGGTGCTGTGCAAGCCCGGTTCCATCACACCCCACACGAACTTCGAGGGCCAGGTGTACGTCCTCACCAAGGAGGAGGGCGGGCGCCACAGCCCGTTCTTCAACAACTACCGCCCGCAGTTCTACTTCCGCACCACCGATGTCACTGGCCAGATCACCCTGCCCGAGGGCACCGAGATGGTCATGCCTGGCGACAACGTGGCCGTGAACGTGGAGCTGATCCAGCCCATCGCCATGGACGAAGGTCTGCGCTTCGCCATCCGCGAAGGCGGCCGCACCGTGGGCGCCGGTCGAGTCACCAAGATCTTGAAGTAGCTCGGATGGCCCAGAAGATCCGCATCCGCCTGAAGGCCTACGACCACGAGATCGTCGACCAGTCCACCAAGAAGATCGTCGAGACCGTCGTTCGCACCCAGGCTCTGGTTCGGGGCCCGATCCCACTGCCCACCGAGAAGCGTCGCTGGACGGTAATCCGGTCCCCGTTCAAGGACAAGGATTCCCGCGAGCACTTCGAGATGCGGGTCCACAAGCGCCTGCTCGACATCCTGGAGCCCAGCCCCAAGACCGTCGACTCTCTCCAGCGCCTCGACCTCCCCGCCGGCGTCGACATCGAGATCAAAATCCAACAAGCCTGAGTTTCACCTTCGCAAGCAGAGCTTGCGCCTGTCGGACCCTCCTTGCGTATTCGCTATACTCAAATCTGTTCACGGGGCTTCGCGCTCCAGCACCCCCTGCAATTCGACGTCTTCGGTAGCCGCCTCCGGTCGGTACCCCGAAGCACAACCCACCGTCGCTCCGCCGGGTCACTCCGAGCGGAGCGTCCGCGTGTAACCACGTCATTCCCGACTCAGAGAACGAGTGTAGAGGCCCACTAGCGATGGCAACGAAAGCGATCGTCGGCGAGAAGGTCGGTATGACCCAGGTCTGGGACGACCAGAACCGGGCCATTCCGGTCACCGTCGTGCGCGTGCAGCCGTGTCGCGTGGTGCAGGTGAAGACGCCCGACACCGACGGCTACAGCGCCCTGCAGGTGACCGTCGGGTTCACCAAGGCGTCCAAGCTCACCAAGCCCGAGGCCGGCCACTTCCTCAAGGCCGAGGTGGAGCCGGGCAAGCATCTTGTGGAGCTGCGCATCGACGACACGGCCAGTTACCGGGTGGGTGCCGAGCTGACCGCCGAGCTGTGGACCGCCGGCGAGCGGGTCGACGTCACCGGCGTGAGCAAGGGCAAGGGTTTCGCCGGAGTGATGAAGCGCCACAACTTCAAGGGTCAGCGCGCCTCCCACGGTGCGCACAAGGTCCACCGGGCCCCCGGTGCCATCGGCGCCTGCGCCACGCCGTCGAGGGTGTTCAAGGGCACGCGGATGGCCGGCCGCATGGGCGGCCAGCAGGTGACCACGCTGAACCTCGAGGTGGTCCAGGCCGACGCCGAGCGCGACCTCATCCTGCTGAAGGGCGCCATACCCGGCCCCCGAGGCGCGTTGGTCCTCATCCGCAACGCGGTCAAGGTCACCGTGGGCAAGGGAGGCGTTTAGTGCTCCCCAGCGTCGACATCCGCAAGCCTTCGGGCGAGGCCGCCGGGTCGGTCGACCTCGACCCCGCGGTGTTCGAGGTCACACCGAACGTCCCCGTCATGCACCAGGTCGTGGTGGCCCAGCTGGCGGCGGCCCGCAGTGGCACCCAGTCCACCCAGACGCGCTCCGAGGTTTCCGGCGGCGGGGCCAAGCCGTGGCGGCAGAAGGGCTCGGGCCGGGCCCGCCAGGGTTCCACCCGGGCACCACACTGGCGCGGTGGCGGTGTCGCCCTCGGTCCCAAGCCCAGGAGCTATCGCCAGCGCACGCCCAAGAAGATGGTCCAGCTGGCACTGCGCTCGGCCCTGTCCGACCGGGCCGCCGAGAACCG
>JBBRXY010000149.1:0-4657 GCA_038238185.1 Acidimicrobiales bacterium
CCCAGGGGATAGGCGCCGAGGTCGACCGAGTACTGCCGGTGGGACAGCCGGGTGAAATGCGCAACCAGGTCCCGCTCACAGACCTCGGCCACCGGGGTCGGCCTCTCCCGCAGATGCCGGGGGCCGACGAGCTGTTCGGGCGTCCACTCGGGCACGCCCGTGTTGCGGAACGACGCCGCTCGACGGCCCGGTGACGAGAGGTCGAACAGCGTGGGCTCCTCGTCGCGACCCATGAGCGGCGCGCTGGTGGCCTTCCCCCCGGCCGCGCTCATCGGGACCCTTCCGTTCTTGGCGCGCTCGTCAACGCTATGGGGTGATGAGCGCGCCAACAACGGTGGAGGTTCACGCCGACACCACCTTCTCGAGGGCGGCGGCGAAGGAGTCGATCTCGGCCCGGGTGCGGCGTTCGGTGACGGCGATGAGCAGGCCGTCGCCACCGCCGTCGCCGATGTACTCCGACCCCAGGGGAATGCCCGCGAGGAAACCCTCCTCGGCCATGCGTTCGACAACCGTGTCGGCAGCCACGGGAACGCGGACGGCGAACTCACGCAGGACCGGTGCCCGGGCCAGCGGCTCCACGCCGTCGATGCCGAGCACGGCCTGCCGGGCGTAGCGGGTGCCCCGGGCGCAGCGCAGGGCCATCTCCTGCAATCCGGCCGTGCCCAACCAAGCGAGGTGCACGATGGCGGCCACCGCGATAAGGGTCTGGTTGGTGCACACGTTCGACGAGGCCTTCTCCCGGCGGATGTCCTGCTCGCGGGTGCGCAGGGTGGTGACGTAGGCGCGCCTCCCGTCGACGTCGACCGTCTCACCCACGAGGCGCCCGGGCAGGCGGCGGACGAGGTCGCGGCTACAGGCGAACATGCCGAGGTAGGGGCCGCCGAACGAAAGAGGCGTACCGAACGGCTGGCCTTCACCCACCACGACATCGGCCCCGTGCTCGCCGGGCGACCGCAGGAGCCCGACCGCCACCGGGTCGCAGGCCACCAGCAACAGGGCACCGGTACGCCTGGCAACCTCGGACGCCGCCTCGAGCTCTTCGATGCAGCCGAGGTAGTTGGGGTACTGCACGAGAAGCGCGGCGGGAGGTGCGAGGCCATTGTCACCGAGTTGCGGCCAGTCGGTGATGCCATCGGCCAGGGCGATCTCGACGAGGTCGTGGCGGGTACCCGTGGCGAAGGTGTCCAGAACCTGGCGCCAGTGGGGATGCACCCCCTGCGACACCCACACCGTTGGACGCCCGGTGGCGGCAACAGCCAGGTTGGCCGCCTCTACACAGGCGGTGGCTCCGTCGTAGAGGGACGCGTTGGCCACCTCCATCCCGAACAGCCGGCACACCACCGTCTGGTATTCGAACAGGGCCTGGAGCACGCCTTGGGCCACCTCCGGCTGGTACGGCGTGTAGGCGGTGACGAACTCGGAGCGAAAGGCCACCCGGCGCACGACCGCGGGCACGTCGTGATCGTAGGCACCACCCCCGGCGAAGCAGACCAAGTCGCGGCCGGCGGGCCGGTTGGCCGCGGCCACCTCGGCCACCCGCTCGAGCACGTCGACCTCGGACAGCCCGGGAGCCGCGTCGAGGCCACCGGCCAGGCGCAGGGCCTCGGGGATCACCGCGAACAACTCGTCGAGCGACGACAAGCCGATGGTGGCGAGCATGGCCGCCACCTCGGCATCGGTGTGGGGAACGAAGTCGGCCATCAGGAACGGCGCTTCCCGACGAAGGGCGTCGGCACCACTCGGGCCGCCAACGCCTCACCCCGCACCTCGACGACCACCTCGGTTCCCGGCTCCACGGTTGGGTCGAGCAGGGCCATGCCGATGCCGTGGCCGAGGGTCGGCGAGAAGTTGCCGCTGGTGACCTCGCCGGCGACCGCTCCGTCGACCAGCACGGCACACCCCTGGCGGGGAGGTTGGCGACCTTCGGTAGCCAGACCGCGCAGCGCCCGCGACACCCCGGCCGAACGCTCGGCCTCGAGGGCGGCGCGGCCCCGGAAGGGACCCTTGTCCCAGGACACCACCCAACCCAGGCCGGCCTGGAGAGGGGTGATACCCGGTCCGAGCTCGTGGCCGTGAAGGGGCAGGCCCGCCTCGAGACGCAAGGTGTCGCGCGCTCCAAGGCCTGCGGGCACCACGCCGGTGTCGAGCACGGCCCGCCAGAAGGCCGGAGCCACCTCGGTGGGCACAGCCACTTCGACGCCGTCCTCACCCGTGTACCCCGTGCCGGCGGCCACGCAGGGCGTCCCCTTCCAGTCGACCCGCCGCACCGCGAACCGCCCCACGCCGGCGGCCTCGGGGGCGACGCCGGCCAACCGCTCGCGAGCGGACGGACCCTGCACGGCGATTACCGCCCGTCCTTCGGTGACGTCGTCGCCGCCGATGGCCCCCACGACCTCAGCCGTGTTCGAGGCGTTGGGCATCACATGAAACTCGGGGGGTCCGGACTCGGGGGGTCCGGACTCGGGGGGTCCGGACTCGTGACCGTCGCCGTCGAGCCACCAGACGATGATGTCGTCGACCACCGAGGCGTCATCGGGATCGAGCAGGTGGGTGTACTGGGCTCGACCCGGGCCGATCCGATTCAGATCGTTGGTCAGGGTGCCCTGGAGTCGGTCGAATGCCCCCTCCCCCCGCACGACCACGGTGCCGAGATGGCTGACGTCGAAGGCCACCGCCGCCTCCCGGCAGGCGCGGTGCTCGACCAGGGTGCCGTCCGGATAGGACACCGGCATCTCCCACCCTCCGAAGTCCACCATGCGCGCGCCGAGGCGGCGGTGTTCGGCATCGAGAGGAGAAAGACGGGGGACCACCGATGCCACGCTACCGGGGCGGCACGGCCACACGTCCGCAGACGCCAAAGACCCTCCCGAGCGCCAGGACTGCCTCAGACCGGTGGGGCCAGTGCCCTCAAGACCTCGTCGTGGAGGAGGCCGTTGGAGGAGACAGCGTTGCCCCCGTCATCGGTGGGCCTGCCGGCCAGGTCGGTGAACCGGCCCCCGGCCTCTTCCACGATGACCTTCAGCGGGGCCAGGTCCCAGAGTGAGACCTCGGGCTCCACGGCCAGGTCGATCGCCCCCTCGGCCACGAGGACATGGGACCAGAAGTCGCCGAGAGCCCGGGTTCGCCAGCAGCGGCGGGCCAGGGCGGTGAATGCCTCACCCAGGCCCCGGGCCTCCCAGCCCGTGAGGGTGTCATAGCTGAGCATGGCGTCGCCGAGGGAACCGACGGCCGAGACCCGGATCGGTCCACTGTCGGCGAAGGCGCCCCCGCCCTGCGTCGCCCACCACCGCCGGCCGAGCGCGGGGGCCGAGACCACCCCGAGCACGGTCTGGCCCTGCTGCTTGAGGGCGATGAGCGTTGCCCACACGGGAACGCCCCGCACGTAATTCTTGGTGCCGTCCACGGGATCGATAATCCATTGGCGGCCGGTACCGGTGCCGGGGTGGTCGCCGCCCTCCTCACCCAACACCGCGTCGCCGGGCCTGGCCTCGCCCAGACGCCGCCGCAATGCCTCTTCCACGGCCAGGTCGACCTCCGTCACCGGAGTCAGATCCGGCTTGGTCTCCACCACCAGGTCGCCGGCCCGGAAGCGGGCCAACGTCATGGCATCGGCTTCGTCGGCCAGGTCGAGGGCGAGCGCCAGCTCCTGGCCGAGAGACGCCTCCGCGGGCACGCGGGCTCAGGCCGGCTTGCGACCGCGCGAGGCGGCGTGCTCACCCGCCGTCGGCGGCCAGGCGGGGTCGGGCTCGGCGAATCGGAGCGGGAGGGGCTCGACGCCCTCGTCGGCCGGCAGGTCCTGGGAGGGAGGCTCGAGGCCGTACTTGACCAGGAGGTTGAGGTAGTCGCGTTGATAGAAGACTTTGATGTTCACCTCGGGGAAGACCTCACGCAAGCGCCGGGCCTTCCGGTTCTTCTTCGTCACCAACTTCTGGTTCATCGTCGTGATCTCGATGAACAGGTCGTAGGCCGGCAGGTAGAAGTCGGGGGTGAACGCCTGGGCTGGATTCCCGGCGTTGTCGGACTCCAGGACGAAGGTCCGCGGCTCGTACTCCCAGACGATGCCGTAGAAGTCCAGAAGCTTGGCGAACTGACGCTCGGAGTTATGGGCGAACAGCTCGCGGTCGTGCGGTAGCGGGGTCTGCTCACCACCGTCGGGGCGCGAGGCCGGGACGGCGCGCCGGCCGGGGTCCGACTCGGGCGAGAGCTTCGGTGCCAGTAACTACCCCGCGCCGTGTGCGGTCGCCGACGACACCGCCCGAGCGGCGTCGACATCGACGACCGGATGCAGCTCGGTGATCGCCGCATCGAGCTCGGCCTTGACGCCGTCGAGCGCCATGATGCTGAACACGCCCTGGCCCTGGCGGACGAGGTCGACAAGCTCCCCGGAGTCGCGGGCCAGGAGCACCGAATCGGCACCGTTGAGCACGAGACTGGCCGAGGCGATATCGGCACCCAGGTGATCACGGAGGTACTCGATGGCCCGGCGGGCCTTCTTCAGGGCCATGCCGGCGTCGAGCAGGCTTTTGATGACCTTCAGCTCCACGAGGTCCTGGTAGGAGTACTGGCGCTGGGTGCCACTCCCCCGGGCGTCGGCGATGGAGGGGCGGATGAGATCGGTACGGGCCCAGTAGTCGAGTTGGCGATAGGTGATCCCGAC
>JBBRXY010000150.1:0-4650 GCA_038238185.1 Acidimicrobiales bacterium
CGCCGGGAGCGGGTTCGACCCGACGGCGAAGGGGTGGACCCCGCCGAAGCCGTCCAACGTGTACCCGCCTGAGCCATTAGGCAGTAACACCATCGACCGGGCGATGTCCCAGTTGGCCCAGTAGGAGGCACCGGTCACCGCTGGTGCCCCGCCGAAGGCGCTCACCGTGCCGTCGCCTTTCAGGCTGTAGCCCGCCGTGCTCGACCCGGGGAGCATGGCGACGGTGCGGGACCGCACGCCGGGCCCGAAGGTCGACGGCGCCGCCTGATCCGAGAACGCCACGACACCCGACACCGAACCTGCGGCCCTTGAAAGGGCGAAGCCCCTCGCCAGGTCGGAGCCGGCCGTGTACCGGGCGGTCGCCACCGGCGGAGGAACGGCCGAATTCGCTGCTCCGAATGGGTGAACGGCGCCGAAGCCGTCGAGGGTGTAGCCCGAGGTGCCGGTGAACGAGAGCACCATGTCCCGGGCGATGTCCCAGTTGGGCCAGTAGGCCGAGGTCACGGTGGGAGGAGCGGGGTTCGACCCGATAGCAAAGGGGTGGATACCACCGAAGCCATCCAACGTGTAGCCCCCGGTGCCCGCCGGGTTCATGGTCAGCGCCCGGGCGATGTCCCAGTTGGCCCAATAGGCAAAGCCGTTAGCGGCCGGCGGCGCGGGGTGGGTGCCGATGGCGAAGGGGTGGACCCCGCCGAAGCCGTCCAACGTGTACCCGCCCTGGTGGTTGGGGAGCAGCTCGATGTCACGGGCGATGTCCCAGTTCGCCCAGTAGGACCCACCCGAGGCACTCGGCGGCTGAGGTGCTCCCGAAGCCCAGAACGCGTGGATGCCGCCGAAGCCGTCCAGCACGTAGCCGGAGTTGTCGTCGAGAAGTACGAGCCGCCGGGCGATGTTCCAACCCGGCCACCGCGACTCCTGAGTCGTCGGCACTGCCGGGGCGCCTCCGAATGGGTGAACGGCGCCGAAGCCGTCGAGGGTGTAGCCGGAATGCCCGTCCGAGCGCGCCGCCGTGTCCACGGTGACGGGGACGACGGGAGGGGTTCCGCTCCCGTTTCCCGAGACGTACGTCGGCCCCACCTGCAGCTGTTGGCCAGGGTACTCGTCGAAGTAGACACGGATGGAGTTGGTGATCCAGCCTCCTTGCGCCTGACGTTGGAAATGAAGGTGTGGCCCGCACCCTGTGTAGCCGGTCTTCCCGCTCCAGCCGATGATCTCACCTTGAGCCACGGAACCGCTGTAACGGGCCACCTTGCTCAGGTGTAGGTAGAGGCTCGCTGTACCGTCGTCGTGGTAGAGGGTGACGTAGTTGGCGTGGCCGTTCAAATAGTTCGGGCCGTAGCCGCAATCGTCGGCGGCCTTGTCACCCACCGCGAAGGCGATCCTTCCGGCGCTCACCGCCCTGACCGGTGTCCCTTCGGGCATAGCGAAGTCATAGGCGTAGCGAGACTGATCGGTGTAGTGGCTGAATGATCCGTTCCACCCTTGCATCACCTTGAAGCCGGTGCCCTTAGTCCACGGCAGCCGGTAGCCTCCGTCGGCATGGGCGCTCGGCATGGAGACCATCAAAAGGCCGCCAGCGACGATCGCTGCCAACGCAACCAGCACGGCCCAAGGGCGTCGCTTCGCTCTGAAGTCTCGGCGTCGATGACCGTCTCGACCTAGCGGCATGTGGCTTGCCCCGATCATGGGAGCAGTGCCTTCCGGCTTGGATTGTTCGTTTCCCAATGTCATCTCTCGCTCCCTTTGCAGTTGAGGTCGTGTATGGGCGCACCACTGATACTCGGCATCGTCTGGTGCTCGTATCAGAATGCGACAAGACCGACCTCGCCGAAAGGGGCCGAAGTGCCACCCTGGAGCTCTAGGGGCGTCGCCTTCCTGGAGGGCCTGTGATTATGCCGACTCCCTCAGCACGAAGCCCTTGTCCCGCAAGCGTTCTTGGCCCCAACTCGGCATAATCCGCTGCTCGGCATAATGCACCCAGCACCGCGCCTCGGTGGTCTCGGGCCACACGGTGCGCAGCGCGGCCCAGAACCCGAGGGCACCGTCGCCCGCGGCCACCATCGGCGCCCGCATCCCGCGGCGCTTGAGGTCGCGCAGCAGGTCGGCCCAGCTCTCGGTCGACTCCCGGTGGCCGTCGGTGATGGCCATCAGCTCCTTGGTGCCGTCGGCCCGCACGCCCACGATGACCAGGGCGCACAGGCGGGCCTCTTGGAGACGGACGTTGAAGTGCACCCCGTCGGCCCAGATGTAGACGAAGTCACGGTCGTCGAGGCGGCGTCGGGCGAAGGCTCGTTGTTCGTCCTGCCAGGACGTGGTGAGGCGGGTGATCACCGACGCCGACAGCCCGGCGGCCGAGCCGAAGAACTCCTCCAGCGCAGGAACGAAGTCGCCTGAGCTCATGCCGTGCAGGTACATCAGCGGCAGGACCTCGCTCACCTTCGGGCTCTTGCGACACCACGGCGGCACGATCACCGAGGCGAACCGCCGGCGCTGGCCGGTCTCGTTGTCGACGCCCCGGTCGTTCACCCGTGGCGCCTCGATCTCGATCCCGCCGGCCGCGATGGTGATGGTGCGCGCCTGGGCGTGGCCGTTGCGGGTCACGAGCCGGTGCCCGTGGTCGTCACGCTCGTCGGCGAAGGCGCCAACGTAGGCGTCGACCTCGGCTTCCAGCGCCGCGGCCAGCATCCGACGTGCACCTTCACGAACGATCTCATCGAGCCCGGCGCACAGCTCCGCGCGAGCGGCTTCGTCAGTCAGTACTCTCAACATCGGCGTTCCTTCCTCGCCGGCGTTCCACCGCCAGCGACATCTCGTTTTGGTCAACGAGGAAGGTACGCCGCGCCCTCGAGCGAGTGGTCGATCCACAGGTTCCGGTTATAACTCCCGATCCTCGAGTGCCGCCGTGTGGTGACCGCGGTCCTTGTCCATCAGCCGGCTCGGATGATGCGACTGACGTACTGGCGGTCGGCCTCGCCCAGATGGCGGGCGCACGGCAATAGATGAGTGTGGGGCTCAGCCTGGAGGCAGGGGGGGCCGTCGTAGCCGGTTAGGATGTGATGGGGCACGCCGCGGGTCCGCATGGCCAGGGCGAGGGCGTCACAGGTAGGTCGGGCCGTGGTCCGGGCCACCACGAAGGCCGACACGCAGAACCGGGAGTAGTCGTCGACGCCGGTGACGATCTTGGCCTCGGTGCCGTCGGCCAGGCGCACGCCGCCGACGATGTCCATCTGCCACGGCTCCATTGGCCCAGACCTCTCCCAGCGCTTGTAATCCGAACGCTTGCGCTTGCGGGCCTGGGGGGTGACGAGGCCGTGACGGACCAAGCACCGAGGTCCGTCCTGGCAACGGCTTGATCCCGGCCCGCTCGAGCCAGAACAGGATCGTTCGGGGCCCCCACCCCGGATGCTGACGGCGCATCTCGACGATGGCCGCCTCGACGGCCGGAGCCATCTGGTGCGGGCACGACAGTGGCCGCGAGGTCTTGTCGGCCAGCCCAACCATGCCGCCGTGGGCATACCGACGCAGCCAGTCATGCACCGTCTGGCGGGCCACCCCATAGCGACGGGCGACGTCGAGCACGGTCGCCCCGTCGTTCAGCACCTCCAACACCGCCTGATAGCGCTGTTCCACCAGTCCCAACTCCACGAGCATCGACGGCCTCCTTCGGGTCTGCGGGCGCGACAACCCACAGCAAAGAAGGCGCCAACCCGAACCAGGTGGACCCTCGGGTGTCGCCCAGGTACCCGGGCCAGTGTCGCCCAGGTACCGGGGGCGCGTCCGAGAAGTGTCAGGTGGGTACCGGGGCCACGGTGTCCATCATGAACCGGGTCCGCACACCGGGCCCGCACATGCACCTGTTACGGATTTGTTGAGGATTGACCTGCCTGAACACGCCTACTGGCTACCAATAACCCCTCACTACTGCGATTTGTGGTGCCCCCGGCAGGACTCGAACCTGCGACCCGCTGCTTAGAAGGCAGCTGCTCTGTCCATCTGAGCTACAGGGGCTGGGTTATCGCTCCGGACCAGAGACGATCAAGACCCAAGCGTAGGTGAACTCGCACGCCCCGTACCGCCTTGGGCGCGATCGTTCGCACAACCACAAGAGAGCGACGGGTCGGATCGCGGATACTCTCGCAGCCTGCGTCAGGGGTCGAAGCCTGAGCGGCGCCAGGTAGTGACGGGCGAGGCGCACATGCCGGTGATCGACCACGAGATCAAGATGACCGCGTCACCGGAACGGGTCTACCGGGCGCTCACAACCATCAACGGGATGCGATCCGGGCACACGACCGACGTTGACGGCACCGGACATCGGCAGTGTGTGGCAGTTGCGGTTCAAGGACGGAACCGACGTCCACCGGCGCGTGGTTGGACTGTCTACACGCAACGCGGCTGAGGCGCTCGGTCCTGTTCCGGTCACGCGATCCCCGTAGCTGGTCGGCGACCATCGCGTCGTTCGGAGGTCGCTTGGACTGGGTCATGGGACTCGCTGCGCCGTGACGTTTGCTGGCCCTACGCGACGAACCTGGGACGGCGAGTACGAATGCTCGTGGCTGATTGAGTCTCGCGCCGCCGTCGTCCGCCGGCGAGAAGGATTCGCAAGCGGTAGTTCTTGAAGCTCCGGAATCCCCGTCCGGCCCGCTTCAC
>JBBRXY010000151.1:0-4581 GCA_038238185.1 Acidimicrobiales bacterium
ACGCCACCCCCCTCGTCACCGGCACCGTCGGCCTCGACGGCGTCGCCGACGCATTCGACACCCTCGCCGACCCCGAGACCCACGCCAAGATCATCATCGACCCGACCAGCACCGCAACCCTGTGACCGCCACGTCGCCCGGTGTGAGAGCCGCCGGAGACTTCCAGGTCGGCGATCGCCGCAAGCCCGTAGGGACAACTCGCAGTCGGCTAGATCTGCGCCGTCGACGGCAGCTGGTCGCCTCAGCGACCGATGTCGGGACGCGCATCGTTACCACGCCTTCGACGACGCCGAGTTCCAGTTCGGGGAGCCGGTCACGATCCACTTCACCGATGTCGCGACAAACGGCAGCGCGTCCGTCGAGATCTGGCTGCCCATGGACTGCGTCATCGAGTGCGCCAGCTTTCGAGTACTGATGGGGCGTCGAACGCTGCACCCGGCCACCGGTCGGCGCCGCTCGGTTCACCACGGCAGCTCGATCAGCCGCTTCGAAGCCGCTCAGCCGACGGCAACCTGGCCTGGCATCGCCGCTCGCTGCGCCGGCGTCGACCTGCAGAACCTGGCTTCGCCGGCCAGTGCATGCTCGACCGATGGTCGCCCGCAGCATCCGTGCCCTCACGGCATACGTCATCAGCATCAAGGCCAGCATCATCTGATCCAACCACCACCACCATCCGTCGCGTCTTCGCGCGCTGGCTCCGCTCAAACACGTGGGCCAGAAAAGCCGGACTTCGTGAGCGCTCGGAGCCAGTTGCTCCGGAGGGTGTTCCTGGCATCCGGCGGATGTCCGCCTTATCGAACGGCTTGAGCCGCTCGACGTCGGCTTGGCATCACCGCGAACCGGCGGCGACGGGGCAGGACTGACGCCGCTGTACCGCTGGTATTGTCGGCCGGCGCAACCAGGGGGAGGGCCATGACCGATGAGCTGACCACGCTGCAGCGGGCGACGGTGGCGGCCTTGACCGACACCGTCATCCCACGGTTGGAACGGGCGGATGACCCCACGAGCTTCTGGGCCCGCCGCGGCACCGACTTCGGCGCACACCTCTTCCTCGAGCAGACGTTGCTGCTCACCCTGGCCCCCGAGGCGCGGGAGGGCCTCCTGCAGCTCGTCGATGCAATGGCCACCATGGGTCTGGCGCATGCGTCGCCGGCCATGCGCGAAGTGGTGGTGAAGACGGTGGCCAACCTGTCGCCCGAGGCGGCCGTCGGCGTCGCCACGTTGGCCCAGCTCCTGTTGTTCTTCTATTACGGCGCGCCCGACGAAGCTGCGCCGAACCCGAACTGGGTGCAGTTCGGCTATGCCGGGCCGCCACCGGTCGAGTATCCGCCGCCGAAGCGCCTGCGACCGCTCGTCCCCGACGGTGACGAGTTGACGCTCGACGCCGATGTGGTCGTGGTGGGCTCGGGCGCCGGCGGTGGGGTGATCGCCGGCACGCTTGCCACCGCCGGCCACAAGGTCGTGGTGCTGGAGGCGGGCGGCTACTTCGACGCCGAGGACTTCAACCAGCTCGAGCTCTGGGCCTATCAGAACCTCTACTACCGGGGTGGCCCTCATCCGACGGCCGACGGCAACATCAGCATCCAGTCGGGCGCCTGCCTCGGTGGCGGCACGCTCGTCAACTGGACGAACTGCCTGCGCACCACTCCATGGGTGCGGGCGCAATGGGCGCAAGAGCACGGGCTGGAGGGGGTGGACGGCCCCGAGTACGACCGCCACCTCGACGCCGTGCTGGCGCGTATCTCGGCCACCGACGCCTGCAGCGACTTGAACGGCCCGCACCTGCGGATGAAGGAAGGCTGCGAGAAGCTGGGGTACGACTTCAACCTCACGGTTCGCAACACCGATCCCGCTCGCTACGACCCCGACTCGGCCGCCCACATGGGCTTTGGTGACCGGTCGGGCGCCAAGCAGGGCACGCTGCACACCTACCTGCAAGACGCCGCCGATCATGGCGCCGACATCGTCGTGCGCTGTTCGGCCGAGCGGATCCTCGTGGAAGGCGGCCGTGCCGCCGGCGTCGAGGCCACGTGGACTGGCGACGATGGCCGCACCGCCCGGGTCACGGTGCGGGCACCGCAGGTCGTCGTGGCGGCCAGCGCGCTCGAGTCACCGGCACTCCTGCTCCGCTCTGGCATCGGTGGCCCAGCAGTCGGCGACTACCTGCGCCTGCACCCCACGCTCGCCCTCGTCGGCATCTACGGCGACGACCAGAAGGCATGGTGGGGGCCACCGCAAGCCGGGCTCTGCCACGAGTTCGCCGACACCGGCGAGGGTTACGGCTTCCTGATCGAAGGGGCGCAGTACGCGCCGGCCAACGTCGGCGCGGCCATCCCGTGGACATCGGGCACCGCGCACAAAGACGTGGTGTCGGCCTTTGCCCGGGCCGCCACCTTCATCGCCGTGACCCGTGACCGGGGCCACGGGCGGGTCACAGTCGACGCGAGCGGCAACGCCGTCCACCACTACGCGGTGACCGACCAGCTCGACCAGGCGAACCTCCGGCGAGGACTGGCCGAGATGGCCCGCCTACACGAGGCGGCCGGCGCCGAGAGCATCATCGGCCTGGCTACCGGGCTGCCCCGGTGGAACAGTGGCGAGGATCTCGCCCCCTTCCTCGACCAGCTCTACGCCGTCCCACTCGGCGCCGGCGGACACCGACTCTTCACCGCCCACGAGACCGGCTCCTGCCGCATGGGCGCCGACCCGTCGACGAGCGTGGCCGACCCGTGGGGCCAGCTCCACGACACCAAAGGCGTGTGGATCGGCGACGGCAGCGCGTTCCCCACACCGTCGGGCACGAACCCGATGATCTCCATCATGGCCCTGGCGCACCGCACGGCCGAGGCCATCGCATCCACCATCTCCTCGGCGCCGTCCGCTCCCCAGGCGGCCGGTCGCCGCTGACCCCAGCGAGGCAGCACACATGACAACACCCGACCGGGCCGAGCTCTACATCGACGGTGCGTGGGTCACCCCGACCGGCACGGGGACCATCGACGTGATCAACCCCACCACCGAGCAGGTGATGGGGTCGGTCCCGGAAGGCACAGCGGAAGACGTCGACCGTGCCGTGCAAGCGGCGGCCCACGCTTTCCCCGGCTGGTCGGCCACCTCGGTGGACGACCGCGTCAAGCTCCTGCAGGGCACCGTCGATGCCATGATCGCCCGAGGCCCCGAGCTCGCACAGCTCATCGCCTCCGAGGTCGGCATGCCGCTCCCCTACGCCACCCTCATCCAGGCCGGACTGCCGACGCTGAGCTTCGCCGCCCTGGTCGACCTCCTGCCGTCGTTCGCGTTCGAGGAACGCCTCGGGAACTCGGTGATCGTGCGGGAGGCAGTCGGCGTCGTCGGCTGCATCACCCCGTGGAACTACCCGCTCCACCAGATCGCCGCCAAGGTGGCCCCGGCGCTGGCCGCCGGCTGCACGGTGGTGGTCAAGCCCAGCGAGGTCACCCCGCTCAACGCGTTCGTCCTCGCAGAGATCCTCGACGAGGTCGGGCTACCGGCCGGCGTGTTCAACCTGGTCACCGGCACCGGGCCGGTGGTGGGCGCAGCCATCGTGGCCCATCCCGCCGTCGACATGATCTCGTTCACCGGTTCGACGGCGGCGGGCAAGCGGGTGAGCGCAGTGGCCGCCGAGACCGTGAAAAGAGTGGCGCTGGAGCTCGGCGGGAAGTCGCCCAACATCATCCTCGACGACGCCGATCTGCAGGCGGCGGTGACCGACGGGGTGGGCAAGTGCTTCCTCAACTCCGGCCAGACCTGCAGCGCGCTCACCAGGATGCTGGTGCCACGGTCACGGCTGGCCGAGGCGGAAGCCATCGCCACCGCGGTGGCTGAGGCGTACCCGCCAGGCGACCCCATGGCCGAGGGCACAGCACTCGGGCCGTTGGTGTCCGACGCCCAGCGCACCCGGGTGCGGAACTACATCAACCGGGGTGTCGAAGAGGGCGCCAAGCTCGTGACCGGCGGCGCCGAACCGCCCGACGGCCTCGACACCGGGTTCTTCGTTCGGCCCACCGTGTTCTCCGACGTCCGCCGCGACATGACCATCGCCCGGGAAGAGATCTTCGGCCCTGTCCTGGCGATCATGCCCTACGACGACGAGGACGACGCCGTGGTCATCGCCAACGACTCCATCTACGGCCTCGCCGGAGGCGTGTGGTCGGGTGACCTCGAGCGGGCGGGCCGGGTGGCCCGTCGCATCCGCACCGGTCAAGTCGAGATCAACGGCGGCGCGTTCAACGCTCGCGCCCCGTTCGGCGGCTACAAGCAGTCCGGCCACGGCCGCGAGCTCGGGCCCTTCGGCCTGGAGGAGTTCCTCGAGATCAAGGCCCTGCAGTACCCGCTCGACGCGGAAGTGCACGACGCCGATCCTGGCCTGGGAGGCGTCACCCCGGCGTGACGCGCACGACGCGCTGATACGCGCTGCCGAGCCGGCTTCACGGATACTCAACATAAGCCTCGATTGAGATATCCGACGCATCGGTTGCGCCAATCCTTGTTGCAGTCGCTGCCGCTACGCGTGCCATCCGAGACGTCGCCGACGATGGCCCGCAAGAGTTTCTTCGGACGAAG
>JBBRXY010000152.1:0-4477 GCA_038238185.1 Acidimicrobiales bacterium
GAACGAATACCGGCCCCGGCATACGCCTCGGTGGCCAACACCCGCCCGATCAGAGCAACCAGCCGACCCGTGGCTACGTTGAGAATGCCACACACCTCGGCGATCTCATCTTCGAGAACCGACGCTTCGGCCTCGTTGGTCATACCGCGATTGTAGCCGAACATACGTTCGATTCGCAAGACCAATTGAGGCCTGATTCAGCACCATGCCTCCCCGCTCATGGCCGTCGGAGCCCGGCGATGCCTCTCTGGTCCCGACGAGTTGCGTTGCTACTTCAAGTGAAAGCTGGCAAACCCACCGCAAGCGACAGCGGCCGGACACACCCACCGCTTGTCCTAGGGCTCACCGGGAGTTTGATCGAGCGATCGTGTAGTTCCAGTCGCCATGGAAGTCATGAGTGGTGAGGGGAACGGCGGCGAGCTGAGCGTCGGCGACCTTGGTGCCGGTCTCGTAGACGTTCAGATCGGCTTCGGTTCGGATCGTGAGCCCCTTGGTGGTCGTCGTGTTGGAGATGAGCTCGATGATGGTGCGGTAGGACACGAGCGGCCGTCCCCGCCAGTTCATGGAGATGAACGAGAACATCTTGTCCTCGATCCGATTCCACTTCGAGGTGCCGGGCGGGTAGTGGCAGACGGTGATCTCTAGTCCCGTCTCGGCCGCCAAGTTCGCAAGCTCGACTTTCCAGAGCCGGACACGGTGACCGTTCGATCCGCCAGCATCAGCGGTGCCGAGAAGTCTGGTGGCGCCGGGGAAGCGAACCTTGCCCATGGATCCCCACCAGCGTCAGATGGCTTCCACCGCGAAGGTGGCGGTGTCAGCGCTGTCGCCGACCGAGACCCACCCCTCGTCGTTGAAGATGTCGTACACCCCGTACGGCACTGCCCGGCCGAGCTCCTTGTCGACGAAGTCATGGGTCTTGGTCCTCGTCGGCTTGCCGGTGGGGTGGTACTCGGTGCCACCGTTGGAGAACTCGGCTACCAGCTCTCTTTTTTCGTGTCCACACTGATGACCGGCTCGCCGGCGGAAGCGAAGCGACCCACCAAGTCATTGAGGTAGACGAACTGACGAGGTTCCCAGTGTCGGTGGGCGTCGGGCTGACCTCACCTACAGCGGCGGGTCGACGCCTCGTGGCCAAGGTGCGGCCGTCCGGCAACAGCGTCGAAGACGGGGGCGGGGGCACGATCGCCATTGACTTCAGTTCACCGGAGACGTCGCCGTACTGCGACCACCGGCCCTGCGCTTCGAGAGAGACAGGCGGCCCGGTGCACGGGCGGGGCCTGAGAACCCACAACTCCCCGGGAACACAAATTTTCTGGGAACCAACCGGGCGGCGGCCGTCGTCGAAGAAGGGCACGGAGGAGGTGCCCGATGGGTCCGATGGGTTTGAGATGGTCGATGCGGTCGGTGAAAATGTTGAGCCGGCCCAGGGCGGTGATCTTGGCGCTGCTCGTGCTGGTGAGCGCCGGCGCGGTCGTGGCTGTAGTGGGTCGAGGGTCGACCCCGACTTCGACTCACCCTCTGTCGACGGGTGTGATGGGGGAGAGCGCCAAGCAGGCCGGTCCCGGTACCGACGCCGCTGCGCCCGGCCGGGTGGCGGCTGATCACGCGCCGGCCCCATCGGCGACGAACGCCACGCCAGGGGGCGGTGGCCAGTCCGACGTGGCCGCCGGGCCCCGCGTGGTTCGGACCGCGGAGGTGACCGTGGGAGTGGCCGCCGGTGCCTTCTCCCGCGCCTTCGACGGCATCACGTCGGCGGTCACGGCCCAGGGCGGCTACGTGACCGCGTCGAGCGCGTCGACGGGTTCGGGCTCGGTGGGCCCCGATGGGTCGACGGTGCCGGCAACGGGTGACCGGTCCCGCCACCCCCGCTCCGGTGATCTCACGTTGCGGGTCCCGGCCGATCGCTTCGACGCCGTGCGTTCCAGCCTGGCCGGGCTGGGTACGGTCGAGCAGGAGCAGCTTCGGGGCGAGGACGTGACGGCCCAGATCGTCGACTACGACGCCCGCCTCAAGAGCCTCCAGGCCGAGGAGGAAGCGCTGCGCACGCTCGTCGGACGGGCCACGGCGGTGGGGGAGGTGCTGCAGGTCCAATCCCAGCTCTTCGACGTCCGCCAGCAGGTCGAGCGCGTCCAGGCTCAGCGCGACCAGCTCGACCAACAAGCGTCGTTGGCTACCATCCATGTGGCCCTCCACGAGCCCGGGGCCAGCTTCGAGGTTCCCCAGCCGGCCACCGGACTGGCCCGGGCGTGGGAGCGGGCGGTTGCCGGCTCCGTCGCCATCGTGGGTGGCACGATCGTGGTCCTGGGTTGGCTCGCTCCCGTGGCCGTCGTGGGCCTGCTGGCGTGGGCCGTGCTCCGTCTCCGTCGTCGGGGCGGGGCGCAGGTGCAACCCGGCCCGTCCGTGGTCTGACGCCCGCCGATCGCTGTCAGACCAGGGCCGGCTTGCGGGCCACGACGAACGTTGCCCGCTGCACCAGCGGTATGCCGTCCGGGGTCCGGAGCGCGGCCATCTCCAGGAACGCCTGACGCCGAAAGTCCTCCAGGTCGGCGGGCGTGAGGACCTCGAACGCCGCTCGGAGGCCGCCCGACCACGCCCAGGTCCACCACGCCTGCTCGTCGGCGAAGTGGAACACGAGCTCCTCCTCGGTGACCTGGGCCAGGTCGAAGCCGGCCGAGGCCAGAACTGCGGGAAGGTCGAAGTCGAGCCGGAACGGGACGTCCATCGGCCGGGTGGCGCGTTTGGCGAAGGAGGTGAGAAGGGGGCCGAGGAACTCCCATCCCGAGCCCGACAGGACCGGTGCCGACGCGGCACATCGTCCTCGCTCGTCCAGGGCCCGAAGGAGGCACGCCGCGGCCCGGTCGGGGTCGGGCACGAGGTGCAAGACGAAGCTGGCGATGGCGAGGTCGAACGAGGCCTCGACCACATCGAGGTCTTCGGCGTTCATCTGTCGTACCGACGCGTTGGCCGGCCCCTGCCGCTCGATCTCGTCGCCCAGCATGGCGACCATCTCCACGGACAGGTCGACGCCCAAGACCTGACCGCCGGGCGCCACCCGCGCTGCGGCGGGGAACAAGGTGGCGCCCTGACCGCAGCCGACGTCGAGCACCCGTTCTCCGGCGTGGACGTCGGCGAAGTCCACCAGGCGCTCACCGAAGCGGGCGAAGAACGGGACCACGGTGTCGTAGATAGGAGCGGCGCGGCCGAAGACTTCGGCCACCAACAATGGGTCGTAGTCCACGCCATGATGGTCGCCGGTGCCGTGGGCCCGGTCAACCGGAAACCACGGCGACCGCCAACGGTTGGGGTCGAGCCTTGGGTACGGTGGCCCATGGGTCCGATCACCGTGGTGACAGAATCGCTCGACCCGTTCACCGACGAGGAGCTCGCCGAGCTCGCCCTCGCCGCCGACCCCGATGCCGAGCTGCCCGCCGATGCCGCGTGCCTCTGGGACCTGACCACGGGCGACGAGGCGGCCCTCCTGCCGGAGTGGTACATGCCGGCGCCGATGGCCGGGGCACTGGGCGCCCACCGGTGGTGGAGATGGGTTGCGGTCGCCATCATCGTGGCGTTCCTGGCCATCGACGCCTACGGCCTGTGCAGCACCTACGGCGAGGTCGTGCTGGCCTGACCGGCATGGCCGGCTCCCGGTACCGTTAGCTCATGTCCGAGGCCTCCCGTCCGTCGACCCCCCCGGCGCTGATCGCCTCGGTAGCCTTCGGGTCGGTCGGCCTCGTCCTGCTCCTGGTGGGACTGGTGGCGGGCTCCAACCCCTTGTTGGTGAGCGGAGTGGCGGCGGGCACCATCTCCCTCGTGGCTGCCCTCGTGTGGCGGGAGCAACTGATCGAGGCCTGGCACGCCCGCAAGACACAACCCGACGACTGACCCCGGCTCAGTCGTCCTCGAAGACGTCGCCGATGGGCCTCGGGATGTCGCCGAGCACGTCGAGCCCGGCCACGGCGAGACGGTCCTCCAGCACAGCCCGGGCCTCAGGAGTGAGCGGGCCTCCCTCGGGGTCGATGCCGGGCATGTCGAGCATCCGGGCGGCCGCCGCCAGGCAGTGGTCGTATCGGGCCAGCTCGGAGCGCCAGGCGATGTTCTTGCCGGGCCACGCCGGTGAGTTGCGATAGACGTCGAGGCGACGGCGGCGCATGCGGAGGTCTCCGGAGAGGCGCTTGATCCTGATCAGGCTCGTTCCTCCTGGTCCCTGGACGACGATGCCGACGCTACGCTTCCGGCCGTTACATCAGGTTGTGGGTCGCCGCGCACGGGCAGGTGGGTCGGTGGCATGGGTCCATCGTGTCGCACGCCGGACTCGAGCAGGTTGGATTTTCGGGTCCCGAACGTCACCCCCGGGTAGGTTCAGTGGATGACGAGCGACCAACCCAGCCATCACGACGTCGTGGAAGCAACCGTCGCGGCCCAGGACGAAATGCGTCCGCAGAACATTCCGGTGAACGTGTACGAGACCACCGCGGCC
>JBBRXY010000153.1:0-4451 GCA_038238185.1 Acidimicrobiales bacterium
GACAACGTGCAGCAGGGCGACCAGACCACCCCGGACGCCGCTGTCGAAGCCGGGGGCGAGAAGGCCGATGCGCCCGAGGCGCCCGAGGCCGGCGGAGCCAACCATCAGGATCAAAACGGCGTCAACGTCGACTACACCCCGATGGGTGAGGCTCCCGAAGCGGGCTGAGTCTCCTGTTCGATCCAGCCTCTTTCCTGGGCCCCGGTCACCGCACGCCGCGGAGGTCGGGGCCCAGTCGCGGGCGGCACACCACGCCACGTCGAAGAATTCAGGTGGCGATGACCTTGGCCGCAGCGGCCGGTGACCTCGGCTTCCGTACCGTCGAAGGAGAACACAACCGCGAGGAGAGCCTGGAATGAAACGCATCGCCCTGATCACCGTCGGCGTGGCTGCGGTGGTCCTGACGGCCGGCGCCTGCGGCGGGAGCGCCAAGACCGCGGGCGGGTCGGCGAGCTCGACGATCGCCGGGCAGCCCGCCACGAGCCCACCGTCGGCCGCAAGCCCCACGAGCGGGCCGGAGGTCAGCCCATCCGGTGACATCCCCGACAACCAGGCCTTCGTGGCCTATTCCCCGCCGTCGGGTGGGTTCAGTGTCAAGATCCCTGAGGGATGGGCGCGCGTCGAGGCCGGAGGGGCGGTGACCTTCACCGACAAGCTGAACAGCATCCGCATGGAGACGGCCGTGGCGGCGACGGCGCCGACGATCCAATCCGCCCAGCAGAACGAGGTCCCGAAACTCCAGGCCGAGGCCGCGAACTTCAAGGCCGGAGAGGTTACATCGGTGACCCGCAAGGCGGGCACCGCCGTGCTGATCACCTACGAGGCGGATAGCGCACCAGACCCGGTGACCGGCAAGGTCGTCTACGACGCCGTCGAGCGTTACGAGTTCTGGAAGGCCGGCACCGAGGTCGTTCTCACCTTGTCGGCGCCCCAGGGCGCCGACAACGTGGACCCGTGGCGGACCGTCACCGACTCCTTCGGATGGCAGTGATCACCGCGGCGCTGGAGGCCAGCGATCTCTATCGGTTCTTCCATGCCGGCGACGAGGAGACATTGGCGCTGCGAGGCGTATCCCTGCGGGTTGAAGCGGGCGAGATGATCGCCGTGACCGGCCCCTCAGGATCCGGCAAGTCGACCCTGCTGGCCTGCCTGGCCGGTCTGGACGAGCCCGACGGCGGGATGGTGCGGGTCGCCGGGCAGGCGGTGAGCCGGCGACCCGAATCTGAACGGGCCGCGCTGCGCGCTCGCCACATCGGGATGCTGTTTCAGTCGGCCAACCTGCTCGAACACCTCACCGTCGACCAGAACGTGGCGCTGGCCCAACGCCTCGTCGGCGCCCCCGACGCGGCGCGACGGGCACAACTGTTGGGTGACCTCGGGCTCGGCGACCGCGCCCGCTCCTACCCGTCGCAACTCTCCGGCGGCGAGGCGGCCCGGGCCGGACTGGCCGCGGCGCTCGCCAATGACCCCACCTTGGTGCTGGCCGACGAACCGACCGGCGAGGTCGACTCGACGACCGAGAGCCGCGTCCTCGAGTTGCTGCGCCGCCGCGCCCGAGACGGGGGGGCGGTGGTCATCGTCACCCATACCCCAGCAGTCGCCGCCGCTGCCGACCGCACTATCGCTCTGGCCGACGGGACGGTGACCTCATGACCCGCGCCGCTGAGCCGGACGTGCTCGTGCGCTGCGAGGGCGTGGCCCGCACCTTCGGAGCCGGCCTCGGCGCGGTCGTCGCCCTCCACGACATCAGCTGTGAGATTCAGGCGGGCCAGCAACTGGCGATCACCGGACCATCCGGATCTGGCAAGTCGACGTTGCTGCACGTGCTGGCAGGGCTGGATGAGCCCACGGCCGGCGTCGTTACCTGGCCCGCCCTCGGCGCGAAAGGCGACCTGCGTCCCGGGCCCGTCGGTGTCGTGTTCCAGGGGCCCAGCCTGCTGCCGCCCCTTGACGTGACCGAGAACGTCGCCCTTCCCCTGCTACTCGGGGGGGCCAGCGAAACCGACGCCCACGCTGCGGCCGCCGCCGCCCTCGCCCGGCTCCAGCTCTCCGCTCTGGCCACGAAGCTGCCCGAGGAGCTGTCGGGCGGGCAGGCTCAACGCGTCGCTGTGGCCCGGGTCCTCGCCGGGCGCCCTCGTCTCATCCTCGCCGACGAACCCACGGGCCAGCTCGACCACGCGGCCGCCACGGTGATCGTCGACGCCCTCGTGGAAACCGCCAGCCACCTTGGCGCCGGGCTCGTCGTCACGACCCACGACCCGCTCGTTGCCGCCGGGCTCGCCACCCGGTGGACCATGGCCGACGGAGCCTTCGTCGAACCCCACCTCCCGGTCGAAGGGAATCTCTCGTGCTCGCCCTGACCTGGCTCCGCGGCCTCGCCGCCCGCCGTCGCGGCCGCCTCGCCGCAGCGGCGTGCGGCGTCGCCATCGCCGTAGCCCTCCTCGCCTCGATCGGCGCGTTCCTGTCCGCCTCGAAGGCCACCATGACCGCCCGGGCCGCGGCCGACGTCGCCGTCGACTGGCAGGTCCAAACCCATACCGGCGCCGATGCCGGCGCCGTACTCGACGCCGTCAAGCGTGCGCCCGGTGTCACCGTCGCCGCGCCTGTCGGCTTCGCCGCAACCACCGGCCTGCAGGCCACCATCAACGGGTCAACCCAGAGCACCGGCCCCGGCGTGGTCGTGGGCCTCCCGCCCGGCTACCGCAGCGCCTTCTCCGGCGAGCTCCGCGACCTGACCGGCTCCGGCATCGGGGTCCTGTTGGCCCAACAGACCGCGGCCAACCTGCACGCCGCACCAGGGGACGCCCTCACCGTGGGCCGGGCCGGGCTCGACCCGGCGATGCTACGGGTCGACGGTATCGTCGACCTGCCCCAGGCCGACTCACTCTTCCAGACCGTCGGCGCCCCGGCCGGCGCCCAACCCCAGGCGCCGCCCGACAACGTGCTGCTCGTACCGGCCGCCCAGTGGCACGAACTGTTCGACCCGCTCGCCCAGACCCGACCGGAGTTGGTGCACACCCAGATCCACGCGCGGCTCACCCACCACCTGCCCACCGACCCGTCCGCCGCCTACGCGGAGGTGTCGGGCCGGGCCCGCAACCTCGAAGTGAAGCTGGCCGGCGCCGGGCTCGTGGGCGACAACCTGGCCGCCACCCTCGGCGCGGCGCGCTCCGACGCCCTCTACGCGCAGATCCTGTTCTTGTTCCTCGGCCTCCCGGGTGCCGTACTCGCCGGTCTGCTCACCGCCGCTGTCGCGGGCGCAGGGGCAGAGCGGCGCCGCAAGGAACAGGCATTGCTTCGGGCCCGTGGCGCCACCAACCGCCAACTCGTCCGGCTCGGCACGATCGAAGCGGCCGCCGTCGGCGCCGTCGGCGCCGTCGGCGGCCTAGGGCTGGCCCTAGGCCTCGGCCGGGTCGCGTTCGGAACGTTCGGGTTCGGAGCAACGCCGATCGCGGCGATCGGCTGGGCCGCCGGCTCCGCCGCCGCCGGCCTGGTCATCGCCGCCGCCACCATCGCCATTCCGGCGTGGCGCGACGCTCGCGGGGTTACCGTCGCCGCCGGACGGCGCCCCATCGGCCGCGCAGGAACGCCTCGCTGGGCCCGCTACGGCGTCGACCTCGTCCTGCTCGGCGTCGGAGGGCTCGTGTTCTGGCTCACCGGGCGGGGCGGCTACAAGCTCGTCCTCGCTCCTGAAGGTGTCCCCACCATCTCGGTCAGCTATTGGGCGTTCGCCGGCCCCGCCCTGCTTTGGACGGGCGCCGGGCTGTTCGCCTGGCGGATCGCCGATCTCGTGCTCGGGCGCGGCCGCCCCCTCATCGGACGCCTGATCCGACCCGTCTCGGGTCGCCTCTCCGGCACCGTCGCCGCGTCGATGTCCCGGCAGCGCCGCCTCCTCGCCCGGGCGCTGGTCCTGGTCGCACTCACCGTCTCTTTCGCCACCTCGACCGCAGTGTTCAACGCCACCTACCAGCAGCAGGCGCAAGTCGACGCCAGCCTGACCATCGGAGCCGATGTCACCGTCACCGAGTCCCCGGGCGCCACCATCGGCGCCGCCGGGGCGACCCAGCTCTCACACATCCCCGGCGTGAAATCGGTGGAGCCGATCCAGCACCGTTTCGCCTACGTCGGCGCCGACCTCCAAGACCTGTACGGCGTGCGCCCCGGCACCATCACCGATGCCACGAAGCTGCAGGACGCGTACTTCCAGGGCGGCACCGCCCGACAGCTCATGGCCAGGCTGGCCTCGGCTCCCGATTCCGTCCTCGTCAGCGCCGAGACCGCGAAGGACTTCCAGCTCAATCCCGGCGACCAGGTGATGCTCCGCCTCCAAGACGGTCGCACCAAACAGTTCACCGATGTGGCATTCCACTATGCGGGGATCGCCAAGGAGTTCCCCACCGCGCCCCATGACAGCTTCCTTGTCGCCAACGCCAACTACGTGACCAAGATGA
>JBBRXY010000154.1:0-4292 GCA_038238185.1 Acidimicrobiales bacterium
GGTGGGCCAAATTTTGGGGGTGTGTCAGGAGTCCTGGAATCAGGACCTGGAGGGCCACGAGTGCCCCCGAGCTGTTGCCGAAGATGGTCGCCGGCTCGTCGTCCAGGTGCTGAATGAGACGTCGGACGTCGTCGGCATCGGTCTCCAACCGGTGGGCGTAGTCCTGAGCGCCGTGGAGCTGGCTCCGCGAGTACCCCCGACGGTCATAGGTCACCACCCGGTACTGAACCGACAGCCCGTCGGCGAGCTGCGCGTAGGTGTCGCCCTCACCGCTGGCCCCCGGCACGACGACCAACAGTGGCCCATCGCCCCGGACCTCGAAGTGCAGGCGAGCACCCGGTACCTCGACAACGCTCAAACGGTCCACCCCCCTCCTCGTCGCGTGCGTGGGCCACCTCGGCTCGGGCACGATCTTTCGGTGAGGGCCACGGGCTGCCCCCTGTGATCGCCGTGACTTCAGGCGGACGGGGTTTCCCCTTCGGTATCGTCGTCGCTCGGGCCGGCGGGGGTGCGACTCCTCGGGCGGAGCTTGCGCACCTGGGCCCGCAGCGCAGCCGAATGCTCACCCTTCCTCAGACGGTCGAGGAACCCGTCGGCCTCCTCCGGACTGACACTGCCGTCTTCCACCGCGGCAGCCAACTTCGCTCCCGCATGCCTGACACGGATGCTCTTGATCACCTCGTCGAACTCGCCGGGCTCGCCAGCCGACCGGAGGCGCTCGGCCTCCTCGTCGGTCAGCCGACCCGACTTGGCCATCTGGTCGGCGCGCTCGACGAGACGCTTGCGCCGCCTACCGCTCGTGTCGGGGTTCAGGCTCTCTTCCATCCTCTAAGAGTAACGAGACACTCTGTCGCTGTCAATGCATTCTGTAGGGAGGCGAAGCAGTAGCTGATCGAGCGCCATCGCCGCGAACAGCAGGGTGATGTAGGTGATCGAGGACGTGAACAGCTTCATGGCCCCATCGGGCGCATGGCTGCGGGCCAGCCGCAGCGCCTGCCAGGTGAACATGCCGCCCAGGCCCACCGCCGCCAGGTAGATGGTCCCCATGTGGCCCAGCGGCCAGAAGGCCACGCTGATGCCCAGAGGACCACCGTGTAGCCCACGATGCGCGTGGCCGTCTCGTCGAAGTTGGCCACCACCGGGAGCATGGGGACCTCGGCCGCCGCATAGTCCTCCCGGTACCTGATGGCCAGGGCCCAGAAGTGCGGCGGGGTCCAGGCGAAGATGATGGCGAACATCACGAACGGGGCGATGCCGAGGCGCCGGTGACCGCCGACCAGCCCACGAGCACGGGCACGGCGGCCGCCGATCACGATGTTCTGGGTGGACGTGCGCTTCAGCCAGATCGTGTAGACGAGGACATAGAACGGGGTAGCGTCCAAGGCCAGCACCGCGCTGAGCAGGTTGACGACCACCCACAGCTCGGCGGCCGCCGCCACTTCCAGCCCGATGGCGAAGAGCAGGGCGTTGCGGGGGGTGATCTCGCCGCTGACCAGCGGCCGCTTGGCGGTTCGACGCATCAGCTTTTCGATGGCGCGGTCGACGACCATGTTGGTGGCGTTGGCACCCGCCGCGGCGAGCGTGCCGCCCACGAGGGTGACCAGGATCGCCGCCCGCCCCCCGCCATCGCGCAGGACAACTCCTTGGTCCGTCGACCGGGAGGCTTAGGGCGCGGGTATCTACTATCCGCGCGTTAGAGGTCGCTGAGCGGTAGCCTTGCCAGGATGGAGGTGAGCGAGGAAGACCTTGAGCGGTTCTTCTCGTTCATGTCGCCCCTGCTGGACGAGCGCCAGCTCCGGCTGCTGAGTGGTGCGACGGCGCGGATGCTGGGCCGGGGTGGCCCCACGGTGGTGGCCAAGGCATCGGGCATGAGCCGAAACACCGTGATCGACGGCGTCAAGGAGTACGACTCCGGTGCGGGGCCTTCCGATCGGGTGCGCCGTGAGGGTGGCGGGCCCCCCAGGCTCATCGATACCGACCCCGACCTGCTGATGGACCTGGACGATCTGGTCGAGCCCGACGCCAGGGGCGACCCGATGTCACCGTTGCGATGGACGTTGAAGTCGACCCGGGAGCTGGCCAAGGCCCTCGTGGCCATGGGCCACAAGATCTCCTACCGCACCGTCAACGCGTTGCTGCACGAGATGGGCTACTCCTTGCAGGCCACGGCCAAGACGGTGGAGGGCGCCCAGCACCCCGACCGCAACGCCCAGTTCGAGCACATCCAGGCCCTGGCCACCAAGTTCCTGGCCGAGGGCCAGCCGGTGATATCCGTCGATTGTAAGAAGAAAGAGCTGGTGGGAGAGGTGCCCGGCTACAAGAACGCCGGTCGTGAGTGGCAGCCGAAGGGGAAGCCGAACAAGGCCGGGGTGCATGACTTCCCGGACCCCGACATGCCCAAGGCCGTTCCCTACGGCGTCTACGACGTCGGCGCCAACGAGGGTTGGATGAGTGTCGGCGACGACCACGACACTGCGACGTTCGCGGTCAACGCCATCCGCCGCTGGTGGCAGAGCATGGGCGCCGAGCGCTACCCGAAGGCGAAGCGGTTGATGGTCACCGCCGATGCCGGCGGGTCCAACGGCTACCGCAACCGGTTGTGGAAGGTCGAGCTCGCCAAGTTGGCCGCCGAGACCGGGCTCGAGATCAGCGTCTGCCACTATCCACCTGGCACTTCCAAGTGGAACAAAATTGAGCATCGGCTCTTCAGTTTCGTCACCGGGAACTGGCGGGGGAAGACGCTCACCTCCTACCGCACCATTGTCGAGCTCATAAGCGCGACGACGACCGAGACGGGGCTAAAGGTCCGCGCCGAGTGGGACCAAGGCTACTACCCGACCGGGACCCAGGTCACCGACGCCGAGCTCGCGGCCCTGCCACTCAAGCCCGACGACTGGCACGGCGAATGGAACTACCGCCTCATGCCGCCCCGAAAACGCAAGTAGTAGTTTCCCGGCCCCTTACTGAAAGGTCCGGGCTAGTCTGATCGACGGCCACGTCGGGCCACCATCCCGACTCTCCTTCGGCCGCGGAGTCCAGGGCCATCGGCGACTGGAAGCTGAGGCCGCCGTCCTCGGAGACGTAGAGCAGGACCTCCTTCCCGGTAGCGCTGTTCGGGTACCGGGACTGCACCGCGTAACACAGGGTCCCGTCGGGCCCATAGGTGACGGATGGGTTCCAGCACTTCGTCGTCCCGGGTGGGCAGGGCGCGGCCGCCGGTACCGAGGAGGGCGAGGTTGGTCCACGTCCTGCCGCCGTCGCCGGAGAGGCCCAGGTAGCAGGTCTCCAGCCCGGTGCCCTCCATGCTGGCTATGGCCAGGTGACCCGGCCGGACCGGGTCGATGGCCAATGGACGGCCGGTGGAAGGCGAAGCTAGGAGGCACGTTGGACGACACCGCCTGGTTCGGGGGGGCGATGTCGTCATCGGCTCGCGCCCACCGCGACGGCCGCCACAATGGCGGCCAGCCCGACGCAGCCCACGAGCACGGCCCGTCCTCGGCGGGCAGATCCGTCGCCGGCGATGCCCGTCGCTGCGTCGTTCTTCTCGGTCTGCTTCAGTGACACTGCTCCACCGTCTCTTTCATCGTCGACGACGCCCCGGATGGGAGATCCCTTGGCCCGCAGGAGTCGCGGCACCCGGTGCTGGCAAGTCCGCGAGTGCGCTGGGATGTGTCGCCATCGGGCCTCACTTGCGAAGGGAGGGCAGAGCCACCGGAGTGGTCCCGGCCACGGCCTGCTCGAAGCACGGGGGGCACAGGTCGTTGCCCTCGAACATGCGGATGCGCGTCTCCATGGTCGGCTCGGTGCAGGAGGCGCAGTCGATGGAGGTGAGGACCCTGGCCGTGGGGGGCGGGGTGATGTCGACATCGCGCACGTCGTAGATCTGTTCGATCGGGGTGGCCAGGATGCGCTGGGAGTGCTCGTTCATGAGGACGAAGAAGCGGTCCCGCTCCTCCGGCGTCGCCACGCCGGCGCGGACCTTGGGGAACAACGTCAGGCGCTCGGTGTCGAAGCCCCCCCATCCGCCGGAGCGGGTACTGACCCGGAGGGCCCGGCCGTCGGAGCGGCGGAGGAAGGTGTAGGCGTTCTTCCCGTAGTCGAGGTGGACCAGATTGCCCTTCCCGAACGTGCACCCGGTGAGGAACTGGACGGCGTCGACCCCTCACATATCAGTTTCGACGATGGCCACCACCTCCTCGTCGGCCGAGTGCGCCCCGATCTCGCTCAGCCCCACCTGGGCGGCGCGGATGCCCATGGCCAGGCCCGGGCACATGTGCCCGTGGAAGGCGACA
>JBBRXY010000155.1:0-4246 GCA_038238185.1 Acidimicrobiales bacterium
CGCAGTTCGGTGACCGAGTGCTGGGTGGGTTTGGTCTTCTGCTCACCGGAGGGGCCGATGTAGGGCACCAGGGTGACGTGGACGTAGCAGACGTTGTCACGTCCGACGTCGTTGCGGAACTGACGGATGGCCTCGAGGAACGGGAGGATTTCGATGTCGCCGACGGTCCCGCCGACCTCGGTGATCACCACGTCGACATCGTCGCCCGCCACCCGCAGGACCCGCGCCTTGATCTCGTTGGTGATGTGGGGGATGACCTGGACGGTGACGCCGAGGTAGTCGCCCCGCCGCTCCTTGGCCAGCACCGACTGGTAAATCGAGCCGGTAGTGGCGTTGGAGTCACGATTGAGGTTCTCGTCGATGAAGCGCTCGTAGTGGCCCAGGTCGAGGTCGGTCTCGCCGCCGTCCTCGGTGACGAACACCTCGCCGTGCTGGAACGGGTTCATGGTGCCCGGGTCGACGTTGATATACGGATCGAGCTTCTGCATCGTCACCCGCAGGCCCCGGCTCTTCAGCAACCGACCCAGCGAGGAGGCGGTGAGCCCCTTGCCCAGGGAGCTGGCCACGCCCCCGGTGACGAAGATGTGCTTGGTCACGACAACCTCACCCTCAGGGTTCTTGGAGACGTCGGCAGGCCTCGACGTGGGGTCACGTGGATGTAGGGCGTCTCCGAGGGAGGGGTCACCGCACCTCGCCCGGGTGAACCGGCCGGCGGGAAAACCACGACCGCAGGGGGGAATTCGTCGGAGAGGACAACCGCAACCGTACCCCACCGAACCGGTGCCGCAGCGGAACCCGGGCGAGGGCGTTGTGAGTAAGGTGGGCCTGATGACTTTCGTAAGGGCATCCTAACTATACGCCTCCCGCCTGGTCGGTCGCTCGTCGCCATGACGGCCCTGATGGCCGCGGTGACGGCGTGTACCGCCACCTCCGGTGGCAACGAGACAGCGATCACGGCCACCGACTCCGAACGCCGCGTCGCCACCACCGATCTCGAGGCCGGCAGGAACACGTTCTCGGTCACCAACGACGGGTCCGAGATCACGGAGGTCTACGTCTACGCACCGGGCGATCGGGTCGTCAGCGAGAAGGAGAACATCGGGCCGGCGCCATGGCGACGTTCACCGCCGACCTGGCCAGGGGCTCATACGAGGTCGCGTGCAAGCCCGGCCAGACGGGAGACGGGATCCGCCAGGCGGTCATGGTCACGGGCGAGGGGGGCGCCGCGGCCCGGCCCGCCGACCGGGAGGTATGGGTCGAGGCGCGGGACTACTCCTTCACCGGGCTCGAGAACATGGCCGTTCACAAGGGAGAGACCATCGAGTTCGACCTGTTGAACAGGGGGACGATGGATCACGAGTTCGAGGTCGTCGGCCCGCTGGCGAAGCCCGGGCGAGGTCGGGCCCACCAAGGCCGGCGGCGAGGGAACGGTGACCCTGACCTTCGCCGAAGCGGGCACCTACAAGTTCGTCTGCGGCATCGACGACCACGAGGAGCGAGGCATGACCGGGAGCCTCACCGTGACCTGACCCCGGCCCGGTTCACTGGGCATCGTCGGGCTGGGCCAGGATGGCCGCCGCCTTGTCGACGGCCCGGCGGGCACGTGTCAGACGGCGCTCGTCAACGGGCAACTCGGTGCCGCCGGCATCGATGGACTCCCGCAGGCGGGCAAGGGCGAGGTCGGTCAGCTCCTCGGAGATGGCCTCCAGGCGAACCCTGATGTCGTCGAACTCACCGGCCACGGCCTGCCCCCGCCTCCTTCCCCACCCTCGGCGTCAGTCTCGCCTGCCGGGCACGGTCGTGAACCAGACCAGTCCGAGTAGGCAGACACCGGCCAGGACGGCGGCGACGGCCAGGACGAGGCCACGGCCGAGATCGGAACCGGTGCGAACCAGCGGACCGGTGGGGGTGCGTGGCATCACCGACCCGGGCTGGTCCGGGGAGGTGGGTGTCACAGCCGGCTTCGGCGACAAGACGACGGTGGCCGACGCCGATGCCGTGGCGACGCTGGCGTCGTCGTCGACCACGACGGCGGTCACCGTATCGGTCTGACGATCGCCGGCCACGCCGAGGAACGTCCCCGAGAACGAACAGGGGGAGGTCGCCCCTGCCGCCACCACCACGGTGCCCGCGCCGCAGGAACCCGACCCGTTCAGGTCGCCGTAGACGTCGTCGGCCAGGCTCAGGAGGGTGACGGGCTCAAAGCTGGTGTTGGTGACGGAGATCGTGTAGGTGAAGGTTCCCCCGGGCTCGGCCATGGTCGACGGTTCGGCGGTCTTGGTGACCGTGACCGTGGGCGCCACGTCGACGATCGTCAGGACGAAGGTGTCGGTGGAGGTGGCCTGGCGGCCAACGGCATCGGTCGCCGTGGCCGTGACCGGGATGGTCCTGGTGTCTCCCGCATTTCCGGTGAACACGACGGGGAAGGTGCAACCGTAGGTGGCGCCGGAATCCAGCGGTTGAGGCACGCTGCAGGTGCCCACACCGTTGAGGTCTTCGTCGGCCAGAGCCGTGAGGGTGACGGGCGCAGTTCCCGTGTTGGTGACCGACGCGCTGCCGGTGAAGGTGCCACCGGGTTCGGGCAGGCTGGAGAAGTCCACGGCCGCGGCGACGCTGATAGACGGGGGTGGCGGCGGGGCGGTGACCATCACGGACTCGCCGGAGTCGTTGCAGGCGGTAGTGACGAAACCGTTGTTGGCGTCACCGGTGTACTCGGCGATCCAGCGGTACGTGCCCGGGGCGGTCGGGACGAAAGATCCACCGTCGTAGCTGCCGTTGCCGTTGACCGGAACGGCCACGGGGATATTGGCCACGTTGCCGCAGGTCGGCTGGTCGGGACCGTAGACGTAGAAGATGATGAAGCCGGTGGGATTGTTGCCACCGCTGAGCACGGCGGTGTCGTGGATGGTGCCCCCGAGCACCACATCGGGCGACGCCGTTGTCGTGATCGTCGGCGGCGGCGGGCCGGTGACCTCCACCGACTCGGCCGGGTCGTTGCAGGCGGTGGGCCCGGCCGGGGCGTTGCTGGTGTCGCCGCTGTACGAGGCTACCCAGCGGTAGGTGCCGGCGGCAGTGGGGGTGTGGTCAGGCGAGTCGTAGCTGCCGGTGCCGGTGACGGCCACCGTGGAGGTGAAGACGGGCGTGCCCGAGCAGGAGGCGTTGTCGGGCCCGAAAAGATCAAAGGTGATGGTGCCGGTGGGGGCGGTGCCGCCCGAAAGGGTGGCGGTGTCGTGGACGCTGCCCCCGACCACGACATCGGGCGACGCCGCGGTCGTGATGGCCGGGCTGGCCGGGGCGACGACGACCTGCTCGAGCGGGTCGGCACAGGCGGTGGGCCCGGCCGCGGGGTTGGCGGCGTCACCGCCGTAGGAGGCCACCCAGCGGTAGCTGCCGGTGGCGGTGGGGGTGAAAGGCGCCGAGTCGTAGGTGCCGTTGCCGCTGACCACCACGGGCGGGGCGTCGAAGACCGGCGTACCCGTGCAGGTGGGGTCCCCAGGGCCGAAGAGCCTGAAAACGATGGTGCCGGTGGGGGCGTTGCCGCCGGCGAGGGTTGCGGTGTCGGTGACGGTGCCACCGATCGTCACGCCCGGCGACGCTGTGGTGGTGAGGCTGACCACCGGGGCGGCAGTGACCACCACCTGTTCGGCCGGGTCGGCGCAGGCGGTCGGCCCGGCAGCGTTGTTGTTGGTGTCGCCGCCGTAGGAGGCCACCCAGTGATAGGTGCCGGTGGCGGTCGGGGTGAACGGGTCGGATGTGGCCGTGCCGGTGGTGCCGCCGGGTGCGATGACCAGGTCCTTGGTGCTGGTGGCCACTTGGGTCGTGCAGGTTGCGTCGGAGAACAACTCGAAGATGACGGTGCCCGTAGCCGTCGGGCTCGCCAGGGCACTGATCGTGGCTGTGTCAGACACCGGGTTGCCCACGCCGATGGTGGCCGGTGTGGCGGCGGTGGCGATGGCCGGGGTGGCCGGGGTGACGACGACGGCCTCGGCCGGGTCGGCACAGGCGGTGGGCCCGGCCGAGTTGTTGTTGACGTCACCGCTGTAGGAGGCCACCCAGCGGTAGGTGCCGGCGGTGGTGGGGATGAAGGGCGCCGAGGTGTAGGTGCCGTTGCCGGCCACGGGCACCGTCGAGGTGAAGGCGGGCGTGCCCGTGCAGGTGGCGTTGGCGGGGCCGAACAGGCGGAAGGTGATGGTGCCGGTGGGGGCGTTGCCACCGGTCAGGGTGGCGGTGTCGGTGACGGTGCCAC
>JBBRXY010000156.1:0-4145 GCA_038238185.1 Acidimicrobiales bacterium
GAGCCCGTCGTCGAGCGCGGTGTCGTTGTACGTGCCGAAGTCGTACCGGAACAGGACGTCGGAAGGGTCGCCGAGGCGGAACACGTTGATGTCGTTCTCGTAGTACGCGTCGCGACTGGCGGCGAGCAGGCCGCCGGCCGCCGCCGTGGCCGTCACGCCGTTCGGGTATGGGCCGAGGTCGTAGACGACGCCATGGGGCTGCAACGGATTGACCCCGAAGGTACGGATCTCATACGGCGCCCCTGCCGCCAGGGCGAAGGTCTGCCCGTCCGGGAGCACCTCGGCGCTCCTGGCGTTCGAGCTGTCGGTCCGCAGCGTGGCAGTCACCATGGGGGCGGGCCCGGAGACGTCGAGGCGAACCACGGTGGCCGGGCTCAAGCCGACGTCGAATCCGAGCATCACGTTGGGATCGGTGGCACTCGTAAACAGGTAGGGACAGTAGGAGAGGTCCGGCAGGGCAGGGTAGGTGGTGACCACGCCGGTTGCGGGGGCGATGGAAACCAACTGCACGGCGATGGACGAGCAGGCTCCTGTCGTCGTCCACAACCGTCCCCCCGCCTTGACGAGTGCGGTGGGCTTGAGGAGAGCCCCGCCGCCGAACGTGCCGACCTTGGCCAGGGTGGTGGTGTCGAAGGCGTCGATTCGCCCTGCCGTCGTCGAGGCGACGTACAGCGTCGGTCCGTCGATCACCAGGGCGCCGGCGCCGGGAACGCTCAAGCTGCCGACCACTCCACCGGCCTCGTTCAGCACGGTGACGATGCTGGAGACGGGCGACGAGACAAATGCCCGCTTGGTCACCGGGTCGACCTGGATCGCCTTGAAACCGCTGGGCAGCGGGGTGACGACGACGGCAGCGGATGCGGCGACCGGGGCGACCACCGCCGCAGTCCCGGATGCCACCAGAACGGCGGCGAGCGCCGCCATGAGGTGTCGAAGTCGCACGGTCCCCTCCTGATCTGCGGCGCCACGGCAGGTGAAGCAGGACGGGGTGGTCGGACGCCTGACTGACTGCCCCGGAGGGCGAAGCCCCGTGGAGGATATCGGCGGGGAGGCCGTCGCCCTTTAGCCTCGATTGTTCGCGCGGCTCCCTGATCGACCGGTCGTAGCTCCGCGGAAAAGCCCTCCTGGCCTGGGAGAATGCGTGTTCTCACGCAACACAATCCCCACAGGTGGAGGGCTCCTTGAAGGTGCATCGTAGCCAGTCGGTCCGTCGTGCGAAGGTGACCACCGACGGTGACGGACTGGTGTCCCACGTCGGCACCGGACTGCTGGCCGAACTGGCCGACCGCTCGGGCTTGACCCGAGGGTTGTCGGTGGCCATGGGCGACTGTGGGATCTCCTGGCACACCCATGACCCGGGCGTCGTGCTCACCCACATGGCCGTGGCCATCGCCGATGGGGCCGACTGCCTCTCGAAGCTGGCGGTGCTGAGAAACCAAGAGGCGCTGTTCGGTCCGGTGGCCTCCCACGCCACGGCCTGGCGGGCGATCGAGGCGGTGGCCGCCGCCGAGCTGCGGGGCATCGACATCGCCCGGGCCGCCGCCCGTGAGCGGGTGTGGGCCGCCGGCGGGGCACCGTCGTCGGTGACGCTGGACTTCGACGCCACCCTCGTCGACGCCCACTCCGACAAGCAGGACGCGGCGCCGACCTACAAGCGCGGCTTCGGCTTCCATCCCCTCGGGGTCTGGTGCGACGAGACGGGCGAGGCGCTGGCGGCCATGCTGCGCCCCGGCAACGCCGGGGCCAACACCGCGGCCGACCACGTCAAGATGCTCGACGCCGCCCTGGCCCAGCTCCCGCCGGCGTGGCGGGCCGGCCACCGAGCCGGCGACGACCCCGCCGGCGTCGTGCACCCGATCGTGGCCCGAGCCGATTCCGCCGGAGCCACCCACGGGTTCGTGAATGCCCTGGTGGAGCGCAACATCGGCTTCTCCATTGGCTTCGACGTCGACGGCCGCGTCCGCGACGCCTTGATGCTGGCCCAGGAGGAGGACTGGGTTCCCGCCGTCGAAGGCGACGGCAGCCGACGCCCGGGAGCATGGGTGACCGAGCTCACGGCCCTGGCCGACCTCCGCACCTGGCCGATCGGCACCCGGCTCATCTGCCGACGGGAACGCCCCCACCCCGGCGCGCAGCTGTCGCTGTTCGACATCGGGACGGGCTTCCGCCACACCTGCTTCCTCACCGCCTCGGCGGGCGAGGTGGCCCCGATGGAGCTGCGCCAGCGCCGTCACGCCCGGGTCGAGGACCGCATCCGCGCCGCCAAGGCCTGTGGCCTTCGCAACTTCCCCTTCGAGGACTTCGTGCGCAACGAGGCGTGGCTGGTGTTGGTCATGATCGCCCAGGACCTGCTGACCTGGACCGCCCGGGTGTGCCTGGAGGGCTCCCTGGCCCGCGCCGAGCCGGCCACGCTGCGCTATCAGCTACTCCACGTCGGCGCCCGCCTGGCGCGTCGGGGCCGGGACCTACACCTGCGCATCGACTCCGCCTGGCCGTGGCGAGACCCCCTTGACGCCGCCTTCGGCCGCATGCGCGCCGCCCTCTGCTGAGCGGTGACCCGGCCTGCGCTGGCCCAGATCGTTCATCGAGGCGCGCCAACCCGACCAACTACTGAGCGCCTGGTCGAGCGCGGCCTCGCTTCGGCCGTCACGCGCCGTGGCCGTCAGCCGGCGGCAATGCGCAGGGTCCCTCGACCGCTATGCCGCCGGGACGAACAATCGAGGTTAGCGGGAGGTGGCCAGGAACACCGGAATCAGCCGGTCGGTCTTCTTCTGGTACTCGGCGTAGGGCGGAAAGGCGGCGACGGCGCGCTCCCACCAGGCCGCCCGCTCGTCGCCGGCCAGCTCGCGGACGCGGGCATCGAAGGGCTCGGGGCCGTCCTGGATGACCACCGCCTCGGGGTCGGCCTTGAGGTTGTGGTACCAGACCGGGTGCGTCGGCGCCCCGCCCTTGGAGGCAACCAGCGCGTACTCACCGTCGTGCTCGACCCGCATCAGGGCGAGCTTGCGGATCTTGGCGGACTTGTTGCCGCGGGTGGTGACGATGATGACCGGCAGGCCCGTGTCACGCAGGGTGTTGGCCCGCTGACCACCCGAGCGCTCGAACTCCTCCACCTGGTCCCGGACCCAGGCCTGAGGGCTCGGCTCGTATTCGCCTTCGAGGGGCACGTCGCCTCGGTTCAGGCGTCGGTGTCGTCGAGGACGAAGGTGACCATGAGGTTGACCTGGTAGTTCACGATGGCGCCCTCGCTGATGTCCACCCGCTGCTCCTTCACCCACGCCGAGGTGATGTTCCGAAGGGTCTGGCTGGCCCGGTCGACGCCGACTCTTATGGCGTCCTCGAAGCCCGTCGGCGACATGGCGCTGATCTCGGTCACCCGTGCGACGGTCCCCATGAGTGTGTTCTCCTCTCGCGACGCTGGTCAGCCGCCCGCCAGGGCGGCGGCCAAGCCTTCCACATCCGCCACCGTGACCGTCAGTCCGGGATGGCGCAGGCGCCCGGTGGGCTCGAGGCCAGGGACGGGCTCGTGGAAGCAGATGCACAGGCCCCGGCGGCCGTTCGACGCGAATGTCAGCCCCCGATCGACGACCGAGAGGTGGGCCGGACCGATGGTGGCCAGGGTCCGGTACGGGCCGGTGACCTCCGTGCCGGAGATATTGGCGAGGTCAGTCGACACCCGCCAGGGCCCGAAGCGGGCCAGGAGCCGGCCACCCTCGACAGTCACGCCGGCCCGGCCCGGCGTGATGGCGAACGCGAGGGCGACTGCCCGGTACAGCGGGTCGAAAGCGAAGTCGAATGTCACGCGGGGCTGTCTACCCGGGATCGTCGCTCGTCAACTGGCGCGGTAGAACTGCCGGGATGGCCGGCCACGTCACGGACGAGCTCTATGGGCTCGACCCGAATGACTTCGTGGCTGCCCGCAACGACCTGGCTCGCCGGGTACGCACGGAGGGCGACCGCCCGCGGGCCGCCGAGGTGGCCAAGCTGCGCCGGCCCACGCCGCCCGCCTGGGCGGTGAACCAGCTCACCCGCCGGTATCGGTCCGAGGTCGAGGAGCTGGTTCGACTCGGCGAGGCGTTGCGGTCCGCCCAGGAGGAGGTCTCGCAGGCGGGGCGCCCGGTGACATGCGACAGGCGGCCCGGGCC
>JBBRXY010000157.1:0-4091 GCA_038238185.1 Acidimicrobiales bacterium
GAACCACACCGCAGTACCGTCGACCACCAGGGCCTCCCGTTTCTCGGACCGTCAGACAGTCACGAGATTCGTGGAGGCCCCAGCCTCAGCGGTGGACCCTCACCACCCGGTCATCCCAGGTTCGTCGCGAAGGGCCCGTTTTCCTCGGCTGAGCACGCCGTCGGAGACCACGAGGTTGTCGCCACCTGCAGCGGTGACGAGGCGGTTCTCGGATGCCGGCGATCACACTCGCAAACGGCCCGCAAATGGCGGACAGCCAGTATGCGGGTCGCCTATCGCTGGCTTGCAATTCGAATCGAAGCGATAAAACCGTTGCACCACCACGAAAATTTGGAGCGGACGACGGGATTCGAACCCGCGACTCTCACCTTGGCAAGGTCATTATTTCTGTCTCCTGAGTCGGCTCCTACCGCTCCGGCGCTGGTCAGGGCGCTGAGGACCTCGCTCCGGACCGCCCCCTCCTGGAGGACACCGTCACCGACCGGACGGACCTTGGCGCCGCGTACGAATACCTCGTCGGCGAGTTCGCCGATTCAGCGGGCAAGAAGGGCGGCGAGTTCCATACGCCCCGGTCCGTCGGCCGCATGATGGCTGACGTCCGTCCGCACCTGCTGGTAGGCGACGATACGGCGCAGCTGTGGGCCGGGCTGGCCACACAGGTCACCGCGGCGGGGGTTCACCCTCGAGCGGGGCCACTGCGACGGGGCCAACGGCGTGAGCGATTTCCTGGCCCGCACGGTCAGGGTCCGGGCCGACGTCGACGATCTTCCCGGTGTCTTCCAGTTGTTCGGCGCGAGGGAAGGGGCGCTTGAGAAGGTTCCTCTGGCAACGAGAAGGCGGGATGGCCGACTACACCATCCCGCCCCGCTCTCGTTACCGGTGGGTGGCCCCGACCCGGTGTCCGCCGCCTAACGCACCCGTCCGTTGGGGAGGATCACCCACTTCGTGATGTTCCGCGGGGCGGCGCAGTCGGACACGGCCACATTGAACCTCGTGCCGGCCGGGACCTTGAAGTGGACCGACGTCGTGGTGTTCGAACAACTGAAGTTAAACGCCGACTGCGACTGGCCCGTGTCGGCGTTGGTCACCAGGACGCTCCGGAGCCCATCGGTGTCACTCACATGGCAGATCTGGATGGGTTCACCGGCGTTGTTCGTGCCTGGACCGCAGGTCAGGGCGGTATCGGGTGGGGTGGTGGTGTTGGTGCCCCAGTCCGAGCGGAAGTCGGCCTGGCCCAAGCCGGTGAAGGTCAGACGCGTGATATCGCCTCCGGTCGAAGCCTTCATCGTGTAGATCTCGAAGTTGACGTCGCGGTTGCTGGAGAACGCGATCCGGGTGCCGTCGGGCGACCAGGCGGCGAAGGCATCGAAGACGCCCGGCGTATTGGTCAGGTCGACGTCGTTGGTGCCGTCGGACTTGATCCGGTGGATGTCGAGGCTGTTGCCCGCATCGAGGGAGTTGTAGACAATCTTCGTGCAGTCGGGCGACCACTTGGGCCCGCTGTCGAGTACCGCGTTGTTGGTGACCTGGAACACGTTGCCGCCGTTCATGTCCATGGTGAAGATCTCGAAGTCACCCTCCGGGTTGGTCCCGAGGGGGTTGCTCAGACTGTTGAACGTGATGATCCCGGTCGTGCTGTTCCCGCACACGTAGGCGGCCGAGCCGTTGGTGAAGATCTTGGTCTGGTTGGTGCCGTCGGCATTCATCTTCCAGATGTCGAATGTGTGGGATACGTCCCTGTCGCGGGCGCTGTGGAACACGATCGTCTGGCTGTCGCTGGTCCAGCTCGTGCCCCGGTCCTCGCCTGGCGCATCGGTGAGCCGGGTCACGTTGCTGCCGTCGGCGTTCATCACGTAGACGTCGAGGTTGCCGGGTTCTGCCCGGTCACTGCTGAACGTGATCTTGGACCCGTCGGGCGACCAGGCAGGAAACACGTCGATGGCCGGGTTGTGGGTGAGGTTGATCTGGGTCGAACCGTCCGGGCCCATCGTGAAGATCTCGGTGTTACCACTGCGGTTCGACTCGAAGGCGATGCGGCCATTCGGACCGGGCACGATCGCCCCGGCCGATGGTGCGCCGACCACCAGCGAGGTGGCAGCCGCCCCGCTACAGACCATCCCGACGATCGCGTTCCGTGCCCAGCGCCGCGCCCTGCGCCGTGGCGCGTCCATGCCCATACAAGCGTCGTTGTGATCCATTCCCGACATCCCTCCGTCAAACTCCGCCGCCCACGCCTTGTGGCTAACCGATGGTACGCCGCTCGGCATGGCTCCGCCCGGTCGCTATCGGGACTGACCTTCCGGAGCCCGTCGAACTGGTGGGCATTGTCCTGCTCGTGATGTGGCGGTTGTGGACGGATCAGCCGCAATTCGGCCAGGGGCTGGAACCCCGCTGGCCCTGGAGCTGGCTGGCACGGGCGTCCTGCTCGGCGGGCGAGGCCGCGGCGGGTCGCCGCCGGCCGCCTGCCAGGTCTGGCTGTCGAACTGGTAGGCGCCGCGGTAGAGGCTATTCGAGCTGACCGTAGTCACCGCCGGACTCAGGCGACGCTCGCCACGGGCCGGGGCCTGGAACAGGTCGCCGTCGAGTGGATCGGACCCGAGGTGGCCCCGGCGATACAGCCAGCGGGTGAAGCCCCGCAGCGTCGACAGCATGCGGGCCACCGTGGCGTCGGACCATCGGCGCTTGGCCACGGCCATGGCGCCGATCATCACCTCTTCGTAGAGCTCGCCCAGAACCATCCTGGCCAGGGCCGCCTCGTCGTCGATGGGGGAGCGGCCCGGGCCTCGCCCACGACGAGCGCCCAGCGCTCCAGATCGGCTCGTCGCGCTCGGTCCGAGTTGCCCTTCTCGGCCTGGACAGAGGACTCGAGGGCTCGCTTGGCCGTCAGCCAGTCCTCGGCCAGCTCCATCACCGATGTTGACGACGAGGCACCCATCTGATGGACGGTAGCGATGGGCGAGCAGCGGAGCGGGGATAGTTGGCGTTATCAACCAGGCCATCTGGCGGTGCTGGCCCGCCCCGGCGTTGTCAGGGCTGCTTGCCGCCCTCCACCTGCGCCTCCAGAGTTAGGCTGCCCTCAGCTTCACCAGGCTGCTGCGACAGCCCGGAGGGGCGGGTCTCTCACCCGCCCCCGTTGACATGGCGCCTCGTGGCGCACGCGGACCACGTGGAATGGATCGGCGACTCGGGTGGCGTGGTCGAGACCGGGCGACAACCCGGCCCGGAACGACTCGGCCAGGTCGGTGGCCACGACCTTGATACCTGCCAGCCACTTGGGATCGGCGTTGGCCGTCCATCGCCGCAGGTCAGCGGCGGCGTTGCCCTCCACCATGTCGATGAGGATCTTGGCCTCGAGGTCGACCAGGCCGGTGGCATAGATGGTGGCTTGGAGGCGGTTGGCCAACAGGAACGACGTCTCGTCCACACCGAGCTGGTGGACGGCACCGACGCGGGCGGGGTCATCGACGAGGGGCGTGCCGTGTTCGGTCACGGCGTTCATCACAGTCCACCAGCACACCTCCAACTCGGCAGCAACCCGGGAAACCGGCCGGGCTTCCTCGCCCACCTGGCGACACGCCTCGGCGCCGGTCCGGTGGGTGAGCACCGCCTGGGCGTCGACGTGGTCGGAGTGTCCCGTCCAGGTCTTGGCATTGCAGTTGGCGTCAGCACAGCGCCACCGGCGCTTGATCCACACCAGTCGTGCCGGTCGCCCGAAGCAGGTGAGATCGCGGATGTCGATGGGCATGCGATCCTGGGCCTCGGCCCGCACGCCGCAGCGCCCGCAGCCCACGAGCACGGCCACCGACTCGATGGTGATGACGAGCTCGGCAGGCCCTTCGGCCACGTCGAGCACCGTGAACCCGTCCAATCCCAGAAGCGCCTCCGCCAGCCCGTTACCGTCACTCATCAGGCCCGACTTTGACAAGATTCGGGCCTTTCCGGAGGGTCGAGAGGATCTCAGACTGTGTCGGGTGAGACCGAGGATTTCGGCCTCGCCTTCTACCGCCCGGACTACGCGCTGGACCTCGACGCCTCGGGCAAGCCCGCTCAAACCCGGTCTGACTTCATTCGCGGAGCAGATGGCACAGTGA
>JBBRXY010000158.1:0-4082 GCA_038238185.1 Acidimicrobiales bacterium
CACTTCGACTTCCTCGAGGGCCAGTGGGAGAAGGAGCGCGAGCTCGCCCCCACCCGCGACGAGGCTTTGGTCGAGATCTACAAGCGGGCCCGTCCGGGCGAGCCGCCCCAGGTGGAGGCGGCCCGGGCCTACTTCGAGAACGCCTTCTTCAACCCCAAGCGCTACGACCTCACCCGGGTGGGCCGCTACAAGCTCAACCGCAAGCTCGGGCCGGAGATCGAGAAGATCGCCGACCTGTTCGAGACCGACCTGGAGCGCCCGGGCCAGAGCCAGGGCGTGCTGTCGCCCACCGAGATCCTGGCCGCCACCACCTACCTGCTGCACCTGGCCGCCGGCGAGGCTGGCTACCGCCTCGACGACCAGGACCACTTCGCCAACCGGCGTATCCGGTCGGTCGGCGAGCTGATCCAGAACCAGGTGCGCATCGGCCTCTCCCGCATGGAGCGAGTCGTGCGCGAGCGCATGACGACCCAGGACGTCGAGGCCATCACCCCCCAGACGCTCATCAACATCCGTCCCGTCGTAGCCGCCATCAAGGAGTTCTTCGGCACAAGCCAGCTCTCCCAGTTCATGGGCCAGACCAACCCCCTCGACGGCCTCACCCACAAGCGCCGCCTGTCGGCCCTGGGCCCGGGCGGGCTCTCTCGTGAGCGGGCCGGCTTCGAGGTGCGCGACGTGCACACCAGCCACTACGGGCGCATGTGCCCCATCGAGACGCCGGAAGGCCCCAACATCGGCCTGATCGGCTCCCTGGCCAGCTACGCCCGGGTCAACGCCTTCGGCTTCATCGAGACGCCCTACCGCAAGGTCATCGACGGCAAGGTCACCAAGGAGATCCTGTACCTGGCCGCCGACGAGGAAGAAGAGCACGTCATCGCCCAGGCCAACGCCTCGCTCGGCGAGGACGGCACCTTCTTGGGCGACCGCGTCCTCGTGCGCCGTGGCCCCCAGGGTGCCGGCGTCCGCATCGGCGCCGCAGGCACGTCCTATGGCACCACCAGCGAGATCGACTACGTACCGCCGTCCGAGGTCGACCTCATGGACGTCTCGCCCAAGCAGATCGTGTCCGTGGCCACGGCCATGATTCCGTTCCTCGAGCACGACGACGCCAACCGGGCCCTCATGGGCGCCAACATGCAGCGCCAGGCCGTCTCGCTGGTGCGAGCCGAGGCTCCCTACATCGGCACCGGCATCGAGGCCCGGGCCGCCCGCGACGCCGGCGACGTGGCCCTGGCCGAGGGCACCGGCGAGGTCATCGAGGTCACCGGCGACCACATCGTGGTCCAGTACGACCCGGGCCAGGCCGACCGCCTGGGCGTCACCCTCGCCCGCAAGACCTACCGGCTGTCGAAGTTCCGCCGGTCGAACCAGGGCACGTCGATCAACCAGAAGCCCCTCGTCTCCGACGCCCAGAAGCTGGCCAAGGGCGATGTGCTCGCCGACGGCCCGTCCACCGACCACGGCGACCTGGCCCTGGGCAAGAACCTGCTCGTGGCCTTCATGCCGTGGGAGGGCTACAACTTCGAGGACGCCATCATCCTCTCCGAGCGTCTGGTCAAGGACGACGTCCTCACCTCGATCCACATCGAGGCCCACGAGGTCGACGCCCGCGACACCAAGCTCGGCGCCGAGGAGATCACGCGCGACATCCCGAACCTCTCCGACGAGATCCTGAAGGACCTCGACGAGCGGGGCATCATCCGCATCGGTGCCGAAGTCGGCCCCGGCGACGTGCTGGTGGGCAAGGTCACCCCCAAGGGCGAGACCGAGCTCACTCCGGAGGAGCGCCTCCTGCGAGCCATCTTCGGCGAGAAGGCACGCGAGGTGCGCGACACCAGCCTCAAGGTGCCCCACGGCGAGACCGGCAAGGTCATCGACGTCAAGGTCTTCTCCCGTGAGGAGCAGCATGAGCTGGCGCCCGGCGTCAACCAGTTGGTGCGGGTCTACGTGGCCCAGAAGCGCAAGATCTCCGAGGGCGACAAGCTCGCCGGCCGCCACGGCAACAAGGGTGTTATCTCCAAGATCCTCGCCGTCGAGGACATGCCCCACCTGGCCGACGGCACCCCCGTCGACATCATCCTCAACCCCCTCGGTGTGCCGAGCCGCATGAACGTGGGCCAGGTCCTCGAGGCCCACCTCGGCTACGCCGCCCGCTGGGGCTGGGACGGCGCCCAGCCGCCCGAGCGCAACGGTGCGCCGCTCACCAAGACCCGTCCCACCACCGCGCCCGCCGTGTGGGTGGCGTCGCCGGTGTTCGACGGAGCCCACTGGGACGAGAAGGAGCCCGGCGGGCACCCCACAATCCAGGAGCTACTGGGGCGCATGAACCCCGAGTCCGACGACGGTGTGCGCATGATCGGCACCGACGGCAAGACCACGCTGTTCAACGGCCGCACCGGTGAGCCCTACGACCAGCCCATCACCGTGGGCTACGTCTACATCATGAAGCTGCTCCACCTGGTCGACGACAAGATCCACGCCCGGTCGACCGGCCCCTACTCGATGATCACCCAGCAGCCCCTGGGCGGGAAGGCCCAGTTCGGTGGCCAGCGCTTCGGGGAGATGGAGGTGTGGGCGCTGGAGGCCTACGGCGCCGCCTACGCCTTGCAGGAGCTGCTCACCATCAAGTCCGACGACGTGCTCGGGCGGGTGAAGGTCTACGAGGCCATTGTGAAGGGCGAGAACATTCCCGAGCCGGGGATCCCCGAGTCGTTCAAGGTGCTCATCAAGGAGATGCAGAGCCTCTGCCTCAACGTCGAGGTGCTCTCGACCACGGGAGAGGAGATCGAGATGCGCGAGCTCGACGAGGACATCTTCCGCACCGCCGAGGAGCTGGGTATCGACCTGAGTCGGCCCGAGCGCGGGTCCGACGAAGAGGATGCCCGTCGGGCGGCAGAACGCAGCGCTTTCTAGTCCAACCGGGAACACCACACACACCAGGTACAGCCGTAAGAAGAAGAGGGAAGGGTTTACGTGCTCGACGTCAACAACTTTGATCAGCTTCGGATCGCTCTGGCCACGGCGGACTCGATCCGCACGTGGTCGAACGGGGAGGTCAAGAAGCCGGAGACGATCAACTACCGCACCCTCAAGCCGGAGAAGGACGGCCTCTTCTGCGAGAAGATCTTCGGTCCCACCAAGGACTGGGAGTGCTACTGCGGCAAGTACAAGCGCGTCCGGTTCAAGGGCATCATCTGTGAGCGCTGCGGCGTCGAGGTCACCAGGTCCAAGGTCCGCCGCGAGCGCATGGGCCACATCGAGCTGGCGGCTCCCGTCGTGCACATCTGGTACCTCCGCGGCACCCGGTCGTGGCTGGCCTACCTGCTCATGGGTACCGAGGCCCGCGAGGAGCTGAAGGCCAAGCAGCTCGAGAAGGTTATCTACTTCGCCGCCAACCTCGTCACCTTCGTCGACGAGGAGAAGCGTCACGCCGACCTGCCCGAGCTGGAGAGCGATCTGGTCACCGAGCTGGCCGAGATCGAACGCCAGCGCGACATCGACATCGACCACCGCTTCAAGGCCCTCGAGGCCGAGGTGACCGAGCTCGAGGCGTCGGGTGCCAAGGACTCCGAGACCAAGGCCCGCCAGAAGGCGGCCGACAAGGAGATCGCCCAGATCCGCGAGCGGGCCCAGGCCGAGCTCGACCTGGCGCGAAACGGATTCAACGAGTTTCGTGATCTTCACAGCCGCAAGATCATCGAGGACGAGATCGTGTGGCGGCAGCTGAAGGACCGCTACGCCGACTACTTCCGTGGCGGCATGGGCGCCGACGCCATCAGCCAGCTCATCACCGAGATCGAGTTCGACAGTGAAGAGGTCAAGCTCCGGGAGATGATCGACGCGGTTGACGGCCGTCGTCCGCTGTCGGCCCAGCGCAAGCAGAAGGCCATCAAGCGGCTGAAGATCGTCACCGCCTTCAACCGGCGCGACGAGACCAGCGGCCGCCGGGTGAACGAGCCGAAGGCCATGATCCTCGACGCGGTGCCGGTGATCCCGCCGGACCTGCGCCCGATGGTCCAGCTCGACGGTGGCCGGTTCGCCACCTCCGACCTCAACGACCTGTACCGCCGGGTGATCAACCG
>JBBRXY010000159.1:0-4069 GCA_038238185.1 Acidimicrobiales bacterium
GCTTCGACGTGGTCGCCGATGGCCGCGTCGTGGCCACCCACCAGCGCTCCCTGCACAAAGGCACCGAAGACCTGGTGCTCGACCACTACCTGGAGATCCTCACTCACAAGCCCGGCGCCATGCCCGGCTCCATCGCCCTGGCCCAGGCCCGAGCCAGTGGCGCCTTCGGGGCGACCCATGAGGCGTTTTGGGCCGCGGCCCGGCGCCGCCTGGGCGACGGGGCCGGGACCCGAGCGCTCATCGGCGTGCTGTTGTTGCACCGGACCATGGCGGCCGAGGTGGTAGTGGCCGGGATGGCGGCGGCGCTGGGCATCGATTCGGTCGACCCCGAGGTGGTGGCCGTGGAGGCTCGCCGCCACACCGAAGCATCCACGGCGCCGGTCGAGGTCGTGGTGCCCATCGGCGCCTGCCTCACCGAGCGCCCGGCACCGGCCCTCGGCGCCTATGACGAGCTGCTGGTGGGGGCCGGGCGATGAGCGCGCTGACCGAAGAAGCGGCCGACGCCGCCATCGCCTCGTCGTGTCGGGCCCTGCACCTGCCGACGGTGCGCACCGAGGCCGCGGCACTGGCCGCCGCCGCGGCCAAAGAACACCTCACCCATCGGGCCTACCTGGCCGAGGTCCTCACCGCCGAGGTCGACGAGCGCAACGCCCGGCGGCGGGCCCGGCGGGTGGTGGAGGCGCGGTTCCCGAGAGTGAAGCGCCTCGCCGACTTCGACTGCGGAGCCAACCCGGCCGTCAACTCGGCGACGGTGGCCAGCTTGGCTGCCGGGTCGTTCATCGATGCCGGCGAACCTCTGTGTCTGATCGGTGACTCGGGCACGGGCAAGAGCCACCTGCTCATCGGCACCGGCATCGCCGCCTGCGAAGCCGGGCGCCGGGTGCGCTACGTCACCTGCGCGGCACTGGTCAACGAGCTGGCCGAGGCCGCCGATGACCATGTGCTGTCCCGGGTGATCGCCCGTTACGGCCGGTTGGACCTCCTTTGTCTCGATGAACTGGGATACGTGCACCTCGATCCCCGGGGAGCCGAGCTGTTGTTCCAGGTCATCACCGAGCGAGAGGAACGGGCTTCGGTGGCGGTGGCGTCCAACGCCAGCTTCAGCGAGTGGGGGGCCACCTTCACCGATCCCCGTTTGGCAGCTGCTGTAGTCGATCGCCTCACGTTTCGGGCTCACATCATCGAGACCGGCACCGACAGCTACCGCCTACGCACCAGCAGGTCCAAGAGGCCGACCAAACCCCGCGACCCGCAAGGAACGTGACCGCTGTGACGCCTGACATGACCATGACCGGCGCCTGGGTGCGCCACCCCGACCGCCCCGTCGTCGACGAGGAGAGCGCGGCGGTGCTGGAGGAGGCGCTGCACTCGCTCACCGTGTTGCGCTCCGCCGGCTACGAGGGCGACGCCGGTGCTCGTCTGCACATGCTGGCCAGCCTCATGGCCCAGGCCGAGGTCGTGCTCGGCGACACCGTGGCCGATGCCCGGGACCAGGACTACTCGTGGGCGGAGATCGCCGAGCGTCTCGGCGTTGCAACCGCCACCGCCCGGCGCCGCTTCGCCCGCACCGCCGACACGAGGGTGGTGCCGTTCGAGGACTGACACGAACGCCGCCAACCAACTGAATCCGAATCGCCGCGCCGCCCGCCCCGTCCGCCGTCCCGTCACCCGCTCGATCAAGGAGCCGCCATCACCTCAGCCACAACCTGAAGCACCCACCAGCCTCGTCACTCACAGCGTTCAACGCCGACGAGGGTCAGTGAGACGCGCCCTTTGGTGGGGCCACTTCAAACCATCGCGGTGGGGCCAAATGGAGTTGACATTCCCAGGCGGGGATGCCAACAACGGCATCCAGCTTCAGGGCCTCTACAACGGCAACGAGTCCGACATCGCCGGGGCCAAGACCCTCGACGCCGGTGAGGCGGGGGCGGGCGTGGCCCCGACGTTGGTCGTCAACTACACCCCGGCCAGCCTTCCCGGGCCTCCCACGGGAGTGATCGGCGCCGCCGCCAACGCCGGGGCGGTCGCCGCCTGGACCGCCCCCGCCTGGGCCGGCAACCCGCCCCTGGACTTCTACAACGTCTACACCTTCACCTACCCCGGCAACGTTTCGGCCGGGCCGCCCGTGGTCTACAGCTCCACCTGCCGGTCGGCGAACGTCACCGGGCTCGTCAACGGACAGGCGTACTTCTTCGCCGTCTACGCCCGCAACATCAACGGGTTCTCCTCTGCCGGTCTCTCCAATGTGTTCACCCCTGCCGCCCCGCCCAGTGTGGTCCGCAACCTCGTGGCCGGGGGCGGCGACGGAGCGGGCATGGCCCGGTGGGTGCCGCCCGCCACCAACGGCGGCGTACCCATCGACTGGTATCTGGTCACCGCCTACGACGTAGTCGGCCCCACCGCCTACACCTCGCTCACCGTGTGCGGGACATGCATATGGACGCCCGTTCCCGGTCTGCTCAACGGCCACAGCTACGTGATCGGGGTCTTCGCCCACAACGGCCCCGGCGGCTACGGCACCGGACTGTCCTACAACACCTTCTCGCCGGCGGCCACCAATCCGATGGTGGGCGCCGGAAAGCAGCCCGCAGCCACCAACCAGACCTTCGCTCTCGACGACCGCATGACAGCCAAGGTCAACATCGGCACCGGCAACCTCGAGTTGTCCATGGCCGACCTCGCCCTGCCGGCGCCCACGGGATCGCTGTCCCTCGGGCACACCTACAACAGCCTGGCCGGGGCGGCGGGGGCGACCGTGCCCTACTCGGGCTCGTTCGGCTATGGCTGGGAGTTCAACCAGCCCCCCGACACCCATCTGGTGCCGGTGACCACCGATGCGCTGGCCGTGGCCCTGGTCACCCCCAGCGCCAACATTGGCGTGTTCACGCGCATCAACACGTCCCAGGGCACCTACACCACCCCGGCCGGCCTCGACTCCACCCTGGTGCGCAACGGCGACACCAGCTTCACCTTCACCGTGCACAACCCCAACGAGACCCTCCAGTTCCGCAACGACGGCCAACTGCTGTCCGACACCGACCACAACGGCACCGTGTTGAGCTTCGCCTATCCCGACAGCCGCCGCCTCACCCAGATCACCGCCACCGCCGGCACCGCTCCCGGCAACGTCGTGAGCCTTGTCAACAACGGCCCCAACGGCCAGGTGAGCTCGATGACCCAGACCGCTCCCGACGTGGGCACTCGCAGCGTGGTCTACGCCTACGACGGGGCCGACAACATCCGCACCGTGACCGACGGCGGCGGCCGGGTCACCACCTTCAGCTACGACACCGCCCACAACCTGACCCAGATCACCGGCCCGGCGCCGCTCGGGGCGGTGACCAAGTTCGCTTACAACGCCGCCCATCAGGTGACGTCGGTGACCCGGGTCATCGGCGCCGTGAACGCCGTCACCGGCTACAACTACACGCTGGTCGGCACGACCAACCACACCCTGGTCACCGACGCCGACAACCACCCGGTCACCGACTACACCCGCGACGCCAGCGGCCGGGTCATTGCCAACGTCGACGCCAAGAACCAGCCCACGACCACGAGCTACACCCCCGACGCCAAGGGCAAGACCACCAACATCTACGGCGCCAACGTCGGGGAGAGCCTGACCACCAGCACCGGCCCCACCGGCGCGGTGGTGTCGGCCACCTACGCGAGCCCCGGCCAGCCCTTCCTGGCCAGCTCCGGCACCGACACTGTGGGCAACGTCTCCAGCTACCTCTACGACGGGGCCGGCAACCTCAGCTCCAACGCCAATGCCGACGCCGCCAAGGCCAACCTCACCTACAACGCCGACGGGACGGTGGACAGCTCCACCGACCCCATGAACGTCACCGCGCCGCCCCAGGACCGCACCAAGTCGACGACCTACGCCTACAACCCCGCCCACCAGCTCACCGGCGTCACCCCGCCGACGGGCTCATCGCTGCACGCCACCAGCGCCACCTACGACGGCTTCGGCAGGCGCAGGACGGCGGTCGACGCCAAGGCAGTCACCACCACCTACGCCTACGACGGCCTGGACCGCGTCACCGCCGAGACCCACAGCGACACC
>JBBRXY010000160.1:0-4045 GCA_038238185.1 Acidimicrobiales bacterium
AACAGCTCGGCCCCCCGGGGATCCAGATGGACGTATCCCAGTTCGTCGAGACAAAGGAGGTCCATCCGTCCGTAGCGGGCGATCACCCGGGACAGCACGTGGTCATCGGCGGCCTCGGCCAACTCGTTGACCAGTGCCGCGCAGGTGACGTAGCGCACCCGGCGCCCGGCTTCGCAGGCGGCGATGCCGGTGCCGATGAGCAGGTGGCTCTTGCCCGTGCCTGAGTCGCCGATCAGACACAGAGGCTCGCCGGCGTCGATGAACGACCCCGCGGCCAGGGTGGCCACCGTCGCCGAGTTGACGGCCGGGTTGGCGCCGCAGTCGAAGTCGCCCAGGCGCTTCACTCTCGGGAACCGGGCCTCTACCACCCGCCGGGCGCGCCGGCGGGCGTCGCGCTCGTCGACTTCGCTGGTGAGGACCTCGGCCAGGTAGGCGCGATGGGTGAGGCGCTCCTTGGCCGCGGCGGCCGCCAGCGCCGTGGCCTCGGTGCGCACCGTCGGCAGGTGCAGGGCTCGACACGCCGAGACGATGGCGGCGTCGGCCGCTTCTTCGGTCAGCGCGCTCACTGGCCTGCCCCCACCAGCAGCTCGTCATAGGCACCCAGGGCCGGTGCCGGGCGCTCGGCGACGCGAGCGCCGATGGGCACCACGACCTCGACCGGTGCCGTGACCGGCGCGCTGTGGCGGCGGGCCTCCACGGCCACCACCTCGGGGTCGACCGAATCGATGCCCATCGTGGCGGCCATCCCGGCCACCACCGCCTCGGCCGTCATCGTCCGATGCAACAACAGCACGCCGATGAGCGCCCGGGTCCCGGCCCCGTCGCCCAGGCGGCGACGGGCCGCGGCCCAAAACGCCTCATGGGTCGTCCCGAAGGCGCCACTGGCCCGGGCCTGGGCGAGGGCGATCGAGCCGGGCATGGCGCCGGGCTTGCGGGTGAGGATCTCCAGGTAGTGATCGAGCACGAGGTCCTCGGTGCCCTTGTGCAGGGAGCGCTGGTGGGTGGCGACGACGCGCCCGGCGGTGACCACGTCGAAGCTGCGAGCCCCGAGACGGACCTCGACACGGCGGCGGGCCAGGCCGGCGGGCACCGAGTAGAGGGCCTGGCGCACGCAGATGCGGGCCTTGGTGTCGACGATGGGGTGCAGCGTCGTGGTGACGTCGAAGTCGTCGGGGGGCAGGGCCCGCAGATGCGCCGCCTCAGCCGCCGCGGCCTGCCCGACGGTTTCGGGGCGCCGGGCGATGTGGCGATCGTCGTCGGCGGCATCGGCTGCGGCCATGAAGGCATTGAGCTCGGCCAGGCTGGCCACTCTCGGCACCGGGACCAGGTGGTTGCGGCGAAACCGGCCGATCTCTCCTTCGACGCCTCCTTTTTCGTGGGCGCCGTCGAGGCCCGGCTCGCAGTAGAAGGAGTCGAAGAAATAATGACTGCGTAGGGCGATGAATCGTAACCACTCAGGTCTCGTCGAGACCGATTGGCTCCAGCGCCAGCGGGGAGCAGCGGACGTGACCGGACGAGAAGCGTCCGACGGGGACGTCGAGGCACACGACGACGTGGTCGCCGTCGATGTCGTGCACCTCGCCACAGCAGCCATGCAGGTAGCGCGGACTGACCGTGTGGTTGAGACGAACTCGGGTGCCGACCGACAGCTGCTCCAGGGCCTGGCTGGTGCGGACATCGGCCACTGTTCGCACACGGGCGTTGATGGCATCGATGAGGCGTGGCAGCTCGTCATCGAGCGCGCCGGATCCGATGCGGGCCACGACGCCGGCGATGCTCGAGTCGACACCGGCGTCCGGAGTCGCCAACGCGGGTGGCGGGCGCCCCGAAGGGCGGCGATCGTGTGAACGCTTGCGCTTGGCCATCGCCACAGTTTGGCGGGCCGGAACCCGGCAGCGGTGGTGGTCAGCTCGTGTTCGGAACGGTGGTGGTCAGCTCGTGTTCGGAACGGCGGTGGCGGGTAGCCAGGCGCCGGTGGTGGTCCACAAGTCGATGAGCAGGTCCAGCGCTTTGCGGCGGTGCTTCCGCCCGGTCTGGAGGTAGGAGCGCACGGTGAGGAACGCCTCGGCGTGATCGGCACTGCGGAAGTGACCGGAAATCTTGTCGTGAAGCTTGGCCATCCGAAGCGACCTCTCCGCCTCGTTGTTGTCGTTATGTCGATATCGGAATAGCACGAATTATGCCGACGTCCGCGTTATGCCGATGTCGGCCTGAGGCGCCACAGCCGGGGCGGTGACCGGCCCCGGGAGTTCGGCATAACTACAGGGCTTCGAGGAAGGCGAGCAGCTTGTCGGGTGGGGTGTAGCGGCCCTTGGGAGTGCGCGGCGGAGCGGTGCGGTCGAGGGCACGCTGCTTGAGCTCAAGGTCGGCGTGGAGGTAAGGACGGGTCGACTCGGGCGATTCGTGGCCCAACCAGAGCGCAATGGTCGTGGCGTCGATCCCGCTGGCCAGCATGCGCATGGCGCAGGTGTGCCGAAGGACGTGCGGGGTCGGGTTCTTGGCGGCCAGGGTCATGCAGCTGGCCGAGGCAGTGGCGGCATGGACCTTGAGTCGCTGCGCGACAGCGTCGGAGCTCATCCTCCTGGCCGTGCCCCGGGCTGTGAAGAGAGGGGCGGCGCTCCGGCGTTCTCGGTGAGCCACACGCGCAGTGCCGCGGCGGTCGTCGCCTCCAGTGGCGTGACGCGGTCCTTGCGGCCCTTGCCATGGCAGGCGACGTGGGCGCCGCGGCCGTCGGTGTGGACGTCGGCCCGGGCCAGGGACGTGAGCTCGGAGACCCGCAGCCCGGTGGAGACCATGACCAGCAGGACCAGGTGGTCGCGGCGCCCGGTCCAGGTGGAACGGTCCGGGCCGGCCAGCAGGGCGTCGACCTCGGTGTCGGTGAGGTAGCTGACCACGGTCTGGTTGGTGTTCTTCGTGGGGATGGCGAGGACACGTGAGATCAGCTCCGCGTGCTCGGGATGGCGCAGGGCGGCGTGGTTGAACAGCGAGTGGACGGCCGCCAGGCGGGCGTTGCGGGTCCGGACGCTGTTCCCCCGGCGTTGCTCGAGCATGGTGAGGAAGCCGGCGATGAGCTCGGCGTCGAGGGCAGAGATGTCCAGGTCGCTGGGTCGGACGCCGGTCCGCTCCTGGAGGTGGCCGAGGAGGAGCCGCATGGCGTCGCGGTAGGCGGCGATGGTGTGGTCGCTGGCCCCGCGCTGGCCGATCAGGTACTCGGTGAAGAACGACTGGAGGGTGGGGGCCAGGGCGGTCATGGCCGCCTCCGGAGCCGGCAGGCGCTGACCCGCTCGGAGACGATGGCCATGAGCTCGGGGCTGGCGGTCAAGTACCAGTAGGTGTTCACCGGTTCGACGTGACCGAGGTAGGTGGCCAGCGTGGCGATGCGGGCGTCGACGTCGGCGCCTTGGCGATGGGCGTCGATGAGGCTGTTGACGGCGAAGGTGTGCCTGAGATCATGTAGCCGCGGCGCACCGCAGCCGGGCCTGGCTGCCAGCCCGCAACCGTCCGCGATGCGCCGGAAGGCGGTCCGCGCCCAGTTCAGGTTCAGGCGGCCTCCCTTGGCCCCGACCAACAGCGGGCCGCCCGGCGCCGCCCGGGTGGCGCGGATCTCCTGGTAGCGGGCCAATGCCTCCACCGTGGTGGGGTGGACGGGGACGAGCCGTTTCTTGGCGTACTTGCCGGTCACGGTGAGCACGCCCTCCGACAGGTCCTCGACGTCGAGGGCCACCGCTTCCCCACTGCGCATGCCGGTCACGGCCACCAGGCCGATCAACGTCCTCATGCTGGCCGCGAGGAGCGGCGGGGACATCATCGCCGCCACCGACATGAGCCGGGTGACGTCGTCATTGGAGTAGAGGTAGGGGATCGGGCGGGTGACCTTGGCGTGGATCATGCCGGCGGGGACCAGCTCCGCCGCCGCCGGGTCGAGGGCGTGCACGTGGGCGGCGAGGCCCCGCACGACCCGCAGCCGGGCTGCATGCCAGCGGCGGTCGGTCCCCGGCCGGTCCTGCGCGAAGGCCAGCGCCCGGCGACGGTGATCGTCGTGGCC
>JBBRXY010000161.1:0-3976 GCA_038238185.1 Acidimicrobiales bacterium
GTGTGCTTGGTGGGTGACAGCGGAACCCTGTAACACTGCGCGCTCCCTTCGTCGAGGGTGATCACTTGGTCCAGAGATGACGAAAAACCCCTGTGGCGTAAGGGTTTCGTGTCATCGTCCCTAGCCTTGCGGCGGTGGCTGGACCTTCCGACACTGTCCGCGGCGTCGGCGGATTGGCGATGATCACCGCACCATTGTCCTCGACGGGTGCGACATCGGCCTCTGGCCGAGCTCTCACGGCGACCAGCACGACCGGCATCACATCCCCGCCGTCTCGCCGTGCGACCTCACGTCGCAGTGCCGGGAAGTGGTGCTGACTGAGCCGGACCCACCTCGATGGCGAGACCCCTGCGCCGTCCACGGTTGACGTGAACGGCCCGGAGCTCACCCCGGCGAACGCGGTCGAGCACGGTCTGGCGGGCGATACCGAGCGTCTTCGCCGCGGCATCGAGTCCGACCCAACCCTGCGGCACCTCGCCGACGACCTTGGCCCGCAGGGCGTCGTCGATGCGGATGTGCCACGGCCCTCCCGGCGTCAACTGCTCACCGGTGATGAAACCGTCGCGCAGCCAGCGATAGATCGTGACCTTCGACACCTTGAGCAGCTGCTCGGCGCGGACGAGACCGACGACGACAGCGTTGTCGTCGGCCGGCGTGGGAGGTGGGACCTTGTAGGCGGCGATGCCCTTGGCCACTCGCAGGCTGGCCACCCGGGTCTTGGTGAACGGGAGATCGGTCCCGGTGCGTCGGCCCTGTCGGGCCAGGATGACGGCGATGGTCGTGTCGTCGTAGTTGGCGGCGAGACGGCGCAATAGATCAACGGTGTCCTCGTCGGTGGCTCGAAAGTGCCCACCGGCGCGGTTGAGCTCCATGGTGAAGGCGGTGTCCGCCCCACCCTGCCAGATGATGTTGACGTCGGCTTGGCGATCCTGCTTGCGGACGGTGATCACGACCTCGGCGACCACAGCCCGCAGCAGCTGCTTGCGGTCACGATGGCTCGTGGTCGGGGCATCGAAGATGGCCCGCAGGTCCGCCCCGGCCCGGGCGATCCAGTCGAGCTCTTCTGCGCTCAGCTTGGTGGGACGGCGCGCCTGCTGAGCGGCGAGGTCGGCCTCGGCCCGGCGCAGCGCGGTGAGCGCCTCCTCCCAGACGGCTTCGAGGGTGCGCCCGACCAGGCGGTTCTCGGGCTCACAGGCATCGAACTGGCGGCGGGCCCGGTCGGCTTCGAATCGGGCCCGCTCGACGGCCAGCTCGAAGGCCCCCAAGCGCTGAGTGTGGGCGCCCTCCACCTCGGCCAGGGCCTGGGCGGTGGCGGCCAGGGCCGCAGGCTCCAACACGGCGAACACCTCCTCGAGGACCCTGGCCTCGAGGCGCCGCCCACCCAGGCTCTGGCAGTGTTGCTCTGCGCCATAGAGCTGGCGCCCGCGCCCGCACACGTAGCGCGGGCAGTTCCCCTTGGCGCCCGAGTAGCCGGTCTGCATCATGCGACCACAGCGTCCGCAGCGCAGCCGCCCCTGCAGCAGAGCGGTGCCCTCCCGCACGGCTCCGCCTCCCTGGCCCCGGGGCGGATGCCAGTTGGCCCGCAGCTGGTCCTGAATCTCCTCATAGCGTTGCCAGGACACGTAGCCCGGGTGGTGATCGGGGATGAGCACCTCCCACTCCGAGCGGGGCAGCACCCGGGTGCGCACCACCACCTTGGCCTTGTCGTCGAGGCGTTTCTCGGTGCGGGTGCGGCCGAACACGAACGCTCCCGCGTAGGTCGGGTTGGTGAGGAAGTCGTGGATGGACGGGTAGGTGGCGGCCGCCCAGCTCACCCGGCCGACGCGGCTCGGCCGGCGGGGAACGTCCAGGCCGTCGCCGCGCATGGTGAGCATGACCTGGCGGGCCGAGCCCACCTCGTCGAAGAGCCGGAACACCGTGGCGATGGCTTCGCGCACTGCCTCGCTGGGGTCCATCACCACGCGGCCGCCCTCGTCGTAGTCGAACCCGACGGGCAGGCCCTGGCGCAGCTCGCCCTTGGCCGCCTTGTGACGCAGACCGGCGGTGAGGCGGTGGCGGATGAGGTGCAGCTCGGCTTCGCTCATTGTGCCCTTGAGACCCAGCACCAGGCGATCGTTGAAGTCGCCGGGGTGATACAGCCCGTCGCCGTCGGCGATGAGGGTGTCGGTGAGGGCGCACAGGTCGAGGAGCTGATACCAGTCCGCGTTGTTGCGGGCCAGGCGCGAGACCTCGATGCCCAGGATGATCCCGACCTTGCCCAGGCCGACGTCGGCCACCAGGTTCTTGAAGCCCTCCCTTGCCGTGGCTTCGGCGCCCGAACGGCCGAGGTCTTCGTCGACGATGACCACCTGGCGTGGTGCCCATCCAAGTGTCATGGCCCGGTCGGCCAGCTCGTATTGACGCTCCAAGCTCTCGGTGTGCTCGCGCATCTGGGTCAACGTCGACTGGCGCACGTACACGTACGCATCGCGGCCGAGATGCGTCGACGCCACCTTCGTCAACAGGTCAGTCATCGTTCACAACCTCCTCGTCGACCACGCCCCGGGCGATGAGGCGGGCGAGCAGGACGAGCACGCTCTCGCGTGTCGATTCGCTCAACATCGACCACCGCTGGGCGGGGGTCGGAACGGTCCCTCCGAGATCAAGGGGCAGCTGGACGGGCGCGAGTATCCTGAGCCTTCGCAAAGAGGCTCACCTCCCGGTTCGTTGGCGCGTGCAGGGTTGGTCGAGCCTATTTGCGCGTCTTGGGCCGGTTCCGTCTCTTCGGGGCCGGCGTCAGGGCGGTGACCAACAAGCGCAGCTGTCGAAGGCCCTCGACGGACAGCACCGTCACAGTCGGCTCGCCCGAGCTCTCGTTCAGGATGTCGGTGGCGTCGGCGCGGATGGTGCCCGGCGTCCCGTCGGGCAACGTGACAACGAGCAACAGGACGCCGCTCCTCCTCTGGAACCCGCTGGCCGGCACGAGGCGTCCGAAGAGCGGATGCGTCGTCGCTGTGACCCGCACCTCGGTCGGCAACACCGATCGAAGATGTTGCAGTCTGTCGCTGTCCCGGCCGGCACGGGGAAGTCGCATCTACTCATCGGCCTCGGCGTGGCCGCGGCTGAACAGGGCCGACGGGTGCGCTACGTCACCACTGCGGCACTCGTCAACGAGCTGGTGGAGGCGGCCGACGAGCGCGCGCTGTCGCGCGTGGTGGCCCGCTACGGCCGCCTCGACCTGGTCTGTCTCGACGAGCTCGGCTACGTCCACCTCGATCCCCGGGGCGCCGAGCTGTTGTTCCAGGTGCTGACTGAACGCGAGGAACGGGCGTCGGTGGCGGTCGCCTCCAACGCCCCGTTCAGCGAGTGGGGCGCCACCTTCACCGATCCCCGCCTCGCTGCCGCCGTTGTCGATCGCTTGACCTTCCGGGCCCACATCATCGAGACGGGCCCCGACTCCTATCGGCTGCGGGCGTCTCGGACCCGCAAGAAGGGAGGCGCCAAGACCAACTGACAACCCTGGTCGCTGCTCCTGGTCACCACCGAGAGTGGTGGGCGTTGACCGGGAGCTTGTTCAGCACGCCATGGGGTGGGGCCAGTTCAGGCCATCACAGTGGGGCCAGTTCGACTTGTCATTCCCAATCCGCCGCAGCGAGATCCAGGCCTGGGTCAAGGACCTGACCGGCGTCCTCGCGCCACGGACCGTCGAGATCAACTACCGCTGGGTGTCGACCATCTTCACGGCGGCCGTCGGCGACCGCCTGATCGCCTCGTCGCCATGCGTCGGGATCGGCCTGCCCAAGCGCAACGACGCCGAGGTCGTGCCGCTCAACGTCAGCGAGGTCGAGGCCCTCGTCGCCGCCGTCCCCGACCGCTTCCGGGCCCTCATCGTCTTCGCCGCCGGCATGGGCCTGCGCCAAGGCGAGTGCTTCGGCCTCACCGTCGACCGGGTCGACTTCCTCCGGCGAACGGTCCGGGTCGACCGCCAACTCCTCGA
>JBBRXY010000162.1:0-3967 GCA_038238185.1 Acidimicrobiales bacterium
CGCGTGACCTGTGGCGGCCCCAAAATCGGTCGTTTCCTTGCCATGTAAGGACTTTCGCGACCACCCCGCGAATCTCCTGCATGGAATTACAAATTTCTCAAACAAACCCAGCCGCCGGCATGTGCGGAACACGGGACTAGCCATCGCCGTCCCGGCTGGCGAGACGGCTGGCCAGCAGGGCCACGTCCATACCCTCGGACCGGATTCGGGCGTCGAAGTAGACGAGCGTCGCCACCAGGGCGACGTACGGGGTGGCCAGCACGCTCGTCACCACGGTGCCCGCACCCTGGAAGAGCCAACCCCAAGGGCCGGCGACCACCCCGAGCAGCGCCGGCAGCCACCCCAGGGCGAAGTCGACGCCCGATACGACTACCGCCGAGCCCAGGGCGACGCCGAGCACGGGAAGCATTCGGGGGCCGAGGAGACGGCCCGACCGACGCATCCCCTGGATCGGCCCGAGACCCTCGATGGCGATGACCGGGGCGACGGCCATGAACAGCGCCATGACCAGCAGCGCCGGAAAGAACAGCAGCACCCCACCGACACCCTCCGCCAGGTGGACGAGGACCCATGCCACGGTGAGCGCCCACCATCGCCCCCGCACCGCGCGCAGAGCGTCGGCCGGGCCCAACCGTCCTCCGAAATACGAGGCGCAGGCCACCCGGCTGACCACCCCGTGCAGGAAGGGGACGAGAAGGACAGAGACCCCGAGGGCGACCAGCGCGCGCGTGACGCTGGAGCCCTGGTCGAACGTGAGCCGATTGGCGGACGAGTCACTGAGCAGTCCCGAGGCGCCGTTGATGGCCACGTCACGGCCCAACCAGGCCACAAGGAGCTTGACGGGGAGGAGGAGGCTGGCGGTGACGGCGATGAGGGTGCGGGCGTTGGCCCGGTAGAGGGTGAAGGCGCCGTCGAGAATGTCGACGAAGTTCATCGGGCCGATGAGAAGTGGGCCGGCGGTGGTCGACGCGGCGCCGGCGGGCGGCCCTGTCACCGCACGGGGGGCAGCCGGGCGACGCATCGCCCGCGGAGCGGCCGGCCCCTCGATCGCCGTCCAATCGGGATCGCTCGGTCCGTCACCGTCGGGAAGAGCTCGACCAGGGGGCGGTCCGCCGTCGGCACCGTTGGGAGGCATGGGTGTCGCGACCTTATCGACAACCGTCAGGTTCGAACCGATGTGGTGGAGCCGTCCCGCTCTGATCAACTGGGCCCATGGACTACGACGAAAAGCGGGCCGAGGGCTACGACCGGCGCCACTCTCTCCGGTTTGGCGAGGCGGATGCCACCGCCGCCCTCCTCGCCGACCTGGCGATCACTGCCGCGGGCGGCACCGCCGCCGGCGGCACCGCGCCGGGAGACCAGAGGCCCGCTCGGGTGCTCGAGCTGGGTATCGGCACCGGTCGGCTGGCCCTGCCATTGGCCGCCATGGGCCTGGAGGTCCACGGCATCGACGCCTCGCCGGCCATGGTCGACCGCTTGCGGGCCAAGCCCGGCGGTGCCGGAATCCCCGTGGTGATCGGCGACTTCGCCGATGTCGGCACGCTCGTCGCCGGTGGCTTCGACCTGGTGTTGGTGGCCTTCAACTCCCTGTTCGAGCTGGGCGACCAGGCCGACCAATGCCGGTGCGTGGCCGGCGCCGCCACCCGACTCGGCCCCCGTGGCCGCTTCGTGGTCGAGGCCCTCGCCCCCGAGCTGACCCGGCTCGAACAGTCGCTCACGGTCATCTCCCAGGCCGACGACGAAGTCGTCCTCCAGGCCACCAATCACGACCCTCTCCACCAGACGGTTCGAGGCCACGACGTCGTGCTCTCCCCGGCCGGGATCCGACTCCTCCCCTGGTCGATCCGCTACGCGTCGGTGCCCGAAGTCGACCTCATGGCCCGCCTCGGGGGGCTGGAGCTCACCGACCGCTGGGGCGGCTGGGGCAGGGAACCCTTCGGGGCCGCCAGCTCGCGACACGTATCCGTGTATTCCCGGCCATAGAAGTGGACAGCGTCACTCAGGTCGGGGTCCGGCGTGCCGATACTCACCGTATGACGGCCAGTGTCGAACCGCGGCCCAGTCGGACTCCGTGGGTCGGGCAATGAGCCGGCTTCAGAAGGCGGTCGCCCTCGCCCTCGTGATCGTCGCCACCCTTGTCGCCGATGCCGGCGTGGTCGTCGCCCGCGGCGGGGAGGCGGCCACCACGGCGAGCCCCCCGCTGTCCACCCTGGCCCCGAACAAGCTCCAGGCCACGCTGCCGGAGCTGGAGGCTTTCGTCGAGCAGACCCGTGGCCTGCAGTTCAAGCGCCCCCCGAAAGTGACCCTCCTGGCCGACGACCAGTTCGAGAAGCTGCTTCAGGGCGGGCTCGGCGACGGCGCCACATCGGAGGACCAACACTCGACCCTGGGCGTCCTTCGAGCCCTCGGGCTGATCGATGGCGACGTAAGCCTCGACGCGGTGGCTCAGCAGCAGGTGAGCGACGTCGTCGGCTTCTACGACGACCAGACCAAGGAGCTCTACGTGCGGGGTGCCGACGCCACGGCCTACGCCAAGGAGACACTCGTCCACGAGTTGACCCATGCCCTCGACGACCAGCATTTCGGCCTCTACCACCCAGAGCTCGACGATCCGGACAAGAGCGATGCCCAGTCCGCGTACCAGGCGCTGGTGGAGGGCGACGCCATGTACGTCGAGAACGCCTGGCACGATTCCCGCGCTCCGGAGGAACAGGACGCCATCGACGCGGCAGACGGTGCCGCCAGCGCGGGAACCGACACCGGGTCGGAGCCAGACGTGTTCACCAAGGTGTTCGCCTTCCCCTACGTGGTCGGGCCACGCTTTGTCTCCGCCCTTCGCGACGCTGGCGGCCAGACCCGTCTCGACGACGCCTTCGTGCATCCGCCGACGACGACCGAGCAGGTCATGGCGCCCGACCGGTTCCTCGCCGGCGAGGGGGCTCGCCAGGTCCCGGCGCCGCGCGCCGACGGCAAGGTGATCGACGAGGGTTCACTGGGCCAGCTCGGCCTCATCCTCGTCACCGACGCCGCGGTCACGAGCAACGACGTCGCAGCCCGGGCAGCCGCCGGATGGGGCGGCGACTCCTACCGGGCGTGGACCGACGGCGACCGCACCTGCATCCGGGTGAACATCCAGATGGACACGCCGGCCGACACCACTTCGCTGGTAAAGGTCCTGAAGGCCTGGGCGGCCCAGCACCCGGGAGCCACCGTCTCCGGCACCGATCCCATCGAGATCGCCAACTGCGGTTGACTGACCCGCGGCTTCGCCGCCCCGGTCGGCCGCTCCCGGACACCTAGGCTGGCGTCATCGGCCACATTCGTGTCAGTACCTTCATTCGCGCTCCTCGCATCGTCGTGTGGCGGGCCGTGCGCGACATCGGTTCGCACGTCCGCTGGATGCACGACGCCGAGTCCATCCGCATCACCTCGTCGCGCGCTACGGGCCTCGGCACCACCTTCGAATGCGCCACCCGGGTGGGCCCCTTCCGGCTGAGCGACACGATGGAGGTCGTCGAGTGGAAGGAGCGGCGGACCATCGGCATCCGCCATACCGGCCTGGTGCGGGGCAAGGGGCGCTTCACCCTGAAGCTGCGTCCCGGCGGCACCCTGTTCATCTGGGAGGAACGCCTGCACTTCCCGTGGTGGATGGGCGGCAGGGCCGGCGGGGTCGTGGCCAAGCCCTTCCTGCGCTCGATCTGGAGGCGCAACCTGAAGACCCTGAAGACGATGGTCGAGGGCGAACCGTCGTAGAGGCGCCGGCCCGGATGCCCGTCAGCGAGAGCTCAGCCAGACGACCGAGAGAGGCGCAAGGTCGAGCATGAGTGACTGGTCGAAGCCGTGCCATGCGACGGGGTCGGCCCACCGGTCGTCGATCTGGTCGGGACCTTGACCTCCGAAGGCGCTGGATGACGTTTCCAGGACCTGCTCCCATCGCCCGGGCCGGGGGAGCCCGATGCGGTAGCCC
>JBBRXY010000163.1:0-3946 GCA_038238185.1 Acidimicrobiales bacterium
CCGGGTCAGCCACAGATCATCACCGGACAGCCAAAGGTCCATCGTGGCGCGCAGCTCGGGATGGCGACGGACGACCTGGCCCGCGCAGACACGGGCGAGGGGGTCGCAGGTGTCCCACCACGGGCCGGCGGTGATCCACCGGCTGACGTGGTCGATGAAAGCAGGCGACGCCGCCGGGGCGAAGCGGCCAGCCAGGAGACACCCGGCGTAGCGATACTCCCGCTCGGGCAGCGCCCAGAGCATGTCGACGGCGAGGACCACCTCCGCCTCATCGCTAGGCGGCCCGGCCGCAGCGAACACGGTCTGAACGACCGCCTTCCGGGCTGGCGCCTTCACGCCGAGGAACGGAAACTGGTGCCGCATGTACGCACTCATGGGCCCGACGTCCGCCGCCACGGCGGCGTCGGCCAGGCCGCTCACCACCGACGCCACGCATCCATTGGCCCAGGTCCCCATTCGCCGACGCAGTGTGTCACCTCGGACGGCCGGGTGTCCCCGAAGGCCGGATGTCGCGGCTGGCGGGCTCTGTCACCAAACGCCGGCTCGATGATGTTGGCGGCCGAGCTATCTGCACATGGACCGGCAGCGCTGTGCGCCCATTCGTCGGCAGCCGCTCATGGTGATCATGGGTGAGGGAGCCGTCGATGTCGATGCGCACCAGGCTGGCGACGATGCCGTGGTCCTGCAGATGGTCGACCATCGTCGTGGCCACGAGGTGCGCCCAGATGTAGAGGGTGACTGGCTGTCGTCCACCTCCAAGACGATGCCCACCCGCACGTTTTCGTGTTCACCGCTTGTCATCGTCAATCCCTCGTGAGCTCAGCGGCGGCACGCTTGGCGCAGACGTCGTCGACGAGGTCCTTGCCGTCGGCGGCAGCGGCGATGAGGGCTGCTGTGGCGGCGTTGTTGAGGGCCCGGGGCAGGCCGTTGGCCGCCCGGTGGAGGCGGGCGACGGCGTCGTCGGCGAACAACGGCTCGTCCCGGCCGACGAGTGACAGCTGGTGGCGCAGGTAGGCGGCTGACTCGGCCAGGTCCATGGCCTTGATGTGAAATCGGGTGGCGATGCGCTGGTCGAGGGCGGCGAACATCCCCATGCGCAGCTGGCGGGCGAGGGTGGGTTGGCCGACGAGAATCCCGGCGAAGGGAGAGGAGCTGTCCATGTCCTGGTTCGACAGCAGCCGCAGCTCCTCGAGCTGGGCGGGCGAGAGCAGGTGCGCCTCGTCAACCACGATCAGCACCCGGCGGTGGCGTTCGGCCTCCTCGGCGGCCAGTAGGTTGGCGGCCTGGGCCATGACCTCGGCCTTATGGAAGCGGGGCTCGGCCCCGAGGGCCCGCACGATGGTGACGTACAGGCCCCTGGTCCCAAAGGCCGGGTTGGCCACGTAGATGACGGTGTGGCGGGTGGGGTCGAGACCCGCCACCGCGGCGCGCACCGACACCGTTTTCCCAACTCCGACGTCGCCCACGACCACGCCCAGGGCGGCCTCGGCGATGCAGAACCCGATGCGGGCCACAGCCTCGGCGTGGGCGGGTCGGGTGAACAGCTCGCTCGCCGCGATCCGCTTGGAGAACGGCGTGCGGCGCAGCCCGAAGTGGGTGACCCACGGCGCCTGGCTCATCGCTGCGTCCCGTCGACCTCAACGCCGTCCGACAACGGCACCTCGGCATAGGAGATGGGCCCCACCGTCTCGGCCTCGTGTGCGGCAGCCACCAGTCCCAGGTAGTCGATGCCGGTGGCGGGCGCTGCCGGCCGGGCGGCTTGGGGCACGGCCTTGTGGGTGTGGTGGCCGATGACGAACGGCGTGGCCACCCCGGCCGGGCGGCCCTCGACGAACACCTCGATGGCCGACAGGTCCTCAGGGTTGAAGCGCAGCTCCACCCGGCGACCGACCAGGGCGGGGTCGACCGAGTAGTGGTGGCCGTCCATGCTCACCGTGGCGGTGCGGGTCACCTTGCGCTGGGCCGACCACCGGAACGCCTCCACCAGGCGTGCCGCCTCCGCCGCCTGGGGTGGGCCGCCGGCCGACCAGCGGGCCTCGGGCGCCTCGCCCGTCTCGGAGTGGATGCGTCGGTTGGCCACCTGGTCCACCCAGGCACCGAAGCGGTCGTTGAGCTCGTCGAGGCTTTCGATGCCAACGTGTTCCGCCTCGGCGATGAAGCGCTCCCGGATGTAGCGGTTGAGTCGCTCCTGCTTTCCCCGGCCCTCGGGCGAGTAGGGCGCCGAGTGCACCAGGCGGATACCGAGCACGGCACAGGTCCTCGCCAGCATGTGGTTGGCGAAGGGTGCGCCGTTGTCGGCATAGAGCACCTCGGGCAGGCCCCGGCGCACGATGGCGGCCCGCAACACGTCCTGGCCTGCCCTGGTGTTCTCGACGCTCATGAACCGCCCGTGGATCAACAGGCGGGACCGATCGTCGACGATCAGGAACAACTTGGCCCGCACGGAGGAGGCCACCTTGGGGTGGGGCACCCACGGCCCGACCAACACATCGGTGATCCAGCGCTCGTTGACACGGGCCGCCTCATAGCGGCCGAACGCCTTGGGCTCGGCCGCCAAGGCCTCGCGGTGCAGGCCCCGGCGGCGCAGCTGGGCGCGCAGGGTGCGCTCGGCCACCCGCACGCCGTGTCGGTGCCACAAGATGTCGGCGATGGCTGCCGCCGAGCGGGTGGGCAGTTCCAGGCGCAGGGCAGCCGCCTCGTCGAGCAGCTCAGGCGAGCGGCGCACCACGCCGGCGTCGGCCCGGGCCCGGGGACGCAGGCCGTCGAGGCCCTCGGCCCGCCAGGCCCGGATCCAGCGGTCAACGGTGTTGCGGGAGTAGCGCCGCTCGCTGCCGTCGGGGTGGGCGTGGGCCCGGCCGGCGGTGGCGCGCACCACCGCGCCTCGCTCCGCCGGGCTGAGCCGGGGGTTGGCGGCTTGCGCTATCACCGCCCATCGGTGCAAGGCGACGGCCTCGGCGTGGTCATCGGTCACGTGGTGGTCCTCCTCGTCAGTGGCCTTTAGGGACGGGAGCGATGAAACGACGTTTGCCGAGGACGAACCAGGGCGGATTCGTGGTGGTCCCGAGCAGCCCGCCGCCGGTGACGAGCCCGGCGAAGGTCCACAACCCCGCCAGGGCCGGGCCGCCACGACAGCGCACGGCATCGAAGGCGGCCTCGATGGCTTCCAGAGCCTGGCGAGGCAGCTCGAACGTCAGCGCAGGAGCGATCCCCGACACCTCCACCACCGCCGCGGCGAAGACGGCAGCCAGCAGCCCGGCACGGCGCGTGAATCGGCGCACCCAGTCCCGAGCGGTGGTGTGGGGGACGTCGATGCGTTTGGCGGGCGGACGCACACCACGGCCACCCCCGACCACCTCGGCGATCAGCTCACCGACGACCTCCACCACGTCGAGCCGCCCGACCAGGCAGAACGAGGGGACCAAGGCGTGGCTGGCCCGGCACCGCCTGCACCGGGCCCGACGAACCCACAGCTTGTGGCACCGGCCACCGTGGCGGACCGAGCGCGTGTAACCGGACCAGAACGACATCGTTGTCGTGCAGCTCGGGCAGTCCGGACGAGGGACCGAGACCGTGCGGGCGGCGGCCAGGTACTCGTCGACGGACAGGGGGCAGGGCCATACGATGGCCACCGGTGGCAACACCGCCTTGGGCCCCTCCCGGCACAGCGACCAACTGATGGGGAGGGGCCCACTCGCGTACAGGGACCCTCCATCCTCACCGCCAGCTCCGCTGCGCGCCCATGGCCGTCACCAATGAGCACGGCCAGCACCGTCGCCTACGTCACCGCGTAGTCAGGCCGCCAACACGTGCGCATGGGGAAGGGATCGCGCGGCTCGGGTCCCCGTAAGCGCATGGTGCCGCTGATCAACGACGCCCGCCAGACCCTGTGCTGGTTCGTCGAGGACGTGTGGAGCCACTTCGACGACGACCACACCCGCCCCGGCGC
>JBBRXY010000164.1:0-3945 GCA_038238185.1 Acidimicrobiales bacterium
CGCAGGAGGCCGAAGACCATGTCGCTGTAGGACCCGGTGTCGCTGATGATCACCTCGGGGCGGCGGCCACCGTCTTGGCGGTAGATCAGGTCCACGATGTGCAGCGAGTCCCGTGGGGTCCCTGACACCACCATGTCAGCGAGGCCGACCGCCTGGTCGTTGACCAGGTTCAGCCACGTGGACCCGCGGCGCCGACCGAAGTACTTCGGGTTGGGCCTGGCGTCCACGCTGCGGACCCTTTCTGCCGTTGAGCTGTTCGCGGGCGCGGGGGGCCTGTCGCTGGGGCTGGCGGCGGCGGGATTCGCGATCCAGGCCGCGGTTGAACTCGATCCGCAGGCGGCGGAGACCTACCGGCGGAACCACGAGGCCACCCGGCGCCTCGTTGAGGCGGACATGCGGTCGGTCGACCCGGCCGCGCTGTTCCCCGACCGCCGCCGACGCCTGGACCTCCTTGCCGGCGGCCCGCCATGCCAGGGCTTCAGCATCAAGGGCCAGCGCCGGATCGGCCATCCCGGGAACGCCATGCTCGACGAGCTTCTTCGGGCAGCCAACGAGCTCCGTCCTCGCGCTGTCCTTGTCGAGAACGTGGTAGGGCTCACCTCGATGCTCGGCGGCTACTACTTCGACCGGCTGATCACCGGGTTGGAGCGGATCGACCTCGGCGAGAACCGGCGCTACAGCCTGGAGTTCGCCTCCCTCAACGCCGCCCACTTCGGCACTCCGCAGAATCGCCGACGCCTGTTTATCGTGGCCGTCGAGCCAGACCGGCAGTTCTCCTGGCCACAGCCCACAACCCGGGTCGGCGACCTCACCCTCTGGGGTGCCATCTCCGATCTTCCCGCCGAGACCGTCCGCCCCGGGGAGACCGCCAGGTACACCCGGCGCCGGCCGAGTCCGTACGCAGTCACGCTGAGGTCCGAGGGGAACCCAGTCCTAAACCACCACACCAAACGCCTCGAGGAAACCCGGCAGAAGCGTCTGAGCGCCCTGGCGCAGGGCCAGGATCGGCGTCACCTCCCCGAGGAGCTGCAGGCTGGCGGGCATGAGACCAAATACCGCCGCCTGCGGGCGGACGCCGCGTGCCCAACTGTCACGGCCCACATGGGGAAGGACCTGTCGGACTTCATCCACCCTCGATCGGACGCTCACCGCCCGGGAGGCTGCTCGCGTCCAGGGCTTCCCCGACTGGGTGGAGTTCGCCGGAAGCGAGGCCTCCCAGCTCCATCAGATTGGCAACGCAGTCCCGGTCCCGCTCGCGACCGCGGTGGGCCGGGCCCTGGCTGAAGCACTTCGCTCGCCGCTTGCCCGGCGCACGAGTCGCACCGCCTCCGGTCTTCAGCAGGTGCCACAAGAGCCGCGCGGGGTGAACCCATAGGTCTCCTCGACGAGCTGGTGCGGCATTTACCCCGCCCCAAGGCGCGAGAAGATGGCCCGTGACGAGGATCGGCGCAGGATCCTGAACGCGTAGGCCGATCTGTCGCGGTCCGGAGGCTCCGTCGATCACCTCAGCAGCGCTGGCCTGACATCCGCGGTGACGTTCCCTGTCAACGGCCAGCAGGATTCGCGCGGCGGCGGTCATGAAAACCGCGCGGTGTGGAGTCAGGCCAGCATGCGGCTCCCCCGGGGCCGGCGTGGGATCCCGTGGCGGTCGAGGGCGGTGCCGACGCGGCGCACGATAAGCCCGTGACGAGATCCGTGCAGGATCCGGAACGTCTGGGTGACGACCCTGGAGTCAGGGCCGGACAGCAAAGGGCGAAGCGGCGTCTTGACGGCCCAGTGCTCGGGTAGCTGTCATCAGCCGCAAGGTGAGCCCGCCCGCCGGCGTCATTCCAGATCCGAAGTTCCGCATTGGCGATGGGAGTCGGCAATTGGCCCTTCGTGCAGGACCCTGCCGCTGCGGTTGGCGCCGCTGATGCCCCAACCGGTCCGACAAAGTGCCGACTCCAGGGATTCTCGGAACCCTGTCACCGCCTACCTTGCGGCTGGTGTCACGGACCCGAGCACTGGGCCAAGAAGAACCGCTCCAGCTCTGCCCTCGACGGTGGTCCTACGAAGCGGCCGTAGACCGCCCCGTCTGGCTTCGGGAACTCGACGACCACGACCCGTCACCGTAGGCGGCGACGGCCTTAGCGTGACTTTCCGCGCAGATGTTCCTCACGGGCCGACCCCACCTCCACTCCGGCCGAACGGGCCATCGCCACCATGCGACATGTTTCAATGCCCCCTTCGCCCTAGGTCGCCGGACGGCGACGCCGTCTAGGGCAGGCTGTGCCCAACGTCAAGAGGTAATCGAGTTGTCCGCGCCGGCATCCGTTCGGGCACGGGCCGGCCTTCTGCTCCAGGACAGGGCTCCCAGATGGCCATTCCCAGCCGCAGGAGGCCGGCGGCGTCGAGATGTCTGTCGAGATCTCCACACCCGGCTGGTCGGCGCACCGGCCCTCTTCTGTGGGGATGGACCCAGGGCCGAGGATCTCGCCCAGAGGCCCTCGCCCGGCTGTGTTAGGCTCTAAGTGACTCAGCAGAAAGGGTCGTTTTCGAGAATGGCCTCGCCGGAGCAGCACAATCCGGAAAGATTCTGGGCCGTCCGATTCCAACTTTCCGAACAGGGGCCTTTATGAGCCTTACTGGGGTTGGTATTTGAATGTATCTCATTCCGACGACTTTCTGCTCGCTCACCTAGAGGGGGATGCCATGCGACGCTCTTGGCGGCAGGCGACACGGCGAGATGGCGTTCGGGTGGGGTTGTTGGCGACGGCCGTGGTGGCCGCGTCGACACTCATTGGAGCCAGTCCCGTCCAGGCCTTCCCGTTCATGTCCCCAGGGGTGGACTTTCCGCCCAGCACCACTGTGGGCGAGACGATTCCCGCCGCGGTGAGCATCGGGAACTTCTCCACGCCGCCGGACACGCAGTCCCTCAACATCGGCGCGATCAACCTCGTGCCTTCCTGTTCCAGCACGATGCCGCCACAGGACTGCACCGGTTTCGTCGACCCCGGCGTCTTTCAGCCAAGTTTGACAAGCACTCAGGCAACCGGGCCCCCGAGCTGCCTGGGAACGTGGACGATCATCGAGATCACTCCCGGCGTGTTCCGGTTCGTCCCGCCGGGAGGCGAGGGCTCGCTGACGCTCGTCCCGGGGCAGCTCTGCAGGGTCGAGTTCACGGTCACCGTCGTTCGGGTTCCCTCAGTGGACCTGTTACCGCCGTCCCCACCGACGACAACCGCCCAACTGGTGTGTGCCACGGTCACCAACCTGCCCCTCGCCGTGCGCAACTGCAGTTCCACCAGCACCGCCGTCAGCCCTCCGACGCCCACCATTGCCACGGTGGCCAGCCCGCCCCCGGTGCTGGGCGGCACCTCCACCGACACCGCCACCCTCACCGCCCCCCCCGGCGTGAGCGTGCCCCCCTCGCCCGCGCCGACGGGCACCATCTCCTTCCAGCTCTTCGGGCCGAACAACCCGACCTGCAGCAGCCCGCCTTTCAACGTCTCGGTGGTGCCCGTCAACCACTTCGGTGCTCCCGCCTACTTCTCGTCATCCTCCGGTCCCATCGTCAGCCCGGGCACCTACACCTGGAAGGCCAGCTACTCCGGCGACGCCAACTACCTCCCGAGCGGACCGACGCCATGTGGTGACCCGACTGAGACCTTCACGGTGGCTCCCTCGCCACCATCGCCGATCGGCGTGTTCAGGCCGTCGAACGGCACGTGGTACGTCCGCAACCAGACGGCGGTGCAGTGGGGAGCGTCGGGCGACATCGCGGTACCCGCCGACTACGACGGCAACGTCACCCCAGACGTCGCCGTGTTCCGGCCGTCGAATGGCACCTGGTACGTCCGCAACGGTGCATCCGTCCACTGGGGAGCATCGGGTGACATTCCCGTCCCCGCCAACTACGACGGCAACCTCACCGACGACATCGCCGTGTTCCGGCCGTCGAATGGC
>JBBRXY010000165.1:0-3930 GCA_038238185.1 Acidimicrobiales bacterium
ACCTGCAGTGCGCTCGGCCGGAGCTCGCGCCCCAACGGGACTTCGGCCCAGCCCGCCCCTATCCCCAGCCGACCTCAAGTTGGCGGGGACACCGCTTGTCGGGCTGGGGCGAAGCCCCGTTAGTAATCGTAGGGGGCCCACTCCTGGATCGCCTACGCCACGGTTCTGCCCAGTGACGTGCGACCGGCCAACTGGGTTCGCTGGCGCACCGCCTGCCGCTGGATCGCTCGGTAAACCGTCGTCGATCTGGTCGTCGGTCAGACCCGGGTGAACCGTCCCAGCCAGGCATTGGGCCCGATCGTGCCGTCGAGCACGTGGTAGCGGGACTCGACCACCGACTCGACGCGCCACCCGGGCCCGAAGTTCCGGAGGACCGCCTTCTCGGAGAGCCGATGAGGCGCGGGTCGCCGCTTTCGCTCGCTGAAGCAGAGGAGGTGGTAGGTGCCGCCCGGGCGCAGCAGCGTGTGGGCGCCGCCGATCATGCGGCGCCCGTCGCCGGCCGACAGGACGTGGAACAGGCCGCTGTCGATAATGGTGTCGAAGCGCTCGGGTACGGCGGGGAGATCGATTTCCCACGGGGCTCCGCCCGTCCGGGGAAGGCTCCAGAATCGTCGGACGGGAGGGCCGTAGGCCGCGTCGAACACCTTGGGTGCGACCGAGGATCGCCCGACCATCACAGGACCGCCCGGCGGGAGCGGGAAACGGGCCCTGGGACCACGACGATGACTATCACCCGAAGGACAGCCCGAGCATGGCCAGGCGCGTTCGGGCACCGTCGTTCCGACCAGCGTCTGGTCTCGATGCGGGCGGACGGATCCGGATCCTCGACGTCCATGCGCCTGGAAGGGCCCGGAGTACCTCGGCGAGGCGGTCCCCGGAAGAATGGGACGGACCTCCTCCCGGTCGACCCAACCACTCCTCGGGCATGCCCGGCATGGCTTCCGCCGGAATCCCCTCGGGCGCCACGTCCTGCGGCGTCGACGGAAGCGGCGTTGCCAGGTCCAGCTCCGCTGCCCTCATCATCACCGCTCCTCGTGTGGGTGTTCGATGACGAGAGCGTCGGCCGGCGTTCCTGATACATATCGAAGGCCGGGCGCAGTTGGGTTCGGGCCGGTCGTCGTTCCATGACCGGCCACGCCCGGGGCACGACTCGCGGCCTGATGCACTGCCTGATGCATCAGTAGGGTGTGGCGATGAGGACGACGCTCGCACTCGACGACGAGCTGCTCGCCGCTCACACCGGGCTGCGCCCCCCCGGCACCACGCGCTGCGCAATCTCGATCAACTGGCCCGCATAGCCACAGATGCCGGTTCGGCCATCGTGCGTTCCTCGAAGACTGTGCTGGACCACTGCTGCCGTGGACCACGATGAGCTCCGTGCACCCGTCCGTCGTGCTCTGTGGCACCAGATCGTCGAGACTGCTCCCGCCGAACATCGCGCCTCCCACAACCCCACCGTCGTGACCCGGCGCGGCCTCGGCGTCACCGACGCCCGCCACGTCTGATCCCCATGGCATTCTCCGGTCCGTTCACTGTCGGCGTGTTGGGTGCCGGCCACGTCGGCAGTGCCGTCGCCAACGCGCTGGTGCTACTGGGTGCGTGCCGGCGCGTGGTGCTGTTCGACCGGCAGACAACTCGTGCCGAGGCGGAGGCGTGGGACATCGAGGACGGGGTACCGCTGCTCGACGAGGTCGAGATCGTGCCCACCAGCAGCTATGCCGACTTGGCCGCCGCCGACATCGTGGTGATCACGGTCGGCGAGTCGAAGTTTCGCGAGAACCGCCTCGAGCTGCTGGCCAGCAATGCCGCGGTGATCCGGGAGGTCATCGACGCGCTCGACGAGGTGACGCCCGACGCGGTTCTAATCATGACCACCAACCCCGTCGACGTGCTCACTCGGATCGCCATGGAGCGGTCGACTCGTCCCCACAATCTGATCCTGGGCACCGGCACCCTGCTGGAGACCGCCCGCCTGTCTCACCAGCTGGGCCGTGTTCTCGAGATCGACGAGGGCGACGTGCATGCCTACGTCATCGGCGAGCACGGCGAGAGTGCCGTCCCGGTGTGGTCAAGCGCCCAAGTCGGCTCGGTCAGGCTCGATGATCTCCACCTGCCGAGCGGTGATCCGGTCAGCACCATCCGAGACCACCTGGCCGCGGGCGTGCTCAGACGGGCCTTCGACATCGTCCAGCGAAAGGGCTACACCAACCATGGCCTCGCCGTGGCCGTGGCCCGCATCGTGCGCTGCGTGCGCCGCGACCAAAAGCAGCTGCTGGTGCTCTCCAGCCGGCCTCGCGCCGAGTACGGCATCGGCGACATCGTCCTCGGCCTGCCCTGCATCGTGGGCCGGTCGGGGATCGAGCGTCAGCTGGCCATCTCACTCACGGCCGACGAGCAGGACCGGCTCGGTCGGTCGGCGACCATCCTCGACGCCGCCTACCGGGCCGTGATGTCGGGCTGACAGCCTCGGAGTCCCGGACCGTCCGGAAACGGCAACGGTGCCTCGAGTCCGGCCGCAGCATTTCCCGGCGGATCGCGTTGATCCCTGCGGGGGCCAACCAGGAATTCGGCTTCGAGACCGTCATCCGAGATGCGGTCGTCGACGGCCGGATGCGGCTACGTCCGGTCCTCCAGCCGAGGCTCGAAGCAGTCGACTTGTCCCTAATGCTGACGGCTCCGGGTGGGACGTGACAGGCCCGACCTCCTGGCAAGGGCCCTGGGACGAGGTGCGTAGGTCGACTGGGCCGTCCACCGCCGAGAGGCGTGGTCACGCGCCTGGCGACCACCCTCCGCCGTCGGGGTTGGCCCGCCGGCCCCCGCCGCCAACTGGTAAATTGTAGCTCGACGACCATCTCTCCGACAGGGAGCAGAAGCGATGCGAACTCGGCGGTTCTCCGTGCTCTTGACCTGTGCGGTCGTGGCTCTGAGCGCAGCGCTCCCAGCCGGTACTGCCACCGCGCTCAGCGGCACCTGCAAACTCTTCAGCGCGAACAGCGCCAAGGTGCTCGATGTGGCGGGAGCGTCCACCAGCGACGGTGCCCGGCTGATCCAATGGAAGGATAACGGCGGGGTCAACCAGCTCTTCCGGCTCGACGCCCTCTCGGGCACGCCGTACGTCGCGATCGCCAGCACCCAGACCAACCAGGTGCTCGACGTGGCCGGGGCCTCGACGGCCGACGGCGCTCCGGTGATCGTCTGGCCCCAGAACGGGGGTGACAACCAGGTCTGGGCTCCGATCTTCTCGGGGAAGGTGGTCGTGTTCATCAACGTCCACAGCGGCAAGGTGCTCGACGTGGCGGGTGCGTCGCAGGCCGACGGGGCACCGATCATCCAATGGACGTGGAACGGCGGTGCCAATCAGTTCTTCATCGACGGCGGTGAGTGCGTTCCACCCGTCCCGCCCGGCCCGTAGCTCCCCGGCCGACCAGTGCCCCAGGCCGGAGCGTCCGTACCGCTCGGCATTTCATCCGATTCCGGTGATCAGCCCATAGATCACCGTGGCACGAAGAGGTCGACAGCGTCTCGCTTGAACTCCTTGGAGAGCTATCGGCGTGGCCGTCGCTCCCGTTCCATGGTCTCCATGATGGGCATCCCTTTTCCGGCGCTTCGCGCCTGATCGTGGATGTCCGTAAAATCGGGGCAAGGCCAGTCGCCGGACCCCCGTCGGGTCGGCGGATCGAGCCCTCAGGTCACAGGGGCGTGAAGAAGAAGCGGCGGATGGCGTCGGGTAGCGGCAACGGGACGTCGCCCGAGCCGCCCCAGCCGATGGTGACGCCACCACGCACGTACCAGACGCCGGTCGAGGGCCGGAACACCGCCGTGTCGGTGGTGCCGTCGCCGTTGTAATCGCCGGGCACAGGGATGTCGCCGGCGGCGCCCCATCCGACGGTGATGCCACCCCGCACGAACCACGTGCCCGTCGACGGCCTG
>JBBRXY010000166.1:0-3757 GCA_038238185.1 Acidimicrobiales bacterium
ACGGACTGCTCCTTGGGTCGGCGACCGGCCGCGACGGGGCGCCCGAGCGCGCCCAGGACCGGAGCTAGCGTCGCACACCGTGCGGGTCGAGGTCATACGGAGTCCTCGTCGGCGCAAGACCGTGCAGGCGTCCGAGGCCGACGGTGTCGTCCGGATCTGGATCCCGGCCGCCATGAGTCGCGAGGACGAGGAGCGCTGGGTGGCGGAGATGCTCTCCCGACTCGACCGCCGCCGGACCACCGAGGCAACCGACCTCGACGCCCGGGCCAGAGTCCTCGCCGAGCGCTACCGCCTCCCCTCGCCGGTCAAGGTTCGTTGGGTCGACAACCAGAATTCCCGCTGGGCGTCGTGCTCGCCCAGCGAAGGCGTCATCCGCGTGTCCTCCCGCCTGGCCGGTTACCCCGCCTGGGTCGTCGACTACGTCCTCGTCCACGAGCTGGCCCATCTGGTGGAGCCCCGGCACGGACCGGCGTTCTGGGCCCTCGTCCACCGGTACCGGCGGGCCGAACGGGCCCGTGGCTACCTCCTGGCCAAGACCAGCGACTGATCCCCTCCGTTCTTGGCGCGCTCATCGACGCCATGAGGTAATCAGCGCGCCGAGAACGGCTGGGGGGCGGAGTCAGGCCAGACGGCGCCGGAGGTCGGCCACCAGGCGCCCTCCGAGATTCGGGGTCAACAGGTCGGTGCCGTGGCCTGCTCCGGCGACGAACCATAGGTCCTTGGGTTCCGCGGCCCACTCGTACAGAGTGCGGGCGTGCTCCTCGCCGAAGTAGTGGTCGGCGGGGTCGTGGATCACGAGGGTGAACGCGGGGGCGATCCTGGCGACGACCCCACTGGCGTCGGGCACCTCGTCGAGGCGTTCGACCACCCGGGTGCGCAGGACCCGGGCGAGTACCTGACGCCCGGCCCTCGAGTCCACGTAACGGCGCACACGCACGGTGGCCGGGGTGTCCCAGGTGGCCCACCGGGCGGGAGAGCTGATCGCCACGACCCCCGCCACTCCTCCGTAGGTGCCGGCGTGGAGGAGCACCGACGCCCCACCCAGGCTGATCCCCACGGTGACCACCGGCAGCCCGGCGGGGGCGGCAGCCACGGCCGCGGCCACGTCGAGGGGTTCGTCGCGCCCGAGGGTGCACAGCCCACCGGACCGTCCGTGGCCCCGGAGCTCGGGGACGATCACGTTGACGTGGCCGGCCAGCAGCCGGGCGAAGGCGTGGATGCGGGGCGTGCGGGCCGACTGGACCATCCCGTGCACCAGCACCACGGTGGCGAAGGCATCGGACGGCCCGGCCAGGCGGGCTCCGGCCAGGTGGACGCCGTCGTCGGTGACGAGCGCGAGCTCCTCCTCTCGCCCGTAGCGGGGAGTGAAGGCGAACCGGCGGACGAAGCCGGTTACGGCGTTGCCGTAGCTCGCCGGGCGCGCTGCCACTCGTCCTCGGCTCGGCCCAACTCGGTGGAGGAAGGCCCGTCGTGGAGGTATTCGTCGAGCAGCGCGGCCCACCGGGCGCCGGCGTTCAAGCGACCGAAGAGGGCGCTCATGCCCCACACCACCCGATCGAGGATGACGTAGGACGGGGGCATGTTCAGCAGGCGGATGACGTCGCCGAACTCGCCCTGGAGGTCGAGCATGCGGCCCAGGGTGCGGCCGACGAACTCGGAGTCGAAGGTGAAGTAGTCCTCCTGGAACGGGATGTAGGGCCCGCTGCAGTACTCGTAGATCCTGGCCGGGTCGATACCGTGGTCGGCGGCCAGGAAGCCCGCCCGCACGAGGGCGGCGACCAGGGCGTCGGGATCCTTGGCGAGGATGGCGTCCAGGATGGGGCTGAGCGTCTCCAGCTCGCCCGGGCCCCACCGCTTCACCAGCCCGAAATCGAGGAACGTGATCTTGGCCTTGCCGGCATGGAAGCGGTAGTTGCCGGGGTGGGGGTCGCCGTTGAACACCCCGTGGTTCCAGATCGAACCCTCGGCGAAACGGAACAGCACCTCGGCCGCCACCTGCTTCTGGGCGGGCGTGGCCGTGGCTCCGAACTCGGCCCAGGACTGGCCGTCGACCCAGTCGCTGGTGATGACCCGCATGGCGCTGCGCTCGGGCACCACGTCGGGCACGTGGATGAACGGGTGGCCCCGGTAGCGATCGGCGAACTCGGCCTGGCAGCGCGCCTCCAGCCGGTAGTCGAGCTCGTCGCTCATACGGGCCCGCAGCTCGTCGACCATGGCCCGGACGTCCATGTTCTTCAGGGCGAAGGTTGCGAACATGCCGTACAGCAGCTCGGCGTTGTCGAGGTCGGAGCGGATGGCCTTGTCGACGCCGGGGTACTGCACCTTGACGGCCACGATGCGCCCGTCGGGCATCACCGCCCGGTGCACCTGGCCGATCGACGCCGCCGCCACCGGGATCGGGTCCCAGTCGAGGAAGAGCTTCTCCGGGTCGGCGCCGAGCTCGGAGCGGATAACCCCTTCGGCCAGGCTCGGGGCCATGGGCGGCACGTCGGCCTGGAGGGTGGCCAGGGCGGCCCGGGCCTCGGGCGGCAGGCCCTCGGCGATGAACGAGATCATCTGGCCGGCCTTCATGATGGCGCCCTTCATCCCCCCGAGCACCTCGGCCACGTCCTGGGCGCTACGGATGGCGAAGGTCTCCTCAAGACGGGCCCGCTCGGCATCGGTAGCACCCCGGCCCCGCACCTTGAGCACCGACCAGTGCAGCACCCGGCGGGCCGAGAGCCGCCACACCCGGGCCTGGCGATCGAGGCGGTTGCGACGGTCCTCGTCGGAGAGGGCCACCCCGACACCGGCAGCGCCGACGAGTGCCAGCCCGGCTGCGGTGAGGGGGACGGCCTTGCGCGGGTTCAGTTGTCTACTCGCCTGCGGTGCCGACGGACCCGGGCTCCACTTCGGCTCGTTGCTGGTCGTCACGACACAGGCGGGTGGCGGGGAGGGCCTCGAGACGCTCGTCGTCGATCGGCCGGCCGCAGGCCTCGCAGGTGCCGTAGGTGCCTTCGTCCAGGCGGTGCAGGGCGTGCTCGACGTCGGCCAGCTCCGCCTCGATCGCCTCGAGGATGGAGAGGTCCTTCTCCCGCTCGAAGGTCTCCGTGCCCATGTCGGCCTGGTGCTGGTCGACCGACGAGAGCTCGGACAGGCTGTCCTGCTCGGTCTGGTCACTCATATGGTCGTCGTCGAGGCCGCCGCGGACCCGTTCGAGGCGGGAGCGCTCGTCGGCCAGGCGCGACCGGGCTTGGTCCTGCGAGATCTGGTGGCTGGTGGCGTCACTCATCGCTGCGAGCCTAGGCCAGTGAGACCAGGTCGAGAAGGTCGTCACTCCAGCGCTGGAAGGTGCCCTCGGGCAGCAGCAGCGCGTCGTCGGCGGCGATCTCGTTGACGAAGGCCGTGTCGTGGCTGACCACCACCATGGTGCCCGGCCAGCCCGCCAGCGCCTGGCCGATGGCCTGGCGCGACGGTGGGTCGAGGTTGTTGGTGGGCTCGTCGAGAAGGAGGAGATTGTGACGTCCGGCCACCAGCTGGGCCAGGGCCAACTTGGTCTTCTCGCCGCCCGACAGCGTGGCCGCGTCCTGGAAGGCGATCTCACCCATGAGACCGAACATACCGAGCAGGGCCCGCAATTCCACGTCGGCGACGTTGCCGTTCTCACGCATGTGGTCGAGGACCGAGACACCCGCGCGGATCCCCTCGTGCTCCTGGGCGTAGTACCCCACCGACACCCCCATGCCCGGGCGGATCGACCCCTCGGTCGGCTCGGTGG